>JAIOSQ010000023.1 GCA_021107535.1 Bacteroidales bacterium | reverse complement strand
GGGAAAAGGTATTCGGTGGCGGTCATCTTGTGGTCTTTCATCCAGTATGGGGTGAATTCAAGTCCCACATTGTTTGGAATAAGCAGCTCACCGGCATCACTCACATAATTAGAAAAAAGATTTGCCTCCAGGGCCTCATAGGATTTCGGTGTAAGGATAGTTGATGGCTGAATGCCTATTACGGATGCCCCGGGAGATGAAGGTGCTTTTACTTTATCGAGATTGACCTGTCCCCAAACTCCCGTATATGCGATGAGTATGATGAGGGTTAAAAATATACATGCTTTCATTTTAGTTTAAAATTAATGAGGATGATCAACTGTGGTATTTTGGTTTCCGTTTTCTGGTTTGCATGATCAAGCTTCAGCACATCATTTACATAAAGCTGATAGCGGACCTGCTCAACTTCATCTTCTGCAGCAATATTCGATGGTGATGCTGTAATAATGGTCATGCCTTTTTTCAGGTTTTCCCACTGTCCGATAACCTTACTTTCTGTGTTGAAGATTTCTTTGTCGTTGTTGCCCGGAACATTGATAAATGTATGCCCGGTAGTTCCTGCATCAGGGAATTCTACTCTGAGACTTACGTCTTCATTTTCACTGATATCAACAGTGATATCCCTGTAGAAATATACTTTACTCATGATTTATTGATTTAAATTGTTAAATATATATGCCAATATTGCTATATCAACTTTCAAAAAGTGGTGCAGGAAGTAAGAAAGGGCAGCGTAGATAAGCGTATAAAGCTATGTCAGTAATCCTGCTCAGAATTTCGAACAAAGTTTTAAGATTTGGGAAAGATTTGCCCGTTCGGGAATAAAGATAAGGAATAAACAGAGGCCTGTCAAGTTCAGGTGGCTTTTTTATGAGGGGAAGACTATAAGACGGGAAGAGATTATAAATTTTGGATTATGGATGAATTTCCCGCCTGAGGCGGGCAGGCTGATTTCAAAATCACACCCCGTCCCCCGCACCCCATACCTCGTACCCCGCACCATTCTAGTCTAACTCCTGATCAGAAATTATTGCTCCACAATTTCCACACGCCTGTTTTTTGCTTTCCCTTCCTCCGTCGAATTACTTGCTACAGGAGAAACAGGGCCAACTCCGTATGGTTTCAACTGCTCTTTTTTAACGCTGTAATTCACAATTAATCCATTTACTACAGCATTTGCCCTTTCGGTAGAAAGGTTTATGTTTGCCTCAAAACCGCCAACATTATCGGTATGGCCAACAATAAAATATTGCTTATCAGGATTTGCATTCAGGTATTCAGCTATATTTTTTAAAGCATCGGCAGATTCACCCTTTATTTCAGATTTACCTGTATCAAAATGGATGTCGTAAATGGCAATATGGCCTTTGTTTGCTATGCCATCATCTATATTTTCAAACGAGATCATTCCCATTTCCATTGCTTTTGTTTTGATAGTCACCAATGAATATACAGCTTTACCCCCACAATTTGCCATCACAAGAATGATATAATAATCTGCTGTGTCTGTAGGTATTTTCCCGGAGAAATATTTATAAGCCTGATCACGGAAAATCTGATATTCAAAGTTTCGCGAAGTGCGATGAGGATTCCCCCTTTTCAAAAATGCTCTTATGCATTCTTTGTTATTCGCTGAGATTAATACGCTGCCACCATTCTGGGTTATGGCCTCTTTATAATTTTCTATTATTTCAAAAGCGGAACGTCCTTTGGGGAAATAACAAAATCTATGACGAATATTGCCAACGATCGTTTCAATTATCATCGTGTCGCCGGAGGTTCCGGTACAAACCCAAAATTGGTCATACCCAAGATTGTCATCATAAGCAACATGGCTGCCGGGATAGGGAGGCAGAATGTCTGTTGTTTCTTGTGCAAAAATATTTACACTGCTCCATGCGATGAGCATGGCTACCATCAGGAATAATTTTGTTTTCATAATAATTTCTCTTTTTAATTATTGATTATTATAACTCTGCTTTTACTAGCAGCTAAGTTACATATAAAATATTAATCCATGTGTATGTCAAAAAAATAATGGCCGTAACAGCCGTGATCAGTTAAGTTCAGGAGGATTTTATGTGACGGGAAAACTGTAAGAGGGGAAGAGATTATGAATTATGGATTATGAATTATGACAAGCGTTTATTTTACAACTACAATCTTCCCCGATGCCATTTGTTCACCTGCCTGCAGTGTGAAGTAATAAATTCCGGAAGGCAGTCCCTGTGTATTCCATATTACTTGTTGCTTTCCTGATGATTGATTCTCATTGATAGCATCAACTTGCTTTCCAAGCTGGTTGTAAATACTAATGAATACTGTTGAAGGATGTTGAAGCGTGTATTCAATTGTGCTGGAAGCAGATAAGGGGTTGGGGTAGACTTTAATGAAAAATTTATCGGCAGTGTTTGAAATTGGCTTTTCAAATGTACTTGTTATAATGTCATCGCGGTACCAAAGACCATGTCTGGGATTTCCAACAAACAATCTTCCATCCATAATTTTCAGTGGTTTAATTATAACCGAAAAAAGCACATATTGTAATATTGGAAGATCATCAATAAGGTCCACCCAATGTTCACCATGATCATAAGTCATTTCAATCATAGCGCTACCATTAACATCTCCGCCAATGATTAATGTATCCCCTTTTTTGTCAATACAATGTCCATTATAATTTATAATGAACGGAATAAATTTCCATGTTTGTGCGAGATCATCAGAATAATATATGCTGTCTTTGAACAGATAATATGATTGGTCAATTTTTCTGAATATACAGTATTCATCGTAATCGGAGAAAGAATTTCCATTGTCATTTGAAAAATACAACCTTTGTGCATAAAATAATTCTGCAGCAAAAACTGTTGTATCTATTGCTTCAACATTTTTAACGTAAAAATTTGATGAAAATGGTCCGTTTTCAACTTTTTCCCATGCTATAGAATCAGATGGTGACCTGAACAAACCTCCGGATGTTCCTAAGTAATAATAGTCAGGTGATATACTCAGGTGGGTTAATTTTCTATTCCCAATACTATCAGAATATAAGTTCCAGGTATCACCTTCATCCCACGACATTCTATATTCATGTGGGGAAATCATATAAAATACAGTATCAGTAGTAATTATTTGAAAGCCATAAGCGTTTTCATTTCTTATAAAACTACTCCCTACATCTTCAGAATAAAATAACTCATTATTTGCTGTAACATAAATGTTTCCATTATGTGTGGCAATTGATGAAATATCCCTATGTTGCAAACCTGTATAAAAGGTTGTCCAATTCCCGTTCGTATCAAGTGAGCATGCACCCTGGTCTGTCGCACAATATAATTCTTCCTCGTGTAATAAAAAATGATTTACATTTTTAGATGCATCAGCAAACTGTACCCATGATGAATCTTCATCGTTAAATTCAAACACAGGATATGTATTTATGCTGCATAAAATATTACCATTATACCCGAACAGGTCATTATGACTGGTACCCATAGGGAGATTATTTGTTACCTCAAACCATTTACTTAAATCATTATTATATGTAAAAATGTGTCTACTGCTATATGGTGCAGACAAAGACATTAATTGCGCCCAAAAAGTTCCATTTAAGTATTTTAACTGTTTAACGATAAGATATGACTGGGAAAAAAGTCCGTCAGAATTTATTGAATCCCACGTATCACCGAAATCATCAGAATAAAAGATCTTGTGATTTTCATATCCGTCCCAGATATGGGAATACAATAAACTATCATCACTTAAGACTGTTATATATGGATTTTGCATAGGAAACTGAATGCTGTCATAACTTGTTCCAAAATCAAATGAACGCTTAAATCCTGAGGGCAACAAGAAAAATATTACGGTATCAATACTCCATATCTGGTTTATATCGTAAAGGCTTGAAACACTTTCCCATGTAGCTCCATAATCAAAGCTTCTCTTACAAACAGAAGTAAAATCAGAACTATAAATGAAGACACAACCACCGGCCTTAGCTAACTTATAATAAGTTGAATTACCATATGATAATTCCCAATTTCCTGTATCAGATTTAGAATACACTCCTCTATTCTTAGAAATAGCAAAGAGAACTGAATCTATGCTTACCATACTGGGTATTCTGGCCCCATCAAGACCGGAAGCCATTTCCCATTGTGAGAGGGTTATTAAGGGTGTTATTATCAATAACAATCCGAGAAGAAATGTCTGTTTAAAAAACATCTTCATTATAGTTTTACTGCTTGATGCAAGATACAAAATAATTAGAAATGAGTACAAGATCAGGACCAGGCAAGTTCAGAGATGCTTTTTTATGATGGGAAAACTGTAAAACGGGAAGAGATTATGAATTATGGATTATGAATTATGGATGAATTTCTGATTTCTAATTTCTGATATCTGATATCTGATTTCAAAACCATACCCCGTACCTCGCACCCCGTACCTCGCACCTAATATACTGCTAATATGAAAGATGTAATACCTGCTATTCCCTTTTCCCAAAGTATGCTTTCATGCCAATGCTGAAAATAAGCGTGCTGTGATTATAGTTTATATTTTCAGGGCTGATCTTACTTTCATTCAGAACATTTGAAATATCATATTGATGTTGAAAACCTAAAACCCACCCAAAGGGCCAGAACATCAGTTCCAATCCAACACCATAGCTCAGGCCAAAAACACAGAAGTTGAACTTCTCAATATATCCAGCCTGCCGTTGTGAATATGTTGTTAACGGGAAATCCAGCCTGGGCCCGGCATAAACATAT
>JAIOSQ010000025.1 GCA_021107535.1 Bacteroidales bacterium | reverse complement strand
TTCCGATAACCCGCCTGCCGGAACGATCATATGAATGTGGGGGTGATAATTTAATGTTTGCCCCCAGGTATGCAATACTGCTACCGCCCCTGTTTGTGCACCAAGGAATTTGGGATTAGCTGCACAGGTTTTTAATGCCATGGCAGAGGCCTTGAATAAAAGTTTATAAGCCTGCGCCTGGTTCAGGTAAAAAAGCTTGTGAAGGCTTTGCGGGATTGTGAATACCAGATGAAAATGTCTGGTCGGAGGAAGCTTGGCCTTCAATTTATCTACCCATTGCACCTGCTTAATATACTGACATTTGGGGCAATGCCTGTTACGGCAGGAGTTATATGCATGCTTTGTATGCCCGCAATGATCACATTTTTTGATATGCCCACCCAGTTCAGCACTCCGGCAATTGATAATATCGTTGAAGGCTTTTGTCTGAACAGGATGTAAATTGTGGATATCTGAATACCCATCGCCAAATTTTCTAAAAATATCAGCGATCTCAAGTTTCTGTTTTTTGTTTTCCATGTCGATCAGCCTTAAATGTCCATATCATCTAAAGGAGAGCGCACCATGGAGGGATCTATCCGTGCAATGTGCAGATAGATCGAGGTGGTTTTTATGGATGTATGCCCCAAAAATTGCTGTATGATCCGAATATTAATTCCGTTTTCGAGCATATGTGTTGCAAAGCTGTGGCGCAGTGTATGAAATGATATATCTTTCTTTATGCCTGCTCTTTTTGCCGCCTGCTTCACAATATTGTTGAGGGTAGTGCCGGAAAGAGTAGTATCCTTTCTTCTGGTAGGTTCGAACAAGAAAGTTGCAGGCTTATGCAATTGATAGTAAAATCTCAAGAGTTCAAGGGCTTTGGGTGAAAGAATGGTGAAGCGATCCTTTTTGCCTTTACCATGCACTACACGTACCTGCATCCTTTCTGAATCGATGTGCCCTGGCTTTAAGAGCTTGATTTCATTGCGGCGCATTCCGGTAGAATAAGCCAGCATGATCATTGTTCTGTGTTTAAGGTTTTTTGTCGCATTTATCATAGATGCAACTTCACCAACTGACAATACCACAGGTAGCCTTCTTTCACGCCTGGGCCGTTTGATCTTTATCGATTCCCAGTCACGTTTTAAAATATCCTGCTGTATGATCTTAAAAGCACTGATGCTTTGATTGACAAATGACACTGATACCTTATCAACAATAATACGGTGGTGAAGAAAATCCTTAAACTGGTTAATTGTAATTTCTTCTACCGGCTGATTGAAGAATTGTGTTAACTTTGAAATGGAAGCGATGTAGCTTCTGATTGTTTTTTCGCTGTAATTGCGGATCTGCATCTCGCGGATCATCCGCGACCTGAGTGAACTTTTTTTTTCATGTTTGTTATTTTTTTATGATTTACACCATAAAATTAACAAACAATTTACCGCCTCCGAAAGGGGGCGGTTTCGTTCAACTCGTTTATAACTTAAACTTTTGATATGTTTAACATCCTAGAGAGGAAGTAAACGTAAAAAAGTGCTTCAAAATGTTGTTTTATATTTTTATAACAAATCATCGAACGGACAAATTACTTTCTTAATATTCTTTGTGCTGATGTGAGAGTATATCTCCTTTGATATGCTGTTCAAGTGCCAGACCTGTTAATAATATAATTAAAACACATTCACTTACCCCCAGCTGCTCTTTAGATGTCCATTTTTGTATTTCTATTCAATTGCAAATATATTAAATTCCTCTATATTAATGGGTGGGCATTTTTATTTTGCTTCTTATTCTTATCTGATACAGGGGAAAGAATAAGAAGGAACGGAATAAAAAAAGGGAGAAGGTATTTTTAGCACCTTCTCCCCTGGGAAGAATTGAAGAATATTAAGCCATTGAAGCTTGATATTCTGCATATTCGAATTGCAGCTTTTCGGAATCAGATTCTTTAAGCTGATCGGCATAACCTTCGAAGTAAATTGAATCGATGAAATCGGTGAAGTCTGAGAATGTTATCATGATGAGTGCCGCTGCCCTGCGGACTTTTTAAGGCTTCTGGCTCGCCGGAGAATTAAAAATGATGGCAAGTCAGACAGATCAAGGAGTAAATCTCAGAACAAATATGCATGTCAGCTTTCTCCTGCAGGGAGAAAATGAACGTACCCGAAGGGCCCAGTGTTTAGTGAAGCAATATTTTCCCGGATCTAAATTGCCGGTCATTTGGAGTTCTATATAGAGGTAGATACCAGGGGTGATTTTATTCTGTAAAAAAACAAAGCATCCCATTTACATAGGATGCCAGTTCATGGAGAAACCAATAGAGAATTAAAGAAAGGATGGGAGGATCCCCATGATATCCTCTCAGGTATCAAATGTACGATATTGTTTTATTTCGGTGGTACGAACATAAAAAAAGGGACTTTCGCCCCTTTTAGCAGTGATTCCGAAAGGAGTTATTTAGCATTTTCTTCTTCCTTTTTGTAAGGAACATGTTCAATAACACAGTGAGTTTGACCGTATTTACTTTCATTCTTCAGGGGAAGAACATCTACTGTAACGTATTTCTTTCCTTTGAATTCGTTCTTCTAGATTTTCAGGAGATTATCCCATTTGAAGCTGATCTGAATTTTGTTTCATTCTTTTCAATGTTACCTCACAAAATAATTCAAATACAAGTCAAGTAGCATCCTCAAATCCTTCTGAAATTGGTTCGAACTTTGTCCTTTCGGGGTCACAAAAAATATTGCCGCTCCTTTGTCCGCCGCCCGCGTGTCGCCGTAGCTTTAGCGGAGGCACAAGTTTTAACGAAGGTGGAGAGCGGCAATATTTTTTATGTACAATTCTGTATTTAGACTTTGGAATTTATAATGTGTTTTTACAATCTGAATTCTTCAATATATCGAGTATCGTAAAGCGTATTTTTCACATCAGATTATAAATTGTAAACACTGAAGTGTAAATTGTAAATTCTTACCGCAGCATTCTTTTTTATTTAATTAAAAAACGCTCTATTGGGCAATCAAATAATTCCGTCTTGTATTATACCTCAATAGAAATCCTCTTTTACTATCCGGATTTAGATAAGAACTATTGCTAAGCGTTTCCACTGCTTTTTGCTTTTGCATGAATGGATATAATAGTTTTTCAATTCTGCTTTCTGTAACTCCTATTCTTAGAGCGAACTCAAAAAAATCAGATTTTGCAGCATGGCCGGTTTTTTTGCAGGATTGACTTTTGTAATCATCAGCAAATAATCCTTTATCCAATGCAAAATCAGCATCATCTACATGCAAATTAGTGTTTATTAGATCATAAGCAGGACTCAGCATATAATCTCCTTCTGTTGATTCCAGTAAAGAGAAATTCTTCAGGTGTGCGTCACCATTAGAAAACAGGTAATTAAAGACTACCCGCGAAAAATACTTTTCAATCTCTACGCGCCAGGCAGGAACATATTTTTGAATGAGTAAACCCATTTCCTCATAGCTGTATTCGTATTTGAAATTTGCGCCTGAATTGTCTTTGGTCAAGCCTGCTAAACTTGCAAAGTCTTCTTTACCCCAATTGCCTCCTTCAGCTTTTACATCAAATCTTTTTGTGATATACGCAGGCGTGCCATCCTTGAAAAATATAAGGGCATTTGCCGCCGTATTAACTCCATATACCTGCTGTGCGATTTGCATTGTGAGATGTTCATTTGCAGGAACCTGATCAACTTTTTTCAAATCTCTGGGTATAGGCTTTAATATGTATGTACCCTGTTCACCTTTTTTAGTGAGTCTTAATTGATTTTTTGTAAGGATAAAACTCAATTTTTCCTGAACACCGGATATTGAAATGCGTTTACGGTTTTCCAAAAACAGCCCCGCCACTTCTTCACTTTGTTGTGGTGGATCATAGGGTAGGATATGGCTTAGCTTTCTGCCATTGAATAGATTCCTTAAGCAAGCAGGACTATATGTAGTATATCCTTTAGCTAAGGTTCCGGGGCAATATTTTATTTCGCTCAGGTTCATTCAGCTTCAATTGGTTTTACAGTTATTGGTCCGATTGTATCATACTGAGCAGTGGCCATCAGCAAGCCGAAATTATCTTCCTCGTCTATTTTTAATTGGGTGCTTTGTGTTTTTCTGTTTACCCCTTCACTGAGCATGTTAAAGAAAAAGGGAAATAAATATTCGCTTCGATATATCTGTTGTGTTTTCGGTAGAGTTAAACTGATAGCAGCTTTGCTGTTGTCATTGTAGTAATCATCATCATACCTGAATACATAAGTATTTCGGTTCTCTTCCGATAGTAAACCGCTTAAAATTCCGTTTCTGTATATTTTCATTGCTCTCATTTACTCAAATTACTTTTTTACTTCTAGTTTCAGTTCCATGCCCAGCACTTCAACAATTTTATTGAGCACATCCAGTGATGGGTTGCTTTGTCCCCTTTCAAGCTTATATAAAGTGTTGGTGCTCACTTCTGCCAATTCGGCTAAATGGGGTTGCGTTATTCTTAATTCTTTTCTTCGTTGTTTAATGGCTTTACCAAGATCGCTGACTAACATTATAATATGATTTTTCAGTAAAAGTAGCTTTAATTATTCAATTAAACAAGCAAAATCACAATAAAGTGTGATTTAGGCAGTTTTTATATTGTTTTGAATCAAGAGATGAGTCATAATCACACTATATTGTGATTAAAGATACAGGAATGGTTTATCTCAAACAAATGTTTCCTGCTTTTTCATTTTCAATTTGCTTCCCCGCATCGCTTTCGCGTAGCTTCAGCGGAGCAAAGCCTATGACTGCTAATCCCTGAGCTTTTTCATAGTTAATTATTTCATACTGATTCAGTTGTTTATTATTGTTAGAGGTATATAAAATGCATATTTTTTACTTGAATAATAAGTTTTGTTAATTTTGGCAATAACAAAATGAAAGAAAGATCAAGCAATATCGAAGAAACACAATATCCTCTGCTGGCAACTAAACTTTATGTGCCACCACCACGGCCTGATTTAGTTCAACGAACTCATTTGATTGATCGACTGAATAAGGGTATTAATCATAAGTTAACGCTAATTTCCGCACCGGCCGGTTTTGGAAAGACTACTCTAATAAGTGAGTGGATTTCCCGGAGTAAAATACTGGTGTCCTGGATTTCACTGGACAAAGGCGATAATGATCCTGTTAATTTCATCCATTATC
Organism: Bacteroidales bacterium; assembly: GCA_021107535.1. Taxonomy (GTDB): domain Bacteria; phylum Bacteroidota; class Bacteroidia; order Bacteroidales; family B18-G4; genus B18-G4. Next base: position 331 of record JAIOSQ010000025.1, on the reverse strand, counting down.
TGATTGCTGCTTTACAGAGTTTTGATAAGAATATCGGCAAAACTGCTTTATCTATGCTGCAATCTCCTCAACTACCACCGATCGAGTCTATTATGACAAACCTGATCAAAGAGATTACAGATATTCCCAATGACTTCGTGCTTGTTCTTGATGATTATCATTCAGTAGACACGAAACAAGTTCACACTGCTGTTGAGTTTTTAATTGATCATTTGCCGCCACAAATGAGCCTTGTCATTGCTACACGTGTCGATCCGCCCTTACCCCTGGCCCGCTTGCGTGTCGGCAATCAATTGTCCGAACTGCGTGCCAATGATCTGAGCTTTGCAAC
>JAIOSQ010000182.1 GCA_021107535.1 Bacteroidales bacterium | reverse complement strand
AGGAACTCGAGATTTCTTGCAAAATTTTTATAATTTTGCAAAAAATCGACCAGCTCTCCGTAGCTCAGTTGGCAGAGCAGCTGACTCTTAATCAGCGGGTCCCAGGTTCGAGCCCTGGCGGGGAGACGGAAAAAAGCCACGAATGCGTGGCTTTTTTATTGGACGATTGTATGATTGCGCGACGTAGCGAAGTGAAAAGACGAAGAGCCTGCCAGCATTAACTCCATAGTATTAAATTTTTCCTGCAAGCTCAGTGCAAAACAATGCCAGGTAATATTGCGTAGTGTTTGTACTATGTTTGTGAAAAGTATCTGCAAGCCTTGGTGCAGGTGCAAACGGGTTCTTCGTCGCTTCCGCTCCTCAGAATGACAATTTTTGTTTACAGGCCTTGTGCACCGTCAGCTACTTAAAATGCTTCTGGTAATGCAGAAACGACTTGATGGCAAAATACATGAACGGCACCACCACCACCACCACCAGGATCGTCTTTTGCAATGTGAAACCAAATACATCGGCAATACCAAGCACGGAAATGAGCGTAAGCACCAGCAGGGTAAGGTTCAACTCCTGTCCGCTCTTGGTCATGATGAGGTTGGTGCGCTGCTGCAAAAGGTCGCGCAGGCTTTCCATGTCAATGTACATCTGCTTGATGACCAGCTCCCTGTCTTCGGCTTTTTCGATCTCCTCCTTAAAGCCTTCACCGGTTTCCAGCAGTTGAAATGCTTCATGGCCTTCAATGAGCCTGTCCCACCTTTCCTTACCATTCCCGAGTGAGTTCATCATCATGTCGCTCAAAATGTGCTGCCGCGAGAAATCGTTGCTAATCTCACCAAGCTCAATATTGAATTCCTTGAGTTCTTTATAAGCTGCCGCAGGAATCTCCTTGCTGATCTGCGAAAGCCGCTTGCTGATGGCCCATAGTTTGGAATGCATACGCATGGACACATTCAGGATGGTGCGTTGGAATAATATCCCCTTTAGCAAATCCTTAATCTTGCCGGAATACTCCCCTATGCACACCATTGCTTTCATGCCAATAAAAATATGACAACCGTCGATGGAGAAATGATTGGTGATCCAGTCAGTAACCGGCATCAGCACGTTCTCATATTCCTCCTGGGCAAGGAAATCCTTCGTATTATTAATGGGCACACCAAGGCCTTCAGCCACGACAAGGGAGTAAGATGACAAGGCATAAGGTGATTTCATAATGTCATCCACGCCGTAGGCTGTCTCGATAAGACTAATTTGATTATCAGCCAGGAGTGGAATGAACTGTCGGGTGAACTCAATTTCGGTTTTGCCGATCAGTTCTTTTGTCCGCTCCAAAGAAAGTTCATTATTGATCTTCAGGCCTATAAAACAACTGCCGTCTTTGTCTATTTCAAGCCCCTTGGCATTCTTGTCTTTGAAAGTATTGCGCAGTTCCGCCTTTAAAAAGTCTGAAAAGGAATATTCCACAGGATCAAGAAAGCAACCGCTACCTTCCATTTTGAACATGCCATTGTTTATGTCAGCCTCGCCTTCCATCCCGAATTCGGTTGGGGATTTATACTTTTTATGGGATCCCAGGTGTCTGTTTAATGACATCATGTTGTTAGGCCCGAAGGGTAACCATTCACAAATAGTTATGGATGGGTTGATAAAACGTACTTCAGTCATATTGTTTAAATAAAAAATGGTTCATATTCTTCTTCTACACAATCATCACCGGCATCTTTGTCATCCTGTTTCGCCGGGCAAAGATCCTTCAGGAAGCCCTGTATTGGGACATAGCTTACATAACTCTCTCCTCTTCGCTTGTTTACCAGTACAGGCCCATTGTCTTTCAGGTGTACATCATACATTTCCCCCCTATCGGTGCTGAGTATTTGCCTGACCTTCCCAAGCAACTCATCAAATTTTTTCGATGACTTTCTTTTTTCTTCAATGTGCTTATGGCCTGCCTTTGAGCACTGGTGCGCATTTACATCGCGGTAGGTCTTGCTCCTGGATCGTGCCCTTATGAGATAATCATGATCGCGCAGCACATTGATGTCCTTCATGAATTTTTTTGCCTCCCAGATATACCTGCGCGATTCTTTATAGTCATACACCAAAAGCTCATTCAGCTTATAGTCAAAATAATTCTTTTGTGTGAGGTAATAAAAGATTGCACAGGCTGCAGTATACTGTAGATAGCTGTGATTTGACTCTTGTGTGTAAAAAGAGTAAACGGCAAGGATAAGCTCCTGGTCAGGATCCAGGCCATCTGGTATTATTTTTTCCGGCATTTGATTAGATTTGATTAATGATCAAATTTACAATATATAATTTATCCACTTCAATATTCTTATTCTTATTCCTTGTTCGTGATTCTCTATTCAAACTGGTCTACTTCGAACTAAACAGCTCCGGCGTAAACGTAATCATAACCCATGCCCAGTAAGGAGAGTTTACCGCCGTAGCCGACACCTTCTTCACTTCCTTCAGCGTTGCCGTAGTAAAATAATAGGAAAATCCTGCTTGCAGGCTCACATCATTAAGCATTTTATAGGTATACATCAGGTCCACTTCGGAGCCCAGGTCTGTATTATCGATAACAGCCTCTCCTGCAAGAACAGGATGGGCCAGGTAAAACTTGTGATAAATACCTGTGACGGTATGCTTGCTGCCGATAGTGACGCTGATGTTCGGATAAATATCCACCAGGCCACCATTGGCTGTACTGGCCTTCATATAGGAATAGTAATTCATATTTCCATAATATTTGAATACAGCCCCGTACATCCGGTTAAAGGTTTTCT
>JAIOSQ010000261.1 GCA_021107535.1 Bacteroidales bacterium | reverse complement strand
GGAAGCTTACCGGCTTTTCCGAGGACCATGTTCCAGGAATTATCGTCCATCATAGAGTAACGCTCTTCCCCTTTTGCCATCTGCATAAGGTTCAGCAAAGCAATGTTTTTCACATACTGGCTGTAAGGAGTTACCAGTGGTGGGTAACCAAGCCTGGGCCAGACATACTCGACTTCATCGAAAAGCTTGATGAGCAGTTCATCTTCAGTCAGCTCAGGTTTGCCGCTTGACTTAAGGGAGAAGTTGATGCTGTCGTGCACACCCTTGAGGTCTGCCATTAAACTTCCCATCATCCCACCGGGAAGCCCCGATTGGATCATCAGTGAAGACGTAAAGCGGTTCTTGGGATTGATCCAATAACCCAGAAAGTCATCCATGAATGACTGGGTAAGGGCACGTGCTTCCATGTATGCATTCATATTGATATCCGGCACATCGAAGCCATCATCCAGCAACATATCCCTGATGGTGATCACATCCGGGTGAACCATCCCCCAAGACAATGGTTCCATGGCAACATCTACAATGTCGGCCCCTGCCCTGGCCACTTCCAGCATGGAAGCCACCGAAAATCCCGGGCCTGAATGGCCATGGTATTGTACCAGGATATGAGGATATTTTTTCTTGATGGCAGCAGTAAGCTTACCCAGCATAGCCGGGCGGCCAATGCCGGCCATATCTTTCAGGCAGATCTCATCACAACCATATTCCACCACCTTATCTACTACATCCATGAAGTAGTCCACAGTGTGAATCTTTGAATAAGTGATACAGAGGGAGGCCTGAGAGATCATGCCGGCTTCCTTTGCATATTTTACTGATAATTCCAGGTTGCGGTGATCATTCAGTCCACAGAACGAACGTGAGATATTTGTTCCCTGTGCATTTTTTACTTTAAACATCAGCTGCCTGACATCCGCCGGCACCGGGAACATCCTGATCCCGTTAAGGGCCCGTTCAAGCATATGGGTTTGGATACCCACCTCGTTAAAAGGTTTTGTCCATTCACGTACGGCCTTATTCGGGTTTTCCCCATACAGGAGATTTACCTGTTCAAAAGCACCGCCATTGGTCTCTACACGTGCAAAACAGCCCATGTCGATGATGACCGGAGCGATCCTGGTGAGCTGATCAACCCTGGGAACATACTTCCCGGATGACTGCCACATATCGCGGTAAATGAGGCTGAATTTTATTGGTCTTTTTTTAGCCATATCCTGTTACAGTTTTTCAAATTGTCGTTTTAATCAAATATTCCATTTTGCTTTACGCTTTTCAAGGAATGATGCCATTCCTTCCTGTCCTTCTTCAGAGGCACGCAGTTCAGCGATCAGCCTTGCCGTATAGTCGATGGAATCTTCAAACTTGTATTTATTATAAAGATTATAGATCAGTTCCTTGCAGGCACCCATGGCAGCAGGGCCGCTGCTCATCAGCATTTTTTTGGTAAATGCAAGTTGTTCTTCGAGCGCTTCCTCATCTGCAAATGATTTGTTTACTAATCCTACTGCTTCAGCTTCTTTGCCCAGAAACCGACGCCCTGTGATCATCAGGTCACGTGCATTATATTCTCCAATGCGCTTGCACACATAGGGTGAAATTGTTGCCGGGGCGATACCCAGTTTTACTTCGGCAAAAGCAAATTTGGTTTCATCATCACAATACACGAAATCGCATGCAGCCAGGAGGCCATTGGCACCGCCAATAGCTGCTCCATGCACAAGAGCGATGCTTGGTTTTTTGCAGGTATAGATGGCATTGAAACACTTTGCCAGCTTCAGACTATCCTGGTAGTTTTCTTCAAAGCCAAATTCTGCAATCCCCTTCATATAATTGAGGTCGGCACCGGCACAGAATGATTTCCCGCGGCCACGTATGATCACAAAACGGATGTCATCCATGTCGTTCACCTTTTCAAAAGCATCAATGATCTCACCGATCATCTCTGCATTCATGGCGTTATGGACTTCCGGACGGTTCAGCCAGATAATGCCGGTATTTTCAGCTACTTCAAATTCAATGTTATTGTAACTCATGATCCTGGGTTTTTACATTCTGAATACACCAAATTTCTGATCCGGGAAGGGTTGATTCAGCGACATGGCAATCCCCATGGCAATTACCTTCCTGGTATCGACCGGATCAAGGATGCCGTCGTCCCATAAACGCGAAGTGCTGTAATAAGCAGAGCCTTCCACATTATATTTATCTTCAATGGTTTTGCGCATTTTGTCAATCTCTTTCTGGGGCATTTCCTCTCCTCTTGCGGCATACTGGTCTTTCTTGACCGTAATAAGCACATTCGCTGCCTGCTGACCTCCCATCACCGAGATCTTCGCATTGGGCCACATAAACAACAGACGCGGATCATAAGCCCTGCCGGCCATACCATAGTTTCCTGCACCAAAAGATCCGCCGAAGAGAATGGTAAACTTCGGCACATTCGCATTGGCCACCGCATGCACCATCTTGGCACCATCTTTTGCAATGCCCCGATGTTCAAAATCTTTTCCAACAATAAATCCTGTGATATTCTGAAGGAATACCAGCGGGATTTTTCTCGAAGTACAAAGTTCTATAAAGTGTGTCCCCTTCACTGCTGATTCAGGCATAAGCACGCCATTGTTAGCAAGTATTCCTACCGGGTAACCCATGATGCGGGCAAAGCCTGTTACCAGGGTGTGTGCATATTTTTTCTTAAACTCATGGAATTTACTTCCATCCACAATGCGCATGATCACCTCACGAGAGTCAACAGCTTTCTTAAAATCAACCGGGGCAATGCCATAAAGTTCTTCAGGATCATAAGCCGGATCTTCGGGAGCGATGACATCAAGGACCTGCTTTTTGTTTTCTTTCACTGATTCGAAGATGTTACGACAGATCTGTATGGCATGCGTATCGTTTTCAGCCAGATGATCGGCAACTCCGGAAATCCTGGTATGGACTTCAGCACCACCAAGTTCTTCAGCCGTGACCACCTCGCCTGTTGCAGCCTTCACCAGTGGCGGGCCACCCAGGAAAATAGTTCCCTGGTTTTTTACGATAATGGCTTCATCGCTCATGGCAGGCACATATGCACCCCCCGCAGTACACGATCCCATCACAATGGCGATCTGCGGAATGCCCATGGAAGAAAGTTTTGCCTGGTTATAAAAGAAACGTCCAAAATGATTTTTGTCAGGAAAAACCGTATCCTGTTCAGGAAGAAAGGCACCACCGGAATCCACCATGTATACGGTCGGGAGCCTGTTTTCCATGGCGATCTCCTGTGCACGGAGATGTTTGCGGATGGTCCACTGCATGTAAGTGCCGCCTTTAACGGTGGCATCATTGGCAATGATCACCGTTTCCCGTCCCTGTATCACACCAATCCCGGTTACGATACCCGCTGACGGAAATCCGTTGTCGTACTGGTCATAAGCAGCCAGTGATGAAAGCTCAAGAAAAGGAGTGTTCGGATCAATCAGTTTATTGATCCGCTCCCGGGCAAGAAGCTTCCCTCTTTCCTTATGTTTAAGAATGGCTTTCTCGGATCCTCCCTTAGTTACTTCCTTATGGATCTCCCTGTACCTGTCAAGTAATTCCAGAAAGGCTTTTCTGTTCTCTTTAAACTCCTTTGAGTTTACATCGATTTTGGTTTCTAGTTTGAACATTTGAAGGCTTTTATTATTAAGAAGATAAAATATACAAATGAGTATTCCTCAATACTGAGGGATGCAATTATACTTAAAATTTCTGTGATATGAAAATTAAGTTGATAGAACTTTTAGTTAGAAGACAGAAGTCAGTAGTCAGTAGTCAGTAGTCAGAATAAGTGTTGGGTGTTGGGTTGGGAATAAGGCAAATGGCATAAGGCTTAGGTATATATCCGACCCAAAACTCAAAACTTAAAACTCAAAACTTAAAACTTAAAAATAAGGTCCTAAAAGATATGCACAATCCTTGTTATGAAAGGAAATTTCCCTATCTTAGCACAGAATAATATCCAGGACATTTTCCATTGGACATTCTTCATTTTACATTTTACATTCAACATTTTAACCCAACAACCTGTCCTGAGCTTGTCGAAGGGCCTAACACCTAAAAGCATGAGTTTCAATTATCCCAAAAAAGTAAGAATAGGAGACATTACTGTCAGAGATGGATTCCAGCATGAAGAACAATTCATTCCGACCGAGGCCAAGCTCTGGGTGCTCGAACAACTGATCCTGGCCGGATTCAAAAATATAGAATCTACGAATTTCGGAAACCCGAAAGGGATGCCTCAGTTCAAGGATGCCGATGAACTGATGATCAATCTTCACAAAAGCAAAAAAGTGAAGCACCTGCTTGATGATGTTACGGTTACCGCCATAACCATTCGGGAACGAGCTATCGACAGGGCCATTCAGGCTAAAAAAGATGGATACGGCCCTGACAGGATCCTTGTGATGGCTTCAACTTCTGAATCACACCAGAAAATAAACTCCGGGCTGAGCATTGCCGAATATTTTAAGTTTTGTGAAGAGTATATTCCTAAGTGTCATGACGCAGGCATTCTCGTAAACGGAACGGTAAGCACCATCTGGGGATGTCCGGTCGAAGGCCCTACCGAATTATCCAAAGCCATCGAGTTTACAAAGCGTTTTCTCGATATAGGCGCTGATGATATTGAGCATGCCGACCATGATGGTTCTGCATCTCCCGACAGGGTTTATAAATATTTTTCTATGCTTCTGGATGCGATCCCTGATCCGGAAAAACATATTGTTCACTTCCATGTCTCAAGGGGATGGGGCTCGGCCAATGTCCTGGCAGCACTACAGGCCGGTATGACCAATTACGAATCCACCATGGGCGGTATCGGCGGTCAGCCGGCAAACTTTGTTGGTGGCGTACCTGTTTCGGGAACCGGAAGTTATTACTACAAAGATCCTAATCTTGTTGGACTTGTATCTACTGAAGACATGGTGGTTATGATGGATGAAATGGGTATTGATACAGGGCTTGATGTTGACAAGGTCCTTGAGATCGGGCAGATGATGGAACGCATCGTTGGCCGGCCACTTCGCTCTGAGTCCATCAAGAATGGAAGGATTCCGAAAGAGCTTAGTGGGAGAGATAGGTAGGTAGAGAAGGAGTGCCTAGTGCCTAGGTGTAGTTTAAAATTATTCAATTTAATAATTAATTCGATTTTTTTAATTTAGATAGGCATTAGCCACTTGGCACTAGGAATTAGGAACTATTAAGGAGATAGATGATAGAAGAAGTTTCAGCCAACAACTTAGATGCAATAAGTTTGAAGATTATAGAAACCCCCCGGGATGGCTTTCAGGGGATGCCACATTTTATTCCAACCCCCATCAAGACGGAATATATCAATCGTTTGTTCCAGGCAAGTTTCGATACCATTGAGGTTGGCAGCTTTGTGTCTCCAAAAGCCATTCCCCAGATGAAAGATACAGCAGAAGTGCTGGATGGCCTTGATTTGAGCAATACTTCATCAAAAGTAATGGTGCTCATAGGAAATGTTAAAGGCGGAAGGGAATTGGTGAAGAAAGAAAAGGTGGATATTTTGTTATTTCCTTTTGCCCTTTCCGAGACTTTTCTTAACAAGAACATCAATTCAAGTTTTGACAAATCGAAGGAGGTCATCAGGGAATTACAGGAACTTGCAGCAGAAAACAATAAAGAACTTATTGTATACCTTTCAATGGGCTTTGGGAATCCATACGGAGATCCCTGGTCGGTGGGATTTGTCAGGGACATGGCCGGATATTTGTACGAACATGGCTTCAGGGTAATCCCATTGGCAGATGTGCTTGGTTCAGCCGGGCCGGACCTGATAAATGATGTTTATACTACCCTGGTTCCTGCTTTCCCCGATGTAGAGTTCGGCATCCACCTGCATACCACCCCCGATGAATACTACGACAAAGTAGATGCTGCATGCACAGCCGGCGTCCGGCGTTTTGATACCGTGCTGGGAGGCATTGGTGGTTGTCCTATGACCGACAAGGTTCTGGTCGGGAACCTCAACACACTATCACTTGTGGAGTATTGTGAAAAGAATGGAATTGAGCATGGACTGGATGCGATATTGCTCCAGGACATTGCCAGTAAGTATAGTTTTTAACAATCGTCACCAAGACGCCCTGACACCAAGCTTCACTCAAAATTTAAAACTCAAAATTCAAAACTTAAAACTATATCTCTGAAAGCGGGAAGGTTTCCTTTACCCTTACGCCCTTTTCAGTCTGCCGGAGGGTACAACATTCGTTATAAATGTCATGCTCGAAAAAGAGCACGAAATCACCGGGGACCGCTTCTTCATAAAATCTTGTTTTATCATCTAATGTGACCAGGGGCCTGGTATCGTAGGCCATGATCCACGACATAGGAATATGCGTGCTTGCAGGCAGCAGGTCTGCCATGAAGGCGACTGTCCGGCCATGATGGTTGATCAATGGAATAATCTGACCCTCGGTATGCCCATTAAATATCCTGACTGAAATATTCGGAAGGATCTCCCCTTCCTCTTCTATCAGCTTCAGCTTTCCGCTTTCCGCGATGGGAAGGATGTTTTCCTTCAAAAAAGATGTACTTTCGCGATGATTTGGATTTACAGCCCATTCATATTGCTGACGGCTTACCCAATAAGTTGCATTCGGGAAGGCAGGTTTAAATCCGTTGCGATCTTCATTATATTTAATACTTCCTCCGCAGTGATCAAAATGCAGGTGTGTGAGGATCATATCCGTGATATCTTCCGGAGAAAATCCATGCTTAGCAAGAGAACTTTCAAGGGTTTCATCTCCGTTCAGGTAATAATGCTTAAGGAAATCATGGTCCTGCTTGTCTCCTATTCCGTTATCAATAAGGATCAGCCGGTCATCATCTTCGATGAGAAGACAGCGCATGGCCCAATTGCAGAGATTATTTTCATCGGCAGGGTATTGCTTCTGCCAAAGCACTTTAGGAACAACGCCAAACATGGCACCACCATCGAGTTTTAAATTACCTGTTTCTATTGGATAGAGTTTCATATTGGGTTTTGGGTGTTGAATGTTGGGTGTTGAGTTATTAAAACTATTAACCAATTACAAGCAGGAAAGTTCATTCAGCGCAAATGCATAAGCTCCCACCGCCACCGCACGCGAGGTTCCCAGCCTTGAAATACCAATTCCAATCTTTTTTACAGGATCATAGTTGATTTTTTTCTTACTGAAAGGCACCTTGATATGTAAAGATGTATCCTTAAGAAAATTATTAAAGCTGGCCTGGTCTTGCAGGTTATATGCTGAAATCTCCAGCCGGGGAAGCTCATCCCCATTCATTTCCTTGAACGAACGATTCATCTCTTCCAGCAATCCGGGTAGGAACAGTGGCCATGCACCCGCCAGTCCGCCACCGATCACGATCAAGCCATCAACAAGGGTAATAGCATCTGCAAGTGTGTTACCTGCCACCTCTGCAAATTCTTTATATGCGATTTTTGCTGCTTCAGCATTCCCTTCTGCATTTTCCATTCCTATATTGAATATGGCTTCCGGCTCGGGTGTATTATCCAGTGACAGCCCTGCTTCCCTGGCGAACACACGCCTGATCCCTCTGATGCTGACACTGTCTTCTGCACTGGTCTGGGGATACAGCTTGTTTCGCATACGATTGATCTCGGCACCGGCAGAATTATCACCGGTAAAGAGTTCTCCCTGCCTGATAATGCCACCACCAAATCCAGTCCCGAATGTTACGCCCAGGAGGTTTTTGTATGCTTTTTGACTGCCCGCATTTTTCAATGCCTTGTTAACTTCCGGCAACAAGCCTGCAATGGCCTCTCCATAGGTAAAAAGATCACCATCGTTATTAATAAATACCGGAATCCCAAAGTGTTCTTCCAACATGCTCTTCAATGGCACCCCTCCCCTGAACAGGGGCAGGTTTTCCAGGTCACCGATGATGCCGCTTTCATAATCTGCCGGCCCCGGGAAACAAAAGCTGATGGCTGAAGGCTTAGCTTCCGTCTGCTTCATCACCTCTTCAAACCCACGGATGATCATTTTCAGTATATCCTGAAGTGAACCCGCTGCGGCAGGCAAGCTGAAGCCTTTTGTGAAAATATTACCTTCCTTCACAGCAGCAAAATCAAAATTGGTTCCACCCGCATCAAGGGTGAGGATGATGTGATTGTCGGTTTTGTAATCCATTTTTCAGAATTTTCTGCAAGATAAAAGAATAAAGAACAAGGAACAAGGAACAAGGAATAAGAACGGGGAATATGACCCGGAGATCCTCCCGAGTCCTCGAGGGGATCAGTTCCACTAAGGCTTTAGGTTTCACCTTCAGCCAGTGTCACTGATTTAAATCATTATATTTGTGCCAAAATATGCACAATGAAAAGAATAACCCTGCTTATTCCCTGTTATAACGAAGAAGGAAATTTGAAATTATTGAATCAAAAGCTTAGGGAAATTACTAAACAGGAATACTATGAAAGCTACATTTTTGATATTTTATTTGTTGATGATGGAAGTAATGATAATACACTCGACATAATTAAAGAAATTTGCAAAGAAAATGAGAATACTTACTATATATCACTATCCAGAAATTTCGGGCATCAAAATGCGATTAAAGCGGGTATTGACTATATTAATTCAGATGCAGTAATTACCATGGATGCAGATTTACAGCATCCTCCTGAATTAATTTCAGAAATGATTACGCTTTGGGAAAAGGGTTATGATGTTGTGAATACTATCAGATTGGATGGGAAAAACCAAAGCTGGTCAAAAAGAAAAATATCAAAACTTTTTTATAGAATAATCAATGTTTTCAGTTGTGTTAATATTGATGCCGGAGCAGCTGATTTTAGGCTATTTAACAAAAAGGTTAATAATGAACTGAAAAGATGGAACGAACACAAGCTGTTTTTTCGTGGGATTATTCCATGGTTAGGATTTAAACAGTACAAACTAAAATATTACCCTGAAAAGCGTTTTAAAGGCGAAACGAAATACACATTAAAAAAGATGATTAGTTTTGCGCTCGTTGGCATTACATCCTTCAGCATTATGCCCTTAAGATTATCGATTTTTGTCGGAATAATCTTTTCATTCATCTCATTGGTCCTGGCTTTTTATGCTATTTATATCAATATTTTTACTGATCAAGCGGTTCCGGGATGGGCATCGATTATAGTAAGCATATTATTTATTGGAGGATTACAGCTTCTAATGATTGGTATAATTGGAGAGTACTTAGGGAAACTATTTATAGAAAACAAAAAACGACCAAACTACATTATAAGTGAAAAGAGTATTTACGAAGCCAACAATGCGAGTTCTGAATAGGATATTCTATATCTTTTCATTTCTTGTTAATATAGTTTTTGTTTTTCAAATCTTCGCAGATATCTCAGGCTTGCACCTGGATTATTACTTTAGCTCAGATTCTTTATACCTGGCGTCAATATATAAAGACCTATTTGTGGACCACACAGGGTTTGAAGGATGGAACTTGAATTTAGCACCCAACTTCATCCCGGAATGGCCAGTTTATTTTCTAATTAGTTCTTTAAGTGATAACTTTCGAATTTCCCATATCTTATATGCTGTTTACTCAGTATTCATTATTAATCTTTTAACATACGGGATTCTCTCAAGAGTATTTAATAAAATTGGAATTAGCTACCTAATACTAGCAAATATTGGCTATTCTGTTTTTCTATTAATGTATTTCACCAACGGTGATTTTCTTTGTACCTCTTTCCTATTCTTAACTGGTTTTCACGGGGGAGCATTTATTATGTCATTGGTGGCATTTTTGTTGTTTTTTTGTTATTTGCGATCTTGGAAACCGGTTTATCTTATTTTGTTGTTTTTATCTGTTTTTAGCAGTATCGTCTCCGACAGACTATTTTTTTCATTATTTGTTGTTCCATCAATAACAGCATTGGTATTTGTAAGGGACTCCGGAATGAGGAAGCCCATAATTATTAGTGTTGCTATTATTACCATTGCCACACTTTTAGGTTTTCTAACTTTTTCATTAATCAAGGGCAGTGATTATATATATATTGTTGCCATGGGATACCGGTCAACAGATTTTGAAAATATTATCCCGTCATTTTCACATTATATTGATACTCTATGGCAATTAACCATATTAGGCAGGGCTAAATCAATCATAGTAATTTTGTCGGCCCTGGCCCTGATAGGTGGGGTGTTTTTATCAGTTAAGTACGTTCTTTTCAGCAAAAGTACTTTAGCTAAAAATACAATAGAAAAAGTACTCATCTTATCTTTTACTACACAAATAGTATTTGTTGCTATAACCCCAATCTTAAATGGTACTTTTTTAGGCCTGGCACACCTGCGCTATAATTTCTATTCATTTTATATTGCCATTACTTTATTGATGGTGATACTTTATTTGTTAACAAGGAACCACTATAAGATAAAAAGTGTAATTAACATAGTAAGCATAGTCATTGTGTTGCTGCTGATTTTATCAATTGTCAAAAATGAAAACAAGAATAATACTATTAGAGGTCTGGATAATACCTTCAGCTATTATCCTGAGAAAGTTGCTGTATTAGACTCTATTGCAAGTGAGCATAATCTGAAATATGGTGTTGGAAACTATTGGGATGCAAAATACACAACGATGTTTTCGAAAAATAATGTACGCATATATTGTGTTTACAAAAACTTATGCCCATGGTACCATGTTACAAACAAACACTGGTATTTTAAGGATGGCAAAGGGAAGTACGGAAATCCTGAATTCAGATTTATCTTGCTTAGTGATTTAGATTTAAAAGAATCCTATCTGGCTATTTTTGAAGGCAATATTGATACAATTGCAGTAAAAGATATTAGTATTGCAATCGTTCCCGAATTTGGTTTTACTAAAAGCAGAAAGCTTGTCTTAATTCCAAAAGAAGAATGACCTATGTACCACACTTAAAAGCTTCATATGAAACTGCTACCTATGATGGAGGTTATATTTGAATATTGAGGTTATTATTAAAATTGAAAACAATGAATATGCTTAATACAATTCTATTATTTCTGGCTTATAGTCTATCAAGTGGTTTTGGATTGATCCTACTGAAAAGAGCGGTTACAGGAATAGAGTTTAAGTTTACCTCAAAACTGTTTACAGAACTATTAAGCCTGGAGTTTATTTTCGGGTTTCTTCTATATGCTTTTGGCTTTATCTGTTGGATGGCAATATTAGCCAAGCTAAGATTAAATGTTGCTTTTCCTATTGCAATGTCTTTATTTTTTATTGTATCATCATTTGGCAGTTATTTTATTTTAAATGAGCCCTTTAATTTAAGAAACATCCTTGGCATAATTATCTGTTTAATTGGAATTATTCTTATTTCTTCAAACTAACAGGGATGGGCTTTGTAAGACATAGTGTAACGAATAAAGAACAAGGAACAAGGAATAAGAATATGAATAAGAATGAGAATAAGGAAGGATAATAATTGGTGATTGTCGAAAAAATTCCTGTTCTTATTCCCTGTTCTTATTCCTTGTTCTTTATTCTCTATTCAAAACCCTTTCGGGGAGTCACTTTCTTATAGGTGATGGTGATCCCGAAATTTGTTCCCTCCTTTTTCAGAATGATCTTTTCATCTGTGCTTTCCATCACTTCATAACCTTCAGGTACTTCTTCTGATTTATATCCGGGCCCATATACCCATGGCCCATAGGGACTGCACTCGACCGTAAAATAATTGTCTCTACCATTCGCTCCATTACAATAAGTCCCTCCGGGTTCACCCGGCACAGTCCATATTTCGTAATCCACTTCCCAAGCATAGGATGCCCATGCTTGCCCGTTCCAGAAACTGCCATCATAATATAATGTATAATAACCTGGCCAGGCACTGTAATACCTTCCGTATTCGAACACAGGCGGAATATCGCCGGTACCGGCATCAATATAATCCGGTTTTGCATCGATCCAGGTAATAGAAAGAAATGCGTATCCGGGGCGGCCGTCACGGCCATACCAGGGCTCGGTATAGCAGGATGTAATGAGCAAGGTGAGCAACAGCAGGCTAAGCCATTTCAGGTGGGGTCTGGCCTTTTCGGCGATCAATCCCCGGACTGGGTTTTGAACAAGTGTTTTCATTTCAGTGGGTTTTTAAAGTTTAATAATACGGGGCCCCACAAGAATAATTCAATTAGTGTGCCAAAATATTAGTATTAAGTACAAGGTATTACGTATTACGTATTGCGTATTACGAATTATTAATTACGATTCATTTATTATGTAAACTATTTATTCTTCACTACCAATCTCCATTAGGTACCAGGGATTAGGAGCCAGGCACTTACAGACATTCTTGAAAGAAGAATTCTAGAAATCAAGAGATAAAGAAAAATAGAATACCGGTTTATGTATCCTGCCGTCTTCCACACCCCAGGCAAGGTCGCCACGCATAAAATAGCCCAGTATGCGGCTTCTGAGGCCGAAGCCAAACCCACCTACCATTGGGTCGCGCTGGTACTCTACCCTGATGAGCAGGGAGCCGCTATAAATGTATTTTGTATAAAGAGAGTTTTCTGCAGAGTAGGGGTTCCAACTGGTCCAGGCAGTACCGGCATCTACGAATCCAACCATCTGGAAATTATTCAGGAAATCGGATTTTATCGGTCGATTGTACAGGTATTTGAATAGCGGCATGCGCAATTCAGAATTGATCAACACAAAATTGTTCCCGTTACGGATGTTTTGATGGAAACCACGCATATTGGTTGCCAGCGTCTGGAAGGCATAATTCTGAGAATAATCGATGGGTGTTTCCCTGTTGAATTTTGGAGCCAGCCAGTTGTCCACACCACCCATGTAATAGATGAGTTTATTATGGCCCAGGGATGTGCTGGCGGCAAAACGGTTAGCCCAGATAAAGGTTCTGTGGATCTTGATATAGTTCCTGAAATCCACTCCCAAAACGATCAGTTGCTGATTCCCTTTTTCAATTTGTTGGTAGTACTCTCCGAACACCTTATACCTGGTTCCTTCAAACAGGTTCAGTCCCAGTTTACGGGTATTGTCATAGATCAGTTCTCCTTTTAAACCTCCCCAGTTTCTATGAAGCGTTTGTTCTTTCAGGCTGATCCGGTCTGTCGACAATACCACCCTTGTATCATGGCGGTAAGATGCTGTTCCCCTGACTGCAAATACAGGGCTAAAAGGCCATTTCAGCATATAATAGGCTTCATGGGAATGATTTCTGATAATATCATAACCAGTCACATTTTCTACCGTAACCCTGTGCAGTATTATTTCCTTGTCGAGACGATGTTTCAGATTACTGTAACTGAATATATACTCGTTGTTGATCAGGTTAATATTCAGTCTGACCCCTCCAACAATTCTGTAATCCTCGAGAAGATCTGTCATGCCAACCCTGAATAAGGCATTAAACCCGGGATTCAGAAAAATGGGTGCCCCTCCACCTGCAAAGGGCTGGTAGGTCATGTTTATAAAATTAAAATCGATCTGTGTGACGAATTCATTCATTGAATATTCAACCCTGTAATTCAGCCTTTTAGGAACAACAAATTTCCTGGTGCTGTCAGCTTCAGCATCCCAAACGGTTTGATTTGTTCCCCCGGCATTCACAAAGGCCTGCCGTTCGAAAATATAATTTTCAATATTGATTTCCTGATCCGAGACATTGATGGTATCACCTTCATAGACATTAAAAAATCGTTGCCTGGGAGGCTTGTCAGGTTTTTCAGGAATAGGTTCCGGCCGGATCACACCGGGTTTTGTCCGGGGCCCGAGCAACAGATCCATATAAGCCGTATTCACCAGTTTTTCTGCTTTCGGCATTCCTCCGTGCATGACATCCTCCATGAATATCTTATAAAGGTGGTCGTCATAAACCACCTGTGCAAGTTGCATGGTGTTCGTGTTAACATCCTGGAACAGGATATTTCTTGTATAGTTTGTCACAGGGACTGATTCGGTAAAATACCTGAAATGTATCGTTGTATCCACTGCAATGATTGCGCTATCGAAGCGTGCAATGTAACGGTTATAAATACCATTTTCGTCGCTCAGGTAGGTGAAACGGCCATTTGAATAATCCATGGGGCAACGCTCATTTGCAAAGCGTGTATTGGTCACCCTTCTGAGCACATTATTCTTGCTATGGTAATCAAAGGCAAACAGATCGTAATTTAGCGGGATCACCTCCGGTGCTGCTGCCATCTTTTCCGGAAGGGTATCGGAGATCCTGTTGGAACTGAAGATGATCATGCGGCCCTTATCAATGAAGCGTGGCTGCAAATCATCAAAAATATCGTCGGTGATCTGCTCATGTGAACCCGATGAAATATTAAAAAGAAAGATGTCAGACTGCCCTTTCTGTACTGCCGAGATCAATAGCTTTCTTCCATCGGGAGAGTATGACAGGTCAAGGATCTTTTCATAATTATAGAGGATGATCTTGTTGTACTTTTTCTCATCAAGTGTATAAAAATACAAATATATCTCTCCTTTCTTCTCCACGATGATGGCCATCACCTCACCGACTGGATGCCAGGCTATCAGGGGATAGCTATAGTCTGTTTTTTCATCCAGTTTATATCCCCCCCGCATAATGCATTTTCTTTTGCCATTCAAAATATTCTTCAGGTACACTTTATACTTTCCCATTTCATTGGTTCCATAGGCGAGAAAGTTACCATCGGGGCTAATGACAGGCCTGGAATAAATCAGATTGTTTTTAATCTTATGTTGAACAACATCAGCAGGAAGGTAGCGGCCACTTTCATCGGTGCTGTATTTTTCCATATAATATGTCCTCCACTCCTGGATGAGGTTTTTGAAAGAAAGGCCCACCACGTATAAAAATCCGTTTTCCACACTCCGTGTAACCTTGGTCATATGCACCACATTTGGTACTGCGGAGCTTCCGAAATTATCTGCAACATATTTCCATAATGAGTGGCCTGCATCAATGGCATCCGTTCCGGTCAGATGATTGAATTTTTCATACCTTCCGGAAAGTATGCCATCCCTGACCCGGTTATCCACTTCTGTGTTCCACCCTTCCGAAAGCCAGGAGATCAGGCCGTCCTCGTACCAGCCAGGCATGGTGTAAAGGGTATTGTTTTTGATCTGTGAACCCAGGCGCTGTCCGAACATCATCTGCTTGAAAATGATGGAAGAGATCCCTGCCCTGATCTGTTTTTCAAAATCCGTATGCGAACCATCGAAATACAGGAATACCTTTTTCCCGATAATATGAGTGATACCCCCGGTATTGTATTGTTCTTCCTGCATCAATCCAATGTTGCTTTGTTTCAGATCGGAGAGATTATTGAAGATGATGAATTGTATTTTATCATCCAGGGTAGATTCAAGTTTCAATTCTATCTCATCGATATGATCCTTTGCATAACGCGCTGTATACTGCGCCAGTTCCTTTCCATTCCTGTAAAAATAAGTGTCAAACTTATCAAAGCTGTAATATGTCCACAGAAAATCCTTGTATTGCACTCTGTTCTTCCCGAAAGACAACTGAGACCCGTTATAAAACTGTGCTGCTGAGTGAAGGGAAAATCCAAGTGTAAGCAACATCATTATGCTCGCTCTCAATAACCATATTTTAATCTTACTGCTCACAAAGGAGGATCTTCAAAATGTTATAAGCTTTGGCTAATTTAGGCAATTTTCAGCGACTGCATTATCATGTATATTTGAAATGAAATATTAATAACTTTGGCGGCGGATAAATACCGGGATATTAACGGAAATTATGCTGCTTTATTGAAAAAAAAGAAATGAACCTCCCTGTCGTGCTCCGTCGCTGAGGCCTCCGCCAAAGGCTATGGCCGCCGGTGGGAGCT
>JAIOSQ010000220.1 GCA_021107535.1 Bacteroidales bacterium | reverse complement strand
TGTAAGAACCTTCATCATAAGCAACACCTGCAAAATATTGCGGACTTTGATTTTCGAAAATATTGAAGGCCGGTGAAAAGGCAGCAATGCGATCCATGTAGTTGTTATCACCGCCATAATTGAATGTCATACCTTCAGTGAAAGTACCATCCTGGCCAAGCAATGTACTCATGTCATTGTCACCGTCAGATATTTTATTGATGTTGAACATAGGGTGAACCGGTGTTTCAGCATCATAATACCAGGTATCACCACCTTCCATATACAGCCTGCCTCCGTTATCCAGAAAATCAGCAAGCAGCTGTCCTTCAGCTTGTGTTAACACATGGTTATGGCTGTAAATTCCGAGACAAACAAAAATATTCGAAAACAGGTTGAGGTCATCGGGCCAGGTCTGGGTATATTCAGCACCGATACCAAGATCTTGAATAGCAATTGCCATATGCGTGCCGGAGTTCTGGGGAATGCCGTCAAGATCGAGAATAAGTACAGGCATCTGTCCAACAGTAAGACTGAATATGCCCTGTGCAGCGATGCCGCCAAATGCAGCGATGTCGATGGTAAAGTCCAGTACATATCCGGCTGGAGTGATGATGTCGGTAGTGATACTGAAATTTTCTGAGTTCTCATTGCCTGCAGTGATCTCTCCGTAACTTTGCGTGGCTGTGTTGATGGTAAGATATGGGTCAGGACACAGAAGGTCTCCGATTACATCATATGCATCAGCAGTTCCGGTATTTCCAACTTTAATAAAAAGGTTTGCTGTTTCACCCGGATCAAGTCTCCCATTGCCATTTCCCTGTGCATCATCGATGATCACTTCAAGGAAATTCAGGTTGGGGGCATGGCCGTTCAGGAAGAATGAACTTTCCCAGGTATCTGTTCCGTCTGTGGCTTCAACATTGAAGATCACGGTGTGGAGATCCGGAATATTTCCTGCAACATCGAAAGCAAAAGCATCTGTCATTGATTTAGTCTGACCTGCAAGCACGGTTCCATAGTTTGCCTGTGTTGTTGTCATTGTGATGTACGAATCATCGGTGTCTACAGTCACCTCGATGTTTTCACCATCATCACTGCCTACATTCTTCACTTCAAGTGTCAGCAGGATAGATTCACCATAATCCATTTGTCCGTTGTTGTTTCCGGAAGCATCATTGATGGTCACTTCATTTTGTACAATATACGGCCCGCTGGGTGGAATCACATCCACCTGGGCATGATAACGGAAATAGTTGGTCTTGGTTACCACAACATCAACTATGGTAGGTGGTACCTGGGGCAGAATAGTAATGTTCATCGGGTTCCCGGTTGCTGTTCCTGTACCGATAATTTCTCCGTCAACGCTGAGGGCTACAAATGCACCATCATCAGCAGTAATACTGAACTGACTGAGTCCGGCAAGGATTACATTATCGTGATTGATCGTAAGATCCATTG
Source organism: Bacteroidales bacterium (assembly GCA_021107535.1). Lineage (GTDB taxonomy): Bacteria > Bacteroidota > Bacteroidia > Bacteroidales > B18-G4 > B18-G4. The sequence continues at coordinate 4,688 of JAIOSQ010000220.1, read as the reverse complement.
GCACCTCTGAATACAGGGTGCTGAAAGCACCACCATGATGATGGAAGAGGAAATAAGTTACCTCTTTATTTGATGTATTATACGGCCAATTCGATTGTTGCAGGAAATATTTGCCACCGGCATTTCCAAAGGCTGGTAACAGTCCTCGCGGTGTTGGGTCAGTCTGATAGTCGGGCAGGAAATCCGGCCACATATTATCATACATTCCCCAAACATAAGTGTCATTGACAAAGGAATATGAAACTTCAGAAGCGGCAATGATCCCGAGGCAACCGGCATTTTCTCCATTATAGGTATGGCGGTGGAATTTTTCGGCAAAACATTCTTGTGAAGCATTATATTTTCCTGTAAGACAGTTAATCGAAAAGATGAAGGAAAGGTCTGTGTTTGTCAGGTTGTTAATGTCATTGTTGCTGAAGTCCGGTTCTCCCCAACCTGTTACACCGCCATGGTCACGGTGCTGCAAAATAAATGCTCCGTCGTTTATAGCATTGGTTACCATGCTGGCATTTCCACCGGTCCACCCACCAAGTTCGGCAGGGGTTGCCGGTATATATCCCAGGCCGTTCGGACCGAAGTAATCGAGAACAGTTGATGTGTTGGTAGCAGTTGACCAGGGATCAACATTAGGATTACCGGAATAGATGGCATTGATACGGACAGGGTCTTTTCCCTGAATGTGCTTGAAATATCCGCCGACAGTTTCAGAACAGATCTGGAACCACCGCTCGGTTTGCCAGCCCAGCGCTGTGATCGGGTGATCGTAAAAATCAGGATTGGTGGGTGGGTCGGTTTCATAATTGATCACCTTGGTGATCATGGTTTCCAGGTGAGTTTCATTCTGGGCTGTCATACGGGCGAAGATCACATCTGGCATGTCGTTACCTGATACATCGGCGTAAATGTTGTCGGAAACGCAATAACTATCCCAGATGGGTGCAACAACCGTAGCACCTGTGGTGCCGTGATCACCAAGCAGCAGAACTGCTACAGGAGGAATGGCCCAGTTGGCATATGCATCATCAACAAAATTTTCGATGGCTGTGGGTGTATTACCGCCAACATCTGTAGTTGTAAAGATCCCTGTACGAATTCCCTGCTGGTTTCTGAATAATGACAAATCTTCTGCCCAGTCGATGAAAGTCGCATCATCTGGGCATATGATCACATATTCAAGATCCGGTGTACCGGATTCAGGCGCATGTTGCGGAAAATTTACTTTTGGTAATGTGCCGAAGTTGATCATCATATCGCTGAGGAGAGGGTCAAACCAGCGGCTACGCAGTCGATCTTCCCCGAAGGTTCCGTTACCGCCATTAAAAGTAACTTCAACTTTCAGGTCGCGGTATACGATCAGCTCTTTTGTAATCGGGTTATACTGGAAAGGAGTGATGCCGAGGATCACTGCTTCCATCCCACGGATGTTGGTTTGCTCTGAAAGGCTGACCGGATTGGCCGGATAAAAAGCATCACGGGAATAGATCTTCATATTTTTTTCATAATGCAAAGGGCCATCATCCGTTGCCTTTGGTATACGGGGTGAAGGAGCGATATTCACATTCTGATAGGTTTCTGTACGTTCGGCAGTTACCCTGAAAGATGCTACAGCTCCGTTAGGAACGGCAATATACCGTCCGTTCCCGGGAAGATTAGGGGCTCCTTCATTGTTTGGGAGGAAATTGCCCATGATCTGAATTTCCTTCATGGCTTCGCCTTTAAGGTCGAAATCAGTCAAGATAAATTCGTCAATTGAAAAAGAGATCTCAATCCCGGTGGTACTTTGTTGGGTAAGATTGAAGCCCGGGTTTGCCCATGAATCATCAAAAGCAATTTTTTGTGCATTGATGAAGGTGAAGGCGAAAACGAGCATAAGTGCGATGAGCATTGAAATAGCTCTGGGTAGTAAACTTGTTTTCATTTTTCTGCGGTTTATGTTAATAATCTGATTAAGATTTTTGAATTAAGCCTAACAAATATATAATAAATAGTATGCGAATGGGAAAAATGCCGCATATTTACTGTTATATAGACTGATTTCAATTTAATTATCTATCTGCTAATCACCAGCTTCTCAGTACGTATACCCTCTGATGTAAGGATCCGGCATAAATAAACCCCGGCTTCCAGTCCTGATACATCTTCAGAAAAAGTATAAAAGCCTGATGCCTGATGCATGTTGTTTTGAACCGTTCTGAGCTGTTGGCCACGAAGGTCGTAAAATACAATTTCAACATTTCCGGGTGATTGAAGCCGGTAATCTATATGCACTACGCTTCTGGCAGGATTTGGCCTCAGGGTCATAAACGGGCCGGCATTGATGACAGGCTCATTTTCGCCTGTGCTGATATCAATCGGTGGGAAAACGATAAAGTCAAGCCAGGCGCAATCCTCACCACTTGAGAAATAGGAATCTTTTTCATATACCCAGCGGAAAGTATGTAAGCCCTGTGTTACCGGAAAACTTTGCAATTCCCAGTCCAACTCTCCGGACCATTCACCCACCATGTTATAATCGATGTAAAACCTGAGAAAATCCCACTCAGCTTCAGACGAAAGCTTGCGGTAAAATGACAGGTCTCCATCTGCAAGGACTTCCAGGGTCAGGAACAATTCTGATTCCTGGTAGTCGCCTATGTTGCCCGATTTGGCGCAATAAGTTCCTTCCCATGGTTCAATGCTACACATTTCCCATGGTGCATCGGCGGCGAACTGCCAGTTGAAGCTTGTAAAACCACCACTTTCCCAGTCTTCTACCAGGATCCCGATGGTTGCAGCATAATCTTCCAGGACTGTATATACTCCGGATGTCGCATCAAAGCTAAAGTTAACCACAGTTCCAATGGGAGTATCTTCATCAATAGTAATTTCAAATTCAGCAAACGCATTTACCCCCGGCAGGAGATCTCCCAGCGCAAAGGAGCTGTTGGTGAAACTTACCCAGCTGCTGATTGTGCTGAGGCTTGCTTCTGCATCCGGGGCGTTACAGTGTCCGGTGTTCAATACACCGATGGTCAGGATGGCTGTCTCGCCTGGATCAAGGAACCCGTTACCGTTGCCTCCGGCAATGTCGTCAATTGTCATTTGACCGGCTTCCAGAACCGGGGCGTTGAGTGTTATATTAAACTCGGAAGTCCAGTTTTCTTTCCCATCTCCCGAGATATCCATAATGAATTCAGCCACGTGCTGATCGGGTACATATTCATCTACATCAAAAGCATAGTCGTTGATGGAACCCCCTGTTGTACCTGCTGCAATAGTACCATAATCGCCATGGTCATCGGTAATAGTAATATATTCATCATTACTGCTTAGTGTAGCTGCAACATTGATGGCATCTGCTGTTCCGGCATTTGCCAGTATGATGGTCATAAGGATGGATTCACCATAATCCGGAAGCCCGTTACTATTCCCTCCAAGTGTATCATCGAGGATATGTTCGTAATAGATGATGAACGGCCCTGCTGCCGGTGAAACAATAACATTATATGATTTCGTAAGACAGTTGTACCCACTGATGGTAAGTTCAGCAGTCCCCAGTGTTGTGATCAGGGGGTCGATGATAATGGTGGCTTCACCGTTGACATCCGTGATGGCTGTTCCGTGCAGCACACCCTCTTTGGTAAGTGCGCACATCATGCCTTCAACGGGGCTTCCTCCGCTGAGTACGGTAACATCCAATGAAGTTGCTCCAAGTTGGATCGGGGCTGCAAATAAAGCATCCACGGTGAAAGGTTCCTCAGTCCATAGTTGAAGGGTGGGGTCCCCAAGTATGTTGATATCATAAAAGTTCCAGCGCAGGGCGCCTTCCTCATGCTGGCCCGGGGCATTGACCCAGGGGGCGGTTTGTATTTTGCATTCAACAAAAGCAGCACCGATCCTGCCAATCTCTTCTTCGTATAAAGCATCTACCATTTCGCGGTGAAGGTGGGCTGCAGGGCCTTCGGTTTGCCCTTCGTTGAACCATCCATACCTTGAGTTGCCGATAACTGCTGCTGCGAAGTTGTCGATGAAGGCCATGTGCTCCATGATACAATCGGAATAATCGAATGCACCACAAATACAGCCGTGGCTCTGTACAAAGGTGTAGTTGTGTATGGTTCCGTTTACCTGTGAGAAGTTAGCATTGGTAATGTCGCTTATCCCAAGGTGCATGACCGAAGACGAGTTCGCATGGCCGCAATGGTGAACAAAGGATTTTCCTTCATTGATCTCAGCCATGATCGTACTTCCTCCCCAGCTCTGCCATCTTTCATACAGGGAATCGATATTCTGTTCCGGGGGTATCCCGATGGTGGTATAGCCATTGTCATCGTGAAATCCTATCAACAGGCGCATATAATCAGAACCCCAGGTTACCGGGCTAGACCAAAGATGCTCCCCTGCAAGCAGCGGATTGGTCATCTCACCAAGGATAGGCGCATCCTGGTAAGCAGTGGTTTTGTGGATCATGGCATTCAACTCATTCAGGTTGCTGAAAGAAAAACGTCCTACTGCAATATCCGGCAGAAGGTCATCTTCCCCGATCTCTCCCCAGAGGTTGTTTCCATTGTCGTTCCAGGTGCCGTCGAGGCCTGAATAATAAAGATCAGCCGGGATATTATCATCTGTATAACCTGAACCGGATTCCACATAACAATGGAATCCGCGGTAGGGAACGTGTTCCACATCCCCACCCAGAAGAACAAATT
>JAIOSQ010000271.1 GCA_021107535.1 Bacteroidales bacterium | reverse complement strand
GGCGGGAGCATATTATTTACAGAGAACAACTGATATTGTTGAGAATAGATGTAATTTTGGAGACTTATAAAGACTTGAGTAATTGACTTATACAAAAAGCAAAAAACAGTTTTAATGAAAAAAATAACCTTATCAATCCTTATCTTCTTACTTGCCTTTTCCTTTGCTTATTCACAGGGAAAGCAAAAAAAACAAAAGCAAAGCAAAAATCTTCCAACACCCATCCTTGAAGTATGGGGAGGGATGGGATTAAGCTCTGTGGCAGGAAGCCTGTCATCGGCAGAAAAGCGCCTTACCGGCTTGTTCGGAGTGGGCACAACCATCCCTATTTCTGCACAGAACAATATCCATGCAGAACTGGCTTATACTTTCCAGGGATTCAAATACAAAATGCCAAGAACCTATATCGATATTAATGACACCATCAACAACCTGAAAACGGCTGAACAACGTTTTAATTATGTCAAGCTAAATGTGATGGACAAGTATTTCATTGATAAAAAAAGGACTTTTTATGTCAATGGTGGTTTCTATCTTGCCTACCTGTCTCAGGCGCGTTTTCAGATAAGCTGGGAAAAAGATTGGAAATTAGAAGAACGTGATGAAGGAAATGAGAATGATTTCAAAACCTTTGATTTTGGCCTGAGCGGTGGAGTGGGTGTTAGGCTGGGCAACAAACAAACCAGTAATTTTACCATTGAAGCCAGGTTTTCATACGGACTGATTAATGTTGCGAAACCTGCCCCTGATGGAACAACTTACAACGAACATAATATCTACGGCGTCCTGAAATTTGGAGTTGATATTCCGCTATGGGATTAGTTATGAAAATCAGCTTAATTTTCATCCTCATCCTGCTTCTCACTGCGACTACTGCCAGTGCACAGGACATCATCTTCAAATGGACGGGCGAGGAGATGCAGGCCATCGTGGTGGATGTATCCCCGGGTGTTATTAAGTATAAGAAATTTGATAATAAAAATAGCCCGGTATTTTCTATTGCCCGTGAACAGGTGGAAAAGATCATTTATGAAAATGGCAAAATAATAGAGTTTACAAAACCGGAGCGGGATATTGAAGAGCATAAACAGGAAAAGATCCTCCCGCCTGTAAAAATATCTCCAACATTAGGCTGGCATCTCGGTGCAGGGGCAAGCAATCTTTATGGAGATATCGGAGGGAACAAATTGCAGCTTGCATCGGCCATCGGAGCATCCTTTACTCTTCCTTTAGGAAAAACTTTCGCTTTTGTATTTGAGGCTGATATTCTTTCGCTTGGTTGTGTCTTTGAAGATATAGATTACATCGACCACCGGGACAGTTCAAGGGTTGTGATCACCAATGCCCGGGAAGAACTGGGGTATTTAAGCCTGGTAGTGATGCCCAGACTTTTTCTGAATGCAAAAAGGAATTATTTTATTGAGGGAGGTATTTACGGATCCTTCCTGATTAGTGCAAGTGTACTGGGAGATGCTGAGATCACTGATTCAACAGGACTGGTTACCAGTGGCAGCTTTGAAGAAAAATTGCTGGATTTTTATTCGTCATTTGATTTTGGCCTGGCTGGCGGAATAGGAGGAAGAATACCAATTGGTAAAAAAGGAAAATGGCATATAAGTGCGGGAGCCAGGTTTTATTACGGCCTTATAAATATTGTCAATAGCGATCTTCCGGGGCTGGAAGACTATAAAGAATCAAATATTTATGGCTTGATATTCGTAGGGGTAGACATTCCAACCAGGTCAAAACAGTAAAATATTTATTAATTTCGCAAACCTAAGAATACACCTGTCAGCAGTATACACAGGCGGTAAAAAACACAAATATGTTAAGAACACATACCTGCGGGGAGTTAAGGCCGGAAAATATTAATGAAGAAGTTCGCCTGAGTGGCTGGGTTCAGAAAATAAGGGACAAAGGTGCATTGATCTGGATTGACCTGCGCGACAGATACGGTATCACACAGCTCTTGTTTAAGGAAGAAGATACCAAGCCTGAATTGTTGAATAAAGTCAGGTCACTGGGCAGGGAGTATGTGATCTCTGCCACCGGAACCGTCATCGAAAGGGAGTCGAAAAACCCAAATATCCCGACCGGGGATATAGAGATAAAAGTCACAGGGCTTGACATTCTGAATCCTTCGAAAGTGCCTCCCTTTACCATAGAGGATAATACGGACGGCGGTGAAGAACTTCGTATGAAATTCCGCTATCTCGATCTTAGAAGAAAGCCCTTAAGGACGAACCTTGAACTGCGCCACCGTATGGCTATTGAAGTTCGAAACTATCTCGATCAACAGCAATTCTTTGAGATCGAAACTCCTTATCTGATCAAATCGACACCGGAAGGTGCGCGCGATTTTGTAGTGCCGTCAAGGATGAATGAAGGTGAGTTTTATGCTTTGCCGCAATCTCCCCAAACCTTTAAGCAGCTTCTCATGGTAGCCGGTTACGATCGTTATTATCAGATCGTAAGATGTTTCAGGGATGAAGACCTGCGGGCTGACCGTCAGCCGGAATTTACCCAGATCGACTGTGAGATGGCTTTTGTGACACAGGAAGATGTGCTCAAAACATTTGAAGGCCTTACCACCCATCTTTTTAAAAATATCAAAGGAGTAAAGGTTGATGTATTCCCGCAAATGTCATTCGATGAAGCCATGAAAAAATATGGATCTGACAAGCCTGACCTGCGATTCGGGATGGAATTCGTTGAACTGAATAATGTGGCACAGGGAAAAGGCTTCAATGTATTTAACAGTGCAGAACTTGTTGTAGGAATTTGTGTGCCCGGATGTGCTGAATACTCGCGTAAGCAACTTGATGCCCTCACCGACTTTGTTAGAAAACCACAGATTGGAGCCAAAGGCCTCGTTTATGTAAAATGTAATCCTGACGGGACTTTTAAGTCCTCAGTTGATAAATTCTATAGCCAGGATGATCTGAACGGATGGGCTGAAAAAGCAGGGGCCAATGCCGGGGACTTGCTGCTTGTATTATCGGGCGATGCCAATACCAGCAGGAAACAACTTGCTGAACTTCGCCTTGAGATGGGAAATACCCTTGGCCTTTGTGATTCGAATGTCTTTAAACCGCTCTGGGTGGTTGATTTTCCCTTGCTGGAATGGAATGAAGAATCAGCAAGGTTCCATGCCATGCATCACCCCTTTACATCACCGAAAAAAGAAGATATGAGCCTGCTGAAATCCGATCCCGCTAAGGTTCGTGCCAATGCTTATGATCTTGTGATCAATGGTGTGGAGGTCGGCGGAGGTTCCATCAGGATCCATAACAAAGAGTTGCAGAAACAAATGTTCAAAGTGCTTGGTTTTACAGATGAAGAAGCCCGGGCACAATTCGGTTTCCTGATGAATGCATTTGAATATGGCGCACCACCTCATGGCGGAATTGCCCTTGGCTTCGACCGCCTGGTTGCCCTGTTTGGCGGACATGATTCCATACGTGATTTCATTGCTTTCCCGAAAAACAATGCCGGCCGTGATGTGATGATCGATTCTCCTTCCCCAATCTCGGAAGAACAGCTGAAAGAGCTGAATCTTAGTGTTGATATTGAAGATGCAAAGGAATTGTAATCTTTCCCTACTCAATCGTTTCCCAGATCAACTTCGGTATATCCGTGTTATCAATATTTCCTGAGAAAGCTGTGCTGTGTACCCCAATAGTATATACAGGGACAACTACACCGGTGTGTGAATAAGATGTCCATCCCAGGCCTGCCCGGTGGGCTAAAATCTCTGTAGCTATATAGGTAAGGCGCTTGTAATTCCCGTATTCATTTTCCTGGCTGAGGTCATAAGCCATAAATGCCTCTTTTAATGTTTCTTTCTCTCCTGGGCTTAATGAAATGGGGGCTTCATCACCGCCAAACCCAAAGTATTCTTCAAGTAACATCAGCATTTTCTTAAATCCTTTTTCGTTAATATGATTGTCCTTTCTCCAGTCTGACAGGATTTTATTAAAAGCATCTCCCGATACCTTTTGATGGGCAAGAAGAGAATAATCTGATTCATATTTCATCACATTGCTTCCCAGTCCAAGGCCCCCGGTTTCATGATCAGCTGTAACAACGATGAGGGTTTCATCAGGATGTTGTTTATAAAAAGATACGGCTTCATCCACTGCTGCTGAAAAATCAAGTACTTCATAAACCGTTGTTGCTGCATCATTGGCATGGCATACCCAGTCGATCTTTCCCCCTTCTACCATCATGAAGAAACCGTTTTCATTATCCAGCAATTCGATCGCTTTTTTTGTGATGTCTGCCAGGCTAATGTACCCTTCCGGCTGATCGATGGCATAAAGCATGGCTTCACCATCTGTAAGTTCGGGATTTACAAAAAGCACTTTCTGGTCTGATGGTGTTAATGCCCCGAATGCTCCCCTGGTGTTAATATATTCGAAACCGTTTTTTTGGACCAGATCAATCACATTGACCAATTCACCCTTGACTTCTCCTTCAGGCTGTCTGAACCCACCCCCTCCAAAGAAGTCAATCTCACTGGCTGCCAGGTCAAGGCCAATTTCAAAGTACATACTTCTGTTTGGCTGGTGTGCATAGAAAACTGCAGGCGTGGCATGGTCAATGGAAACACTGCTGATAATTCCCACTTTCATACCTTTCTTTTTGGTTTTCTCTGCAAGGGTTTCAAATGGCACAGTTCCGGAGGTATCCATAGAGATCCTCCCGATAGCAGTTTTGTGACCCGTTGCCAGCGCTGTTCCTGCAGCGGCAGAGCCTGTGATAAAACGATTGGCAGCATAGGTGGTGCTCAGGCCGGCTTCCGGGAACTCCCGAAATCCCAAAGGGATATGATTCCCATCACCTGCCATTGCCGACTGAAATGCCTCTGCCGCGATCACCTGCGAAATACCCATCCCGTCACCGATAAAAAAGAAAACGTATTTGGCTTTTGGATCATTTTGTTCTGCCTGCTGGCAAGAGATAAATACAAATAAAGATATCGCAAGGAAGGATAATACAAATAACCTGAATTTCGTCATGATTTTATTATTTAGCCTGGGGTTAAGGTTCATTTTTAATGTCAAAGTTAATCCTTTTCGATATGTTTTGATCAATATATCATACTCTTTTATTTAGCTGCATCTAAATCCTTCAGCATTACCTCTACTGCCTTTTCAAGCTGCTGATCCCGACCGGTAATCACAACATCAAAATCCTGGGACACTTTTACATCAGGTTCAAATTGTTTGTTTTCCAGGTAGTCGCCGTTCATGTCTTTTACCCCTATTTGCGGGATGCCGAAATAAAGGCTGTTATCCTGAAGCCCCTCCCACCAAACGGCAGTCATGGTTCCGGCAATCGGCATACCAACGGTTTTGCCAACACCCATTGCCCTGTAAGCAAAAGGAAACCCATGGGCATCTGAATAATTGCCTTCACTGATCAGTACGATGGATGGCTTGTACCATTTGTGGAGAGGCTCACTGCCGTAGTTCTCATGCCCACGTGGCCAGAAACTGGCATATTTTTTCCCGTCCAGGAAAGTGGCCAGGTCATCATGCAGCCATCCGCCTCCGTTAAAACGTGTATCCACAATGATCGCTTCCTTGTTATAATTTCTTCCAAGCACTTCAGAATAGACTTTTCTGAAGCTGTTGCTGTTCATTCCGCGTACATGTACGTAACCGATTCGTCCCCTTGAAAGACTATCGGTTTCCTTACGGCGATTCTCTACCCAGCGTTTGTAAAAAAGCTCATATTCCTGTCCGCGGTGAATGGCTTTTACCTTCTCATCCCAGCGCTCACCACTACCGGGATCATATATACTAACCAGAACCGGCTTACCCACTTTGTGGTTCAGCAGTGGAAACCAGTCTTCGCCCTCCACGATCTCAATACCATCGATCTTTTCAACCACCATTCCGGCTTTTAACTTACTTTTGGCATTATCAAAGGGTCCCTTTTTCAGGATTTCCGCAACGATAAGTCCGTCACCATCGGCATTGAAATCATAAAACAATCCGAGGCATGCCGTAGCATCGGCTTTTGGATTTTTAAGGTTGTAACCGGATCCGGTGTGTGAGGCATTTAGTTCACCCAACATTTCGCTGAGCATCTCGGCAAAATCATCATTGTTGTTGATATATGGCAAAAAGCGGAGGTATTCAGTTTTGTAGAAATCCCAATCCACTCCGTGAAGCTTAGGATCGTAGAACTTTTTCTGTACCTGACGCCACACATGTTCGAACATATATTCACGTTCAAGCGGCTTGTCGAGATAAAACTCTGCCATATAGGTAATCGGTGTTTGCTTCTTATCTTTCACACCGATCTTTATGATGGCCTCCCTGTTGAACACAAACAGATTCTCCCCTTTTTTATCCAGGAAGAGGGTACCTGCCCGCTTGCTTTTCAGGGGGACAAGCAGCTTGGTTTCCTTTTCAACGAAATCCTGTACCCATAGATCATAACCATTTTCTCCCTTGCTCAGGTAATACATCTTTTTGCCATCTGGGGTAACAACCGCATCAGCGATAAATGAAGAATGGATCGTTAACCTTAGCTTTCGGTCTTCAATGTTATTGAGGTCAATCTCTATTGGCTCAATGCTCTTTTCGTCCTTATCCTTGTCTTTTTCTTTTTTCTTTTTGTTTTCCTTTTCTTCCTCTTCTGATTCTTTGTCTTCTTTTTCTTTCTTTTCAATCAGTTCCCTTTCTTCTTTGCTCAGCCTAAACTTGTCGAAAGCTTCCTGGCTAAAGAACATGCCATAAATATCTCCTTCCGCTCCCCAGCTTCCATGGTTGCGGAATCCGGCCCTGTCCGACCACCAGATCATCATCTTTCCATCCATCATCCATAAGGGACCGCCATCAGAATATCCACTATTGGTTAAATTCACGATCTCCTGCTTTCCCTCGGCATCAACAAGGGCCACATCGTTGTGCATAGCCGAATTCTCAGAATATGTCACCAGGAACCATTTCCCGTCAGGTGACCAATCATAATGCTGATCACCATCAGCATAAGAGTAATTATATTGCTTCGATAAGATGGTCCGTGTTTCTTTGCTTACCAGGTGGACCACCTTAAGGATTTCCCTTTCTTCAAGGAACGCCACCTCCTTACCATCAGGGGAATAGTGGGGCTGGAACTCTTCTTTTTCAGTAGCAATAACAACCGACTCCTCCAATAAGGTTGCATTGGCGAAATAAGGCTCATCATCGTTTACTATTTTGGTTTGATAAATATTCCAGCTGCTGTCACGCTCTGAGGCATACAGTATGGACCGGCCATCCGGACTGAAGGTTACCGAGCGCTCTTGCTGTGGTGTATTGGTGATCTGCTTGGTAGTGTTAAAATCAGTAGATGTTACAAACACCTCCCCGTGTATGATCAATGCAATTTCTTTCCCGTCAGGGGAGGCAGCGATCTCTGTAGCCCCTTTGCCTTCTTTCATGAAAGTAACAGTATTTACCTTATCATCATTTTCAATGATAATAGGTACACGCTTAAAGCCTTTGCTTTCTGTTCCTGTATAGATCTCTCCATTATATCCAAAACACAGTATCCCTTCATTGGAAATACTCAAAAACCTGAGCGGATGGTTTTCATATGAGCTGAGCTGTCTGGTATCAGCATCGCCGCTTATTGGCATGGCCCAGACATTGAAAGAACCCTCCCTTTCGCTAAGATAGTAAACAGTGCTTCCATCAGGACTGTATACCGGATACCTGTCTTCACCTTCAAAACTTGTTAACTTCTTGTGTTTTCCTGTTTCGCTTTCATAAAGCCAGATATCACGGGTTACTGAGGAGATATGGTGTTTTCTCCAATTATTTTCATAGCCTTTACGGTCGTAGTAGAGGATATATTTCCCGTCATTACTGTAGGTGGCACCCAGTGCAGGTGTTGTCAGTACCCGCTCAGGCCTCCCCCCCTTAATATTTACTTTATAGAGTTCAGTAAATACACCTGTCGGAAATTGAGCATTGAGGGGATCATCCTGAATAAGGGCATAGAAGAGAATATATTTTCCGTCGGGTGTAAAAGATTGCGGGATCTCTCTGCCCGAGTTGGTTGTCAGTCTTTTAGCTTTCCCCCCCGTGGCGGGGATAGAAAAGATATCAAATCCGCCATATCTGGCTGAGGCAAAAGCAATACTCTTGCTATCCGGCGACCAGACTGCTGAAAAATCATATGCTTCGTGCAATGTAAGAAGCCGTGCCTCTCCTCCTGTTACAGGGACAGTATACAGATCTCCCTGGTATGAAAATACAATGGTATTCCCGTCAGGAGAAATAGCAGGATAACGCATCCAGAGCGGCCTTTCGTCAGCAAATACAATGCAGGTCATTAAGATAAATAAACTTAGAATGGAAATTTTTTTCATGGGAATGTTTTTAATTAGAACAAAGATAAATGAAACTTGTTGAAGTAGAATCTCGCAAATCCTTACCTATTAATACCAATATATTACTTTTGTACCCATGTTTCAGCAAAAAAAATTTGCAAATAATATCGAGATCATGTCCCCGCTTGGCTCTATGGAGTCATTGGCAGCAGCCATTCAGGGAGGAGCCGGATCCGTTTATTTCGGAGTAGGAAAGCTGAACATGCGTGCAAGGTCCTCTAAGAATTTCACCATTGATGACCTGAAGAAGATTACGAATATCTGCAAAAAGCATGGCATACACTCATACCTTACCCTGAATACAGTGGTTTATGATGAGGAAATCGCTGAAATGAAACAACTTGTAGATGCAGCAAAAAAACATGGTGTAAGTGCCATTATTGCTTCTGACCTGTCGGTGATCGCATATGCCCGTTCGGTAGGTATGGAAATTCATATGTCTACACAGACCAATATTACCAACCTCGAAGCTGTTAAGTTTTATGCACAGTTTGCAGATGTGATGGTCACTGCCAGGGAACTTTCCCTGGAGAAGGTTAAAGCGATCACTTCGGGCATTGAAAAGGAAAATATTACCGGACCCGGAGATGAGAAAGTAAAGATCGAGATCTTTGTTCATGGCGCATTATGTATGGCTGTGTCGGGGAAGTGCTACCTGAGCCTTGACAATATGAATTTCTCGGCAAACAGGGGGGAATGCATGCAAATCTGCCGTAGGCCATATCGTGTTACGGATAAAGACGGGGACATTGAACTGGAAGTAGACAATGAATACATCATGTCGCCCAAAGACTTAAAAACGATTGGCTTTCTTGACAAGATCCTTGATGCAGAGGTGAGGGTGCTGAAAATTGAAGGCCGTGGCAGATCACCTGAATATGTCAAAACAGTAACCCGATGTTATAAGGAGGCCGTGGAAGCATATATTGATGGCACATACAGCAGGGAGAAAATTAAAAAATGGGAAGAACAGCTCAACTCGGTTTATAACAGGGGATTCTGGGATGGGTATTACCTTGGTAAAAAATTGGGTGAATGGTCGGAACAGTATGGCTCACAGGCTACTAAAAAGAAAATATATGTTGGAAAGATCACCAATTACTTTAGTAAAATAAATGTAGCTGAAGTTCTTGTTGAAGCAACACCACTTGAAACCGGAGACGACATTTATATCATTGGCCCAACCACAGGAGTTTATCAGGGAAAGGTCGAAGAGATCAGGGTGGATAATAAAAACACACGCACAGCCAGGCAGGGTGAGGTATGTTCTATCCCTGTTCCTGAATTTCTGCGAAGGGCAGATAAATTATATAAAATTATTGACAAGGCTTAACGCTTTCATTTACAGTTCATCATCTATTCCCGGAGGTTCATACCAAATATTTTTTTGAATTTTTTTTAAAAAAAAGGGTTACTTTTTTGATGGTTTCCGTATAAAGAGACGAAACAGTTAACATTTTAGGTTAATTTTTTCATTTTGATAATTTTTAAGATTTGGGTTGGAGAGCACTTGGTCAGTGCTCTCCTTTTTTTTATTCCAATATGCTTTTTTGTTCTTACAGAATGACTATCATTGCTTTAAATTCATAAAATTTGTTTAAACATAATTTTCATACACATACTTCCTATTGCGATGGATCATCAAATCCGGAAGAATATGTGCTGGCGGCCCTGAATGCGGGACTTGAATCTATTGGTTTTTCCGGGCATTCACCTGTTCCTTTCGAGAACGACTTCGCGATCAGGGATAGCGAAAGCCTGGCGGAATATTGCAACGAGATCAACACACTGAAAAAGAAGTACCAGGGGAAGATCAATGTATATCTTGCCCTCGAGGCAGATTTTATTCCGGGAGTTACCCTGGATTTTAAGCATTTTTTTGATGAATATAAACTTGATTATATCATTGGTTCGGTTCACCTCGTCATCAATGAGAGAAAATTCCTCTGGTTTATTGACGGGCCTTACCGCGACAGGTGGAAAAAAGGCCTTGAGCTTGAATTCAGCGGGGACATCCGAAAGGCGGTAGGCGCATATTATGGTCAGATCAATCAGATGATTGAGAGCCAGCAGTTTGATGTCATCGGCCACCTTGATAAGATCAAAATGCATAATCAGGATGAATATTTCCGCGAAACGGATGCGTGGTATATTAAGCTGTTCATGGAAACCCTGGAACTGGCGAAAGCCAGGAATTGTATCATTGAAGTCAATACCAGGGGTTTGTATAAGAAGCGTTCCAATGCTTTATTCCCCGGTGAAATGATTTTGGATGAGATGCATAAAATGAACATCCCTGTGACCATAAATTCGGATGCCCATAAGCCTGAAGAGGTTGGCCTTTTACTTAATGAGGCAGCAGAAGTTTTATTGAATACGGCTTACAGAGAGGTATATATTTTCTCTTCCGGGGGATGGAAAAGTATTCCTTTAGCTTAAAGCCCGAATTCAGCTTTAAGCATGGCTACCCATTTACTTATCCTTTCATCTGAGAGTTCTGGCTGCTGGTCATCATCAAGTGCCAGGCCAATAAAATGATCACCCTCTACCGATTTTGAGTCGGAATGCTCATAACCTTCAATCGGCCACGTACCGGTAATTTTTGCGCCTGCAGCTACCAGCTCATCACGAATAATGGCCATACCATCAACAAAATGTTCGGGATAAAGGATTTGATTACCAAGGCCAAAAATAGCAGCTGTTTTCCCACTCAGGTCAAGTTTTTTTAACACATCGAAGAAAGAATACCATTTGGTAGTATGGACGTCTTCCCAATTATCGGCCCCAATGGTTGATCCACCTAAAATCAGGAAATCATAAACCGCAAGATTGTCAGCTTCCACCTCGGAAATGGTAAAAACATCAGTACTTCCTGGCCCCAGAAGATCAGATATCTTATGAGCGGTCTTTTCAACATTCCCTTTTTTTGGCCAATAGATCAAGGCTATTTTTTTCATCCTTCCGGTTTTAATTTTCTCTTCATAAACACTGCTTAAGCTTCAATGTTCATTATGTTTAAAGGCAAAATTAAAGATTAATCCAATACCAGTGTACCCGATAAACGAATTAAGAATCCTTCTGTTTCGATTCAAAAAAACCATTATTAGTATACAGATGACAGATATCACTGATGGTATTACTGATGCTCTGAAATGCCATACCGCTTATCCCGGTAAATTTCTTGCTGCTGTATTCGTACGTACGCATTGCAGTACGTGCGGATTCCCTGGTGATGAGTGGTGGCTTGCCGGTGAAAAGGCTTTTTACTTTAAAAAAATTCTTGGCAAGGATGGCCAGAAAAAGATTTACTTTTATCGATGGGCGCTTCTTTCCAAAACCATCTGCAATCATCCCCAGAACTTCCTTGTAGCTCAGGTTTTCAGCAGATATAACGAATTTCTCATTGACTATATCGCTCTCCATCAGAAATATCTGGGCTTTTGCCAAATCCTTTGCACTGATATATCCATTCGACCCCGGAGTATAAAATGGCAATCCACTGCGGATCGTCTTAAAGAGCTGCATGCTTCCGTTGCTTATGTTGGACAGGCCGATAATTATTGATGGTATTACGACTACAGCATCCAGTCCCTCAGCTGTTCCCCTCCACACTTCTCTTTCACCACTATATTTGCTAATAGCGTAGTAAGAATTATGTCTTGAAGTTACCCAGGAAGTTTTTTCATCGGTAATGCCATCCTGTTTTGCACGGCCAAGGGCAGCAATAGAGCTTACATGACAGAGCTTTTTAACGTTATTTTCAAGGGCAATATTCACCACGTTGGCAGTCCCATCAACATTCACACGCCTCATAATTTCACGATCGCTCGCATTGAAAGAAATTATCGCGGCATTATGATAAACATGTGTAACTCCTTTCATGGCCTCTTCTAAGGAGAAGATATCAAGAACATCACCTTCAACCCATTCGATTAACTTCAGCTGCTGCTCCGGATTTTCAGCATATGCATGAAAGACATGCCCGACGAAAGCCAGCTTGCTGCTTTTTCTGCGTAGGGCACGTACCTTTTTCCCCTTGGAAGTGAGTTCCTGCAGAAGATGTGAACCTACCAGTCCGGTACCGCCTGTTACTAAAATCATGGCGCAAATATACGAACAACACCCCAAGGAGGTGCTATATTTGTCACTATCTACTCTTTAATAAACTTTACCGGGAGAGTATACTGTACAGCTACCGGCTTACCCCTTTGTTTTCCAGGGATCCAGGTTGGCATCATCTCCACCACCCGTATGGCTTCTCTGTCATATATTCCTCCGGCACTGCGAAGAACCTTGATATCACTTATACTTCCATCTTCATATATAATAAATGCAAGCTGTGAAGTCCTGTTAACAGTAGCATCTTGCGTTTTCGGATATACAAGATTGGCCTGCAGAAACATGAACAGTGAATCCGCACCTCCCGGAAATTCCGGCATCTGTTCCACAACAACAAATACCATAGTAGTATCGGGATCCTGCTTACCTTTCCTTGACCTGCTTTTTGATTCAGAATTTGCTTTATATACCCCTGCTCCAGCCATTTCATCCATAGCATACATGCTGACTTCTTCTTTTTCAGGAGGTTCCTCTTGCTGAACCATGACGATCTCTTCATCGAATTTCATTATTGCAATTTCCTCTTCTGCAATATCATTAACAGTTTTGGTGAAAACAGTTTCAGTATCTGCAACAATTGTCATTGCTGTTACCGGAGCTGCAATGCCTCCTGTCACGCCTTTCGTATTTGTTGTCAAATCCTGTGATATATTTTCATCCTTTTCTCCCGAATGAGTATTCTCCATGGCCTTATCCATATCCTCTCCGGCTTCTTCCTTTGCTTCCCGGCTTTCTGTAGGAGAAGTTGCTGCCATTTTGCTCTTATCTGTTATCTCCTTTTCTTCAGTAATCGTCAAGGTTTCCTGATCGTCGAGCATGGCCAGGTCTTGCTGTTCGGGAGAGAAATAGTGAAAATATGCGATAATGCTTATCAGGATAATGATAGAAGCCGCGGCCGGGACTAAAAACAGGCTGAGTTTTGGCGTCTTCCTGTCAGATCTATTCCCGGAGGAAGCGTAATTGAACTTTCTTCTGAGACGCGTATTTATCTTGTTGGTAATAAAAGTGGAACTTGATCTTTCGGCCAGCAGCAATAATCCTTCCAGGGCATCTTTACATAAAGGACATTCCCTTAAATGTGCTTCTACCATAGCTTTTTCATCATCATCCAGGAGCTTGTCCCTATATAGTTCAAAGGCAAGAAGGCTCAGACAGGCTGATTCGTTGAATAATTTATCTGTATGTGGTGTCCGGCTCATTTGGGGCTAAGCATATTTTTTAAATTCCGTTTCCCGTTTTGTATATAACTCTTTACCTGTTTCAGACTGTAAGTGGTTAATGATGCAATCTCATCATAACTTTTCTTTTCTATATACATCATTTCAAGGCATTTTCGTTGCTCCTCCTTCAGGGTGCCCATGGCATTGTGTAAAGATATTAAAATGCCTGCTTCCTCATCTTCTTCATAGAGATGATGCCCTTCATTTAAGATTTCCATAAATTCCTGTTGTTTATCCCGGATAATCTCATTTTCGGCCCTGTATTTCACTCCTTTTTTTCTCAAAGCCATAAGACAATGGTTTTTCGCTACCCGATACAGCCAGTTTTTAAAATCCCTGACCTCCTGGATTTTCACGTCTGTCATTAGTTTTTCGAAGATACTCATCACTGCATCCTGGGCATCATCCTCGTTTTTCAGATATTTCATGCAAACACCGAAGACAAGATGGGTATAACGCTCGAACAGCTCTCCAAAATGATCATTATTGCCCTCACTTACATAAATATCGATCAGTTGTGCATCAGTTAAATGAACATATGCAGGGTGTTTTGCCTTCCGGGTTCTGAACGATCTGAGCATGATTCAGGAATAGATTATTAAAGATCTATACCAAAATTTATACCAACTCATTCAAAGATGAATTAATCCGCCGGGTAATCAGGGAGCAACCGGGATATTGAGCTCATCACTTCACGGTAAATCTAAATTTTCAAGTTTTAGTTTAGGAATGATGAGAGGAACAATGGACCCTATGGGTTCGTAGAGGTATGATTTTTCTTTTACCTCCGGTTTGATGATGGACGAATCAATATCAAAGCCATTTAAAAAGTAAAGAATCACACTAAGTACCAATGCAGCCTTCAGTAATCCGAAGATACCGCCGGCAAGCCTGTTCAGAAATCCAAGTGCGATCATGCCGATAAACTTGTGTATGATCTTCCCGACAAGGAATATCAGCACTGCCACAATGATAAAGGTGATCACAAAAGAAATAACATATAAATAGTTTTCTGCAATTTCGAAGTTTTCGCGCAGAAAATCTTCCACGTAAAAGGAAAAATGAAGCGCAATATAAATGCCTGCAATCAATGCAGCCAATGAAGCAAGTTCAATGATAAAGCCATTCCTGAATCCCTTATAGGTGAACCATATGAGAGGGATAAGCAGTACAATGTCCAGCCAGTTCATTACTTAATTCTTTTGGTTAATTCGGTGGAAAAAATAAATTCGTTCAATTCCTTATTAGTTGAGTTCATCACATCTTCTTTTGTCCCTTCCCACCAGAGATTTCCTTCATGAATATATGCAATTTTATCCCCAGTATTCAATACTGAGTTCATATCATGGGTGTTGACGATGGTAGTAATATTGAACTCTTTTGTGATTTCGTTGATCAGCTTGTCGATGCGGTCTGCCGTTTTAGGATCCAGGCCGGAATTGGGTTCATCACAAAAGAGGTATTTGGGATTGAGAGAGATAGCCCTGGCAATGGCCACGCGTTTGATCATACCACCACTCAATTCTGATGGCATCAAATTATTGGCGTCTGCAAGGTTTACCCTTTCAAGGCAGGCGTTCACCCTTTCCAGTTTTTCCTTAAATGATTGTTTGGTAAACATATTCAAGGGAAACATTACGTTTTGCTGTACTGTTAAAGAATCAAAAAGAGCACCTCCCTGGAACAACATCCCCAACTCTTTCCTGATCGCTCTCTTTTCTTTTATCTTCATCGAAGAGTAAATCCTGCCGTCATAATCAACCTCTCCGCTGTCTATCTCCAGTAAGCCAACCACGCATTTCATCAAGACTGTTTTCCCGGACCCACTCTGGCCAATAATGAGATTTGTTTTTCCAGGTTCAAACTTCACCGAAATATCTGTCAGTACCTGCTTGTCGCCAAACGACTTGGATATGTGTCTTGCTTCTATCATACCAGGAGAAGTTTGGTCAGGATGAGATTAAAGATAATAATGAGGATGCTGCTGTACACTACCGCTTTGGTGCTGGCACGTCCTACTTCCAGTGCACCTCCTGAGATTCTGTATCCGTGATAGGCTGAAACAGGCACGATCAGAAAAGCAAAAACAATGGTTTTGATCAGGGCATAGGTGATTGTATAAGGGTCAAACCAGGCACGGATACCTTCAAT
>JAIOSQ010000295.1 GCA_021107535.1 Bacteroidales bacterium | reverse complement strand
CCGTCAGTAGCTGTAACAATGAATTCGATCACATGCTCATCAGGAACATCATTGGCAACATCAAGTGCAAAACCTCCCGCAATGCCAACCACCTGTCCGGCAGGGATGGTGCCGTAATTTTCAAAGTCATCGGTGATGGTAATGTAAGGATCTGCGGTATTTAAAGTCACTTCCACATCCGTGGCATCCACACCACCCAGGTTCAGGAGGTCAACCGTATAGGTCACGGATTCACCATAGTCCAGGCGCCCATTATTGTTGCCATCCGGGTCAATGACATGATCATCTTCAAAAGCAAGGAAAGCTGTATTCCCGGGAACCACATTGATCTGTCCGATATGCGGAAGGAAGTTAAATCCTGTGATGGTCAGGGTGAGGGTACAGGGTTCGGTGAGCTCCGGAAATGTCAGGTTTGCAGAGCCACCCTGGATAAATTCTGTTGCAAAAATCGCTCCGTCAAGGGTCAGACAGGCAGTCCCGCCTTCTGCATTGGCAGTTACTGTTAATGAGTTCATGCCAATAAAGAGGGTTGACATATAGGATGTAACCATGGTTTGCGGGAAAGCAGTCCTGACATGCAATGAGGGGTCACCGAAGCACACCCAGGTGTCGGTCATTGCATCTCCTGCAGAACCATACTCATCATTCATCTGCATACAACCATGCATGGATGCAGCTCCGAAAGTCCGGTTTATATTATTGGGGTAGGTTTCAACAAGTACATCCACCATTTCATCCTGTCCGCACATGGGTGGGTTCCAACTCTGGTTAATTGTTGACATCATTGTGGCAACTGCACCGGTTGGATCTCCGTTATCTTCGGCACGCAACCATGCTTCGGCAAAACAAGTTCCGCCGACAAAGTTTCCGTTTACACATGCAACCGACCATATAAAGGGCCACATGCCTATGTTGGTCAGGTTATTGACATCTGAACTTGAAAATCCTGAAGTGCCCCATGAAGTAGTGCTACCGTGTCCTGTATAGTTAATGATGGTAGCTCCTGTATTTACTTCGGCTGCAACCATTGAAGGTGTTGGATTGCCAGGAGCATCGTTGCCACCCTGGCTGCCATCGAAAAGTTCAGCGCAGTAAGTATAAGTGAAATTAAGAAGATCAGTATTGATGTTCCTGATGTGTTCATAATCGTATTCATTGTCATCGCCGGGGCCCTGATTGGAAGCAATACCAATACCACGGGTAAACCAGTCAAAGTCAAGGTCGGGATTCTGTTCGTAGGTAAGGGTACGCGAAACCTGGGTTTCTGCATGAATTATTGTTTCAGCTGAAAACCTGCCGATGAAAAGATCAGGGTAATGGTCGCTGCCAATGATGTATGCATAATCATTATCCGAATCCCCGCTGGCATATGAAGAGGGTACCTGTGCTGCATCACCTACCAACAGCACAAATGTAAGGCCGTTGGTGTTGTAATAATTGGCAATGTAACTTTTAATCTGTGCACTGCCGCCAATGGATGCTACATCCACCATCTCTACCGGGGTGCCTGTCTGAATCCTCCAGTCGATGAACGGCTGCATGGCCGGCATAAAATCACCGTAGGAAATAATTAGCATATTACCATGTTCACTGACAGGGGTATAATCGCTAAGTTGGTTTGCACCATTAAGAAAATGACGTTGATAGATACCTGAAAATTCAACAGCGATCGTTTCCGGATCTCTTTCCCTGATCAAGGGGTTCACCCCACTGTCATCCACCTTATAAACTTCAATTTCAATTTCGTGATAAACACGAAGGGTAAGGCTTACAGGATTATATTGGAAAGGATAGACGATGGCTGTCTGTCCGCGGTAGTCCCTGATGATGTATGGCTCACGGAGCTCGGCCAGGGTGCCGGGATAAAAAGCGTTTTGTGAATACTGATCACCGAATGTGTAGGGCACAGTTGAGGGATCAATATCTCTGGTGAGGTTCCCTTTGGAGGGAGCGATCAGGATGTTTTCATAATCGGTGTATTCCGATGAGATCACGCGGATGTCCATGCCTGCCCTGTCGGGAATGATTACCGAGGCCGTCAGTTTCAGAAGATCCGGCGCCCCTGCTTCAAGAAGATTTGAAGCATCTTCGAGGCTCAGGGTATAGGCAATACCCGATGCTGTACTAACTTCTGTTAGTTCAAAGCCTGGCACATTAAATAAAATCCTGCTTGTCTGGCTGTCGGAGGAAATAAGGCTGACCTTAGCCGGAACAGCTTGCTGGCTGCTAATGTCATTCCATTCCCCGCCAAAGGAAAACAATGCCGAAAAAAGAATGATGAGTGAAAGAAGAAATTGCTTTTTCATGGTTTTGTTAGTCTTAGTTTGTCATTTATTAGCTTTGCTGAAATCGGGTGCAAGGATACGATGATTTTGCTTTAAAATCAAGAACTTATATGCTTTTTAGTGTGTTTGCGTATGTAAAAACCACAAGAGGCCTGATCAGCCTCTTGCAGTATAATTTGTTATCGATGCAGGATAATTTTCTTGGAGAACGAGATACCTTCACCCTTTAGCTGTAGGAAGTACAATCCATCCGGATATTCACCTAAGTCATATTGTTTTGAATATCTCTCCTCAATCTGCATGACTTTTTCATGCATGATCTGAATGCCCGTAGCATTAAAAACCCTGATTTCAAGATTTCCGGATTTTGGTACAGACACATCAATGGTAAAACTTCCCGTATTCGGGTTCGGGTAAACCACCATTTGTGCTTCAGAACCGGGTTCATTAATTCCGAGCCCGCCTTCATCCACAAGGACTTCAAATTGATCAGAATACAATCCGGGTCCGCAGGTATCGATGGCCCGCACCGAGACATAAGCCAATCCATGGTAAGTTTGCTCCCAGGTGACGGTTCCTGTAAGTCCGTTGCCTTCAATAATGCCTGCTTCACCAGGTACCAGTTGCCATTCATATTCAATGACAGAAGGCAGAGCGGAACTTGTATAATCTGAAGTGGTGACCGTAAGCAGATCGACATATTCAGGTCCGTTAGGTATAGCCGGAATGCCAGGGTCGCCATTGATCTCAAGATACATCTGATCGAAGGTAGTCCCTGTCTGGATAAAGGTGGCTCCCAGGGTCAGGAATACCTCCCCGGTGGCAATATCATCTGAGCCCGGGGTATATACGGGATCCAGGATCGTTGGATCATCGAAGCTTCCGTCGCCGCTGCTGGTCCACTCAATGGAATTAGCGTTAATAACCTGCCCATTCAGCATGCAAATGCCGGTTTCACAGATCAGCTGGTCCGGGCCAGCATAAGCTGAAGCAGTATTTACGAAAGGCAATACAATAAAATCCAGCCATGCACAATCATCGCCTGATGAGGATGTGGCATTTTTAGCGTACTCCCATTTGAAAAAAGTCACCCCTCCATCTACCGGGTATGAAAATCGTGCCCATTCTTCTTCACCTGCCCACTGCCCTTTCAATTCATTGTTTATATAGAAATTAAGGAAGTCGGATGCTTCGGAAGATATTTTCCTGTAGAAAGAGATACTGTCGTCTTGCTGAACCATAAGAGCTACCTGGATCATAGAGCTTTGCCCATCGCCAATACCCCCGGATTTTGAACTATATACACCTTCAAACGGATCAACACTGATTATTTCCCAGTCGGCCTGGCCGGAATGTATCCAATTAAAACGATTGAAATCTCCGGTTTCCCAGTCTTCGCAAATAATCCCATTATTTACAGCATAAACTCTCTGGCTTACATAAGGGCCAGCTTCAATATCGTGTATCAATTCAAATGGTGCTCCAAGTTGTGACAAGGGATGAGTGGATATTGTATAGATGGCTTCAAATATTTCTCCCACTTCCAGTGTGTCAACAGAACAAGCATTGGAAATAATTGTGACCAGAGTATCATCAGTAGAGATCAGGCTGCTGATATCCAGGGCCCTGCTATGGCCGGAATTGATGATTTGTATGTGCAAATTAGCTGTTTCACCAGGATCAAGGTATCCGTTTCCATTTCCCGATCCGCTATCATCAATACTCAACAAGCCCGATGTAAATTTCGGCGCACAGGCCTCTTGAGAAAAATTGCTCTCCCAGTTTTCCTGGCCTTCCGCTCTAAGTGTAAATAATACGTCATGCCCATCGGGAACATCGTCCGTCAGGGAAAACTCAAATCCTTCAGGGATTGTAACAGACTGCCCCCCCGAAAGATTGCCGTAATATTCCACGCTATCGGTGATTATAACATAGGGATCAGATGAAGTAATATAGACGGTCACATCAGTGGCTTCCTGCTGTCCCGAGTTTATTACTTCAAGGCTCATTTTTACGGTTTCCCCGTATTCACAAAGGCCATTTCCGTTTCCGGTCAGGGTATCATTAATGCTATGTGATTCATAGCAAACAAATGCCTGTTCGGCCGTAACAGTGATTATTCCCAGGTGCCGCAGCCTGTTGTGGGCAATGATGGAAACATGAATGGTGTCAATATCAGCCAACTGGTTAAAAAGGTTCAGCACCAGATCCCCATTTGTATCTGTCAGTCCGCGTCCGATCAGCTCGCCGTTCTGCATGAGACCAATCCTGGCTTCCGGAGCATCTGTCTGAAAGGTGATGCTTGCAGCTCCCAGTGGAACAGATGCCGGATAAGTGGCTGTAATGGGTGTGGGTGCAGCGGTCCAGATATCCATTGTGGGATCCCCGAAAACATTAAGGATATAACAGCACCACCTGAGGGCACTGTTGCTGGCAATGAAGCCTGCATTGTCTTCCTTGGAATCGCCATTGGCTTCACCAATCATGGTGAGATCTTCACCGAAAAATGCGTCGTAAAATTCCCTGTCGAAATACTGGGAAGCACCACCGGTAGTTCCGGGTGAGTAAAGGCCATAGCGTGAATTGGATACACAGGCTACTTCTGCCGTTTCGATGGTTGTGATCTTTTCTGCAAAACAATCTCCTCCATAGGAATTCGGTGTTGTACCCCTGTTGTCAAAAGCACCATTGTAACATCCCTGTGAGTATCCGATGGCGTATCCCCTTGTAACACCGTCGTTGGTGAAATTGGTGGTATTCACATCGGAATTATACATTTTCATGTTATAATAGGTGTTCGAATGCCCGAGATGATTAAGCAGGTTCACCCCGGTGGTATTGAATTGGTCGAAAACATCACTTTTGTTCCACCAGGCATCACGTTCGTAAAGATTTTCGATGGAAAAATTAGAAGATATTCCGACAGTTGTAAAGCCATGGCTTGAACTGCCCATGGCCACTTCATCTTTTGAATCAGCTCCCCAGGTTATGCCATCAAGGGCTTCCCCTATCATAAGGGCTTTTTCAATAACATCTATAACCGGTTGATCTTGGTACATAAGTTGTTTATGCATAAGATGTGCGATCTCTGTTGAATCATCCACTGCCAGACGGCCTATGATCACTTCAGCAAAAAGGTCATCCTCACCGGGTTCGGCCCATTTAAGGTCACCGTCATCGTTCCAGTTCCCGTCCAGGCAGGAATAGTACATGTCGGCAGGAAGATCATAATCATTATCAATTTGTCCATAGAATCCACGATGAGGAACAAAATTTGTGGCAGGATTGTTCTTATCGGCATCCCCGCCCAGGATGACGGCGAAAATATTGAAATTGGTATAATAGTCGATGATGCAGTTCCGTATTTGTTCCTGCTCATCAGCACCGCTATAATTTGCATAGATATAATCGGTGGTCAGGGTTTCAACGAGAAACCCGGTTTCTGTTTTAAAGGAAATATATGGTTGGAAAAATGGTTCAAGAACCTGGTCGGTAATAAAAAGGATATCAAATTCTGATGTTTTATTATCAGCATATGAATATTGATCCAGTGCATTTTTGTTGTCCACGATCTTGTGGATCCTGTTAATCTGTGACGGATGGTTTTTAAGCCTGGCAGAAGCCTGGCTCGCTCTGCTGCTGGCCTCGGTTACAAGCTCAATGGTAATACTGCTGATCAAGCTGATGCTTTTTTGTACGGGATTATAGATCACCGGACAAACGGTAAAAGAAGCGATGGAATGTCCGGCAAGAAAATGGGTGACAGGAATGCTGGTATGCATTGCCGGATAATTGCCGTTTAAAGAATATATTGCCGTGTCGGGAAGCGGTTTATAACCGTCGGGGGCACCCTTTGAAATGGGAAATTGTCCCGGTGCAGGCTGAATAGTTATGTTATTAATTTCTTCACCGGTGGTGATGGAAACAAGCCTGATGTCTGTGACCTCTGTTCCGGGAGGAAGCAGGATATCTGCTCCATAATAAGGAAGGAGGGGGCTTCCTTCTTCTCCCATATTATAACAGTTATCGAAGACGATTTCGGTATATCCGTCTTCGGTACTTTTCAGTAAAGGATTTTCAAATTTATAAGTCATTTGGATTTGTGCAAAAAGCACAACCGATGCAAGCAGTAGAAATACTGTTAGCGTAAGTTTTTTCAGAGTTATCATAGCTTGATTATCAATTAATTGGTTTTTGAAACTTGCCAAAGTATGCAAAAATATACATAATAGACTGATTTAATGTCGGAAAGAATGCAATAGGGGGATAATTTAGAAGAGATTTAGATAGCAGAAGTCAGAAGTCAGAAATCAGAAGTCAGAAGGTTCTGGAACAAAAAAGCCGGCAGCTTATACTGCCGGCTCAGATACATATCATAAGAATGCTTATTATTTGTTAAGCAATAGTTTTCTGACAATGATGCCGTGATCATGACTAACTTTTACAAGGTACAAGCCTTGCTGGTATTCGCCAAGCTTGATCCGGCTGCTGAAGCCATTTCCACCATCCAGTCCGGTTTCATTATAGATCAGGGTTCCTGTGATATTATAGATACTGACTTCAATTTTGCCAAGATCTTCGCCTTGCATTTCAATGCTAAACTCACCTTTGTTCGGGTTAGGGAAAATATTCAGAATCATATCATCCTCATATTCTTCAACCGAAGTGAAATTATCGACCAGTACATTAAATCCAACAGAAAACTCACCTTCACCGCAGGTATTCATTCCCCTCACGGATATACTTGCATTACCCAGAAATGACTGATTCCAGGTGATGGTGCCAATGGTTCCGATACCGGCGAAATTACCGGCTTCTTCAGGATCAACTGCCCACTCGTAGTAATCAGCAAATGGCAAGGGCTCAGTGGTGTATTCAGATGTAGTTACATAATAAAGATTCACGAAATCGGGCCCTTCCGGCTGTTGTCCAACTCCGGGTTCGGTACGGAAGCTTAACATCATGTCATCATCGACAGTTTCAAGGTTTTCATCCGTTGCTTCCAGGGTCAGCGTCACCCATCCGTTATTCAGGTCATCGGTACTTGGAGTATAAATCGGATCCAGGATAGCAGGATCATCAAATGATCCAGTACCGGAAGTCGACCATAGTACAGATACATATGCTGTCGCCTGCCCGTCGCACTGGAAGTCATCACCTTCACAGATCAGCTCATCAAATCCGGCGAAGCATGTAAGGGTCATCAGTGGAGGGAATTCAATGAAGTCGATCCATGCACAGTCAGTACCAGCCGAAATGGCTCCATTTTTTTCATAGATCCATTTAAAGGTATGCACACCTTCACCGACGAAGTATGTTGCCGGAATCCACCCATTACCAATACCAGACCATTCATCTTTCAGGTTATTGTCAATATAGAACTTAACTTTATCGCTAACTTCTGATGATGTTTTTACAAAGAAATAGAGTGTATCGGCAAACATAACTTCCGTTGAGAGATACAGTTGCGAAGTTTCATTATGTTCGATGTTTCCGGATTGTGCATGATAAGTGCCTTCATAGGGATAATACGTGCTAATGTCCCAGTATTGATCCCCACTATGTTGCCACTCAAACTTGGTAAAACTGTTTGTTTCCCAGTCTTCGACGATGATACCGATCTTCTTTGAGAAACTCAAGCTTTCCATAAATGGTTCAGATACGAGTTCGTAATAGAAATCTGCATAAAAAACACCCGCGGGAGCATCCGGGTCTACCTCGATCTCAAACGCAGCCCATTTATAACCGAACACGCCAAGAGTGCCAAGAGAATCATAATCATTATTGAATGTCAGATACTGGCTGGGACATTCCAGGTAGGCCTCGGTATTTTCGGCGGGACAATGTCCAAGGTTGTCGTTTTTGACCTTTACAATAACAGTTTCGCCGGGATCCAATCTTCCATTCCCGTTTCCATTGGCTACATCATCGATCTCCACTTCCAGGATATTAATAACAGGTGAACGGAGTTCGAGTTCAAAGGAAGTGAACCATTGGCCATCGGAGTCATCCTGTATTTCCATTTCAATTACGGCCACATGTAGATCCGGTACCCAGTCTGCTATCTGTATAGAAAATGCGCTGTCGGCTGTTACTATAGAGTTTCCAGGGATGTTGCCCCATAAGCCTTCATCATCAACAATGGTAATATAATCATCAGTTGAACTAATGGTTGCAGTGACATTTAGCCCTTCATCCAGCCCAATATTTTCCAGTGCAACATCCAGGCTTATAAATTCCGTGAAATCAGGCCATCCGTTATTATTTCCCGTGGCATCATCAACAATAACATCATCCAGTATCATGTATGCACCTTGCTGTGGGATAATGGGAATGTCGACATTATAAGGAATATGATTGTGTGCAGAAACTATGATGGTTGCAGTTCCGGGTGTTTGAACGGGGCCTCCAAAGTTAACAATGGCTTCACCTGTAGCATCGGTAAAGGCAATGGCATAAAGAGACAAGTCTTCGTTGGTGATACACACCCTGGCGTCTTCCACCGGGTTACCATCTGTGCTTACATTCACCGTAAAACTGGATAAACCGAGGAAAAGAGTAGGAAGGTGTGTAACATCCATTTCTGTAGGTTGCAGTGTCCAGGGTTCCATGGAAGCATCGCCAAGCCAAAGATAAGTCCTGACGTTGGAGCGTCCGATAGTCCCATGTACATTGAGTACAATGACATTAGCAGCGTTCGTTACATAACCGATATTGTAAATACCTTCATGGAATACCGCTTTATACATCTCTTTGTCATAATCATGATTAGGGATAGTATAAGACGGGATAATCGCACCGTTGATGGCGACGGCTGCTACCGGGGATTTCATAAATGATTCACATAAGCAGTCGCCGGCGTGGGCAACAATATCCATGTTATCGCAGCACACATCAAAAAGAACAAAGAGCTGGTCTTCGTTGGTAAGTTGCTGAATATGATTATTGGTAAATGATCCGGTGGCACCCCATTGCCAGAATTCAGTGGCACTTCCATGTCCGCGGTAGTTGAAAATACCACAGGAATTTGCATTTACATAATCAATGATGTCCTGATTGGTGGCTCCGGCGCCGCCATAACATTCAGTAAAAATAGGAGTTTGCAGTGCATAACTGTAATTCTGGATCTCATTTTTACATTGGGTGTATTTAGAAGGATAATTTTCCTTGTGTGCAACCAGGAGGGTATTTTCGGCCCAGTTGGTAGAAGCATCGGGAGCCTGGTAATGATCAAGTGTTTTTTGAAGCTGAAGTTCCAGTTCTGCAAGGTTATCATAAGTATAACGGCCAATAGCCAGGTCTGCATAATGGTCGTCTGCTCCGTCAAGACATACGTACCATGTATCAGAATATGAAGGGTCTTCGCCTGAAGGTGCCCACCAGTACATGGGGACTACATCCGGTCCGCCATTATTACCGCCATTTGGATAGGCATCTCCTACCATGAGTACGTATTCCAGCCCGTCGCTGTTATATAATTGGAGAATATAATCTTTAAAATCCTGAGGGGTGTTAAAACCTGTTTCCATCACCCTGACCTCTACCGGGAAACCCTGACGGTTTTTCCAGTCGATGAAAGGCTCCAGGGAAGCCAGTGGGTTGGTATTGGTAATGATCAGGTATTTAATATCTGAATCATCCCGGGTATTATCAACAGTGTATCCCATAGATCCAAAGTTGATGATCTTTGAATGATACATTTCATTGAAGTAGGAAGGGATGTTTTTATTTCTGTTCAGGACGACTTCAGTATCGGTTCCGTAAAAATCAACCCTCAACCGTATATATGTCATTACTTCCAATTGCCTGATTGCAGCATTATATTGGAAAGGACAAACATGCAAGCCGGCAATTTTCACATCCCGCCATATACCGGGTTCATTGGTGTTGGCTATAACAGAGGGGAATACGTTGTCCTGTGTATAAAATCCTTCATCGATATCGAAACCGGTATATTGTCCGTTTGAAACATCCTTTGAAGGAGTCTGGAAAGGATAAATAAGCATATTATCCAGGGTGATGGATTCGGAACTGAGAATTTTCACTTTCACAAGCTTATCTCCCGGAAGGGAAATTATTTCACTGATGATCGGAAGTTCAGGCATGCCTACCTCATGAAGTGTTTGCCATGCTTCGAATGAGAGTCGTTGATAGGTGATCCCGTCATGAACTACATTTTCTGAAAACATACCGGGCACGGTGATGTTCAGGGTGAGGCCACTTATATCCTGTTCTTCAACTTCTACGACAGGAAATTGTGGGTCAGAGCCGGAGAACGATATCCAGTTGTTTTGTGAAAAGGCACTCTGTGTGAGAACGAATAGCAGGGTGACCAAGAGTAAGTTTAGATTTTTCATGGCTGGTATTTTAAATGATAATTGCTAATATGAATAAAATTTCGGACTGTAAAGATATATATTATCCTATTTATATAAGACATATGGAAAAAGGAAAAGTTTATAAGTATGACTATTTATAACTTATACAAATAATTATGGCTTACACCTTTACCTTTATAGTATCCATATAAAGTAAAATAAAAAACCTCCGGAAAAATTGATTCCGGAGGTTTTTACAAATCAATGTATGTCGTGTTCTATATTCGGTGATTTATTTTTTTATGCTTAGAACTTGAAGGTTGCCCCGATTGTTAAAATGGAAATGTTCCATCCCAGTTCCGTAAATACGGCAATTGAAGGGGTGAAGAACCAGCGTGCACCGGCATAGGCACCACCATGGAAACCGCCTGAGCTCCCACTATATGTGCCATACGCCCATCCTGCAGGGTAATCTGCCTTATGGTTTCCAAAGTAATAGCCTAGGATAATCCCTGCATAGGGGTCAAATTTTTCATGGAAAATAAAATGATAATTTCCTCTCACGGCCAATAAAAAGTAATTTGTCTTTACCGTGTAGCCGGAGGTATAATAGGAATAGTCATATTTCGATCCTCCGAAGCCGGCAAGTCCACCAACACTTACTACACCGGTGAGGCTGCTTCCCATCGCAACTTCAACAATTCCCATTTCATAGGAAGCTGAAATGGTCGGGAATCCCATTTTATAATAAGCTCCGTGATAAATTGTGCTCCCGAATCCAATGCCCACATTGATTGCGGAACTTCCCTTTCCAAAAACCAGGTCCTGGCTTCTGGCAGTTGCAAAAATCATGAAGCATACAATGAATAGTAAACTAAGTTTTTTCATGTTTAAATAATTATTTGTTAATAAATCTTATACTCAATACAAATATAGGTAAAGAATCAAGCGAAGTCGAAAAAATCTTCAAAAAAATTGGGCTGAAATATGAAAAAAAAAGAATCCTTCCCAAAAAAGAAGGACTCTTGTATGAATTTGGTTAATTGGCAGGTCTATTTCTGAATAACGATCCTGCTGGTATGTACTCCCAGGTCGCTTTCAACAACCATCAGGTAAATACCTTCAGCTTCCGTTGAA
This sequence comes from Bacteroidales bacterium, assembly GCA_021107535.1. Classification (GTDB taxonomy): domain Bacteria; phylum Bacteroidota; class Bacteroidia; order Bacteroidales; family B18-G4; genus B18-G4. Next base: position 1,226 of record JAIOSQ010000295.1, on the reverse strand, counting down.
ATATCAATGGTAGTGCTGAAGTTTTTGTTCACCTTCAGGTCTGGTTTTTCATATACCATATGGCCGATTGCATTCACAATGCGAACATTTACAACATCCACTTTATCGGTTGCGAGTTCAAGGGTAAAACTTCCCTTGTTCGGGTTCGGGTAAACAGCCAGGCCAAGTGCACTGGCAAGTTCATCGATACCATAAGAGTTTTCAAGTGTGACATTGAATTCAGTTGAGAACTCTCCTTCCCCACAGTTGTTTACACCCCTTACTTTAACAGCAGCGGGGCCGGTATATGGGTAAGCCCATGTAATGGTACACCCCATAGCATTTACGGTAATATCTGTGTAGGCATCTGCAGGCGTTACTGCCCAGCTGTAGCTGGTGGCATTGGTCGCACCTGTTGTAGCATAATCAGATGTAGGATTGTCGTCAGTGTTTACTATAGCGTCTCCCGTAGGAGTGGCTGCTATATCAGGCAGAGGCATGATATCCACTTGGGCTGATCCTGTCCCGGTATTCATGCATCCACCGGCATCCATCACCGAAGTAATGGTATAAGTAGTGCTTATGGCAGGGGATACATTGAATGACCAGGGTGTGGTATTGGCAGTATATGGCTCATTGTCAATTACCAGTGACCATGGGGCTACACCTGTAAGATCTACATTAAGGGTAGCTTCGTCTCCTTCGCATATGGTCGCGTTACCGGAGATTGTGGCGGTGGGAGCTTCACTGATCATTACGCTCAACGAATCGGACTGTGGTCCGATACCGGTATTGTTCATACCGCAAACCCTCACATAGGCCATGCCGCTATATGCTGATGACCATGCAATGGTAATGGCTGTGTCGGTTCCATTCACCTCACCTGCAATTTCCGGCTCAATGGTCCAGTAATAGAAGTCGGCACCTTCAACAGAGTTTGTTGAATATGGAATATCTCCACTGTTCGGGCAAACAATCTCATCACCGGCAGGCATACCAGGTGCATCCGTAACCTTCCTGATCCCAAAGAAGTTCAGGTATTTTTCCATGAGCTTCAGCTTGGTTGAAATTCCGCTGCCGTCTGCGAGACCTCCGAACTCAAATGAACAGCCGATGGTTTTGTAAGAACCTTCATCATAAGCAACACCTGCAAAATATTGCGGACTTTGATTTTCGAAAATATTGAAGGCCGGTGAAAAGGCAGCAATGCGATCCATGTAGTTGTTATCACCGCCATAATTGAATGT
>JAIOSQ010000087.1 GCA_021107535.1 Bacteroidales bacterium | reverse complement strand
TCGCGGAGGTTCTTGATTTCCGGGTTCTTTTCTACCATCTTTTTATAGATCTCATCCGGGAAATATGCCTTGTCCTGCTGCTCCTTGATATCGGCAAGTTTTGTGGTGATCATGATAAAGTCATTGTTCAACTCCTTTCTCAGGTATTCGAGTAATGCGGGAACCAGGTTCTTTATCTCCTTGTCGATCACCTTATTGTCAGCGATTATTTCGATAAGAAAATCATCTTTTAAAACAGGTTTCCTGCTCATCAGGCTACTTTGCAGATTAGCGGAGTGTTTGCTGATTTCAGGGATCCCTTTTGCCCAGACCATATGTAGCCCGGACTCACTGAATGGCGTTTTGTTCTTTGGCTGATGGATTTCTTCTGCCGCTTTTCCCTTCTCCTTATCACCGTTCAGGATCTTCGAGGTTTTCTTGATAGAAATATGTTCCAGTATAGAATCATCTTCTGCCTGGTAGGCTGTAGTTTCTTCCTTTACTTCCTTAACTGCTTCTTCCTTTGTTTCTGCTGTCACTTCTTCCTTTGTTTCCGCTGCCACTTCTTCTTTTGGGGATTCAGTTTCCTTTTTTATTGTTGCAGCTTTCGTTGTCTCCGGAGCTTTAGGCGTTTTCCCGGGGGATGGCAGTCCCGGGCTTTTTATGTTCTGTGTAGCATCTTTGGTAGGAAATCCCATCAATCCACACATTTGAAGAAGCGACAATTCAAGTTGTAAACGCTTGTTGTTGCTGCTTTTATACTGGACATCATACTGGTTATTGATGTTCAAAGCCCTCAGGAGAAAACCGGTTTCACACAGTCCCGACTGGTCCAGATATCTTTTTCGCAGGTTTTTGCTCACCTCAAGAAGGCCGGCAGTAGCAGGGTCCTTGCATACAAGCAAATTACGCAAATGTTCCCCAAGGCCGATGATGAAGTGCTGTCCGTCGAAACCATTATCGATGATCTCGTTGATGATAAGCAGGGTGCCGGAAGCATCTCCCTTGAGAATATGCTGAATGATCCTGAAATAGTAATCATAGTCCAGCACATTCAGGTTTTGGATCACGTTCTGATAAGTCAGTTCATTGCCTGCAAAGCTTACCAGCTGGTCAAAGATCGACAATGCATCCCTCAGGGCACCATCAGCTTTCTGCGCGATAATATGCAGTGCATCATCACTGGCATTAACCTTTTCACTATCAGCTACATATTTAAGGTATTTTGCAATATCATCCACAGTGATACGCTTGAAATCAAAGATTTGACAACGCGACAGTATGGTCGGGATGATCTTGTGCTTTTCGGTGGTGGCCAGGATAAATTTTGCATAGGCCGGTGGTTCTTCAAGGGTCTTCAGAAATGCATTGAAAGCGGCTGCTGAAAGCATATGTACCTCATCGATAATATATATTTTATATTTTCCAACCTGGGGAGGTACCCTGACCCGTTCAACAAGATTTCGTATGTCATCAACAGAGTTGTTGGATGCAGCATCCAGTTCGTGAATATTAAAAGAGGCAGAATTATTGAATGATATACAGGACTCACACGTATTACATGCTTCAAAATTTTCTGATAAATTCTGGCAGTTGATGGTCTTCGCGAGTATCCTTGCACAGGTTGTTTTTCCCACACCCCTTGGCCCGCAAAACAAAAATGCCTGGGCCAGATGCTGGTTCCTGATCGCATTTTTCAGGGTGTTGGTGATAGAGGCTTGCCCTACTACGGTATCAAAGGTGACCGGCCGGTATTTTCGTGCAGAAACAACAAAATTTTCCATGTGCAGCTATGTATTTTAAGAATTTCAAAAGTACAAAAATATGTGTTGACTGGTGAGGGATTTTTTTAGAGTACAAGGTATTATGTACAAGGTATTACGATATTGTTGATTAACGACTGATGATTTGTTATTTAAATTTTTTTAAACTTTCTCCACATCCCACACCATCGTCATACGTAATACCTTGTACGTAATACGTAATACCTTGTACATAATACAACAAACATTACCTTTGCCCACATGATCCTCATCTACAGCCCCCAATTAAGCCCCCGAATCAGGTATATCTTTAAGCTGATCCTGGGGGATTTACTTGGCGATGAGGCCGGATTTACCTCCCAAATAGAAGATTTTGAGGCCTTTGAAGGTCCGAAGATCAACTATTCCGCTGATAGCAATTGCGGAGGCTTGTTTTTTGAAGCACAGGGGCTGCTGACCGAGAAAGAAATCGAAAACCATGAGATCCACTTTGTGGAAAGTGAAGAAGACATTGCATTTTTCCCTGTATATGATAAAGCCTCAGCACTGAATTTCGATCCCTTTGCAGCTTCATTTTACCTGGTTACCCGATACGAAGAATATCTTCCCTTTGTAAGGGATGAGTATGGCCGTTTTCAGGCAAAAACAAGCCTGGCATGGCAGAAAGGATTCCTGGATAAACCCATGGTGAATATCTGGGCAGGCTTGATCGCTGAAAAGATTAGGGAACGGTGGCCTGCCTGGCATCCCGGCCCTAAAGAATACAGCTTTATACCTACCATTGACATCAATGCCGCCTGGTTGTATAAGCGCAAAGGGTTTTTCCGTACGACAGCCGGCCTCTTCAGTGCTATCCTGAATGGTGAATTCAAACATGCAGCGGACAGGATAAGTGTGGTCGGCAACAGCAAAGCTGATCCTTTTGATACCTATACTGAACAACTTGCGCTTCATTTAAAATATGATTTGGATACTATTTACTTTGTGCTCTTCGCAGAATATGATACCAACGACAGGAATGTTCCGGTGAACAACAGGCATTTCAATGTATTGATAAAAAGTCTTGCCGATTATTGCCAGATTGGCATTCACACCTCCTTTGCATCACTGAAGTCTACGGCAAAACTGAATCAGGAGTTTATACGACTGTCATCTGTATTAAATAAGGAGATCACTAAAACCCGGCAGCATTTTCATGTGCTGAATATGCCGCTCACATACCGGAACTTTGTAAGCAGGGATGTAGAAGATGATTATTCCATGGGCTATGCAGTAACACCGGGCTTCAGGGCGGGGATTTGTGACCCCTTCAGCTTTTATGATCTTGATTTCGAGATGGAGACGAATATGAAGATCTGGCCTTATGCTATTGTTGATAAAGGCCTTGAATATAGACATGACCCCGAATCCTCATTCCGGCCAATCATTGAGCAGGTAAAGGCGGTCAACGGAACCCTTATCACCCTATGGAATAATGAATCCCTGGTCAAAGAGGGAGCTGGTAGAATCAATCTTAATACATATGAGAAGGTGATTAAGATGGCCCTGGAGTAATTTATCACACGATTCAGAATAAGAATTTCATTATTCCCAGTATATTTGCTCTGAATATTTCTGATGATGCTACGAAGCCTGTACCTATATGCCAAATATTTTCTGTTTATCCTGTTTTCCGGGAAAATCTCTTTTTTGCTCAAGGATGTTTACAGGTACTACTTAAGCAGAAACCGCTTCTTTTCGGGGAAAGCTGTTGCCCAAAAGCAACATAAGCTTGCCATTGCACATGCTGTGGACTACTTGCTGCAGGCACAGGATGCCAGCCCGGATGATGGCATTGGCTCTTATCACCTGGTGAATGGCTGGACATCTTCTTATCCGGAAACCACTGGTTATATCATCCCAACCATGCTTGAATATGCAGCAAGGAACAATGATAAAAATATAACGGATAAGGCTGTTTATGCAGCTAACTGGCTGCTCGGGATACAAAAGCCATCGGGTGGTTGGCAGGGTGGAAGGATCAATGAAAATAAAGCTGAGATCGTGTTCAACACTGCCCAGATCATTCGCGGACTGCTGGCTGTGTACAGCCTGTCAAAAGACCAAAAATATATAGACGGGGCGATAAAAGCAGGCGACTGGCTATGCCATGTTCAGGATAAGAATGGAGGCTGGACAAAACATGCACTAATGGGCAGGGCAAGGGTTTACGACAGCTATGTCGATTATCCCCTCTTGTTGTTGTATCGCGAAACAGGAATTGAAAAATATAAGCACGCTGCCACAAAAAACCTGGACTGGATAGTCACTAAAAAGCAGCATAAAAATGCATGGTTTGAAGATTGTGACAACACGGTCAAAAGAAACAACAGGCCTATTCTGCATACCATTGCTTATACCATTGATGGTTTGCTTGATTGTGGCATATACCTGGATAAAAGAAAGTACATTCAGGCAGCTAAAAAGGCTGCGGATGTATTAAAGGATAAATTCGATAAGGATGGGTTTTTACATGGCAGATATGACATGGAATGGAATGGAAGCGAACATATGATCCTCACCGGCTGTGCCCAGATGTCAGTAATATGGCTGAAGATTGCACATTATTCCGGCAACAGAACCTATTTCGAATCAGCATCTCGAATGAATGCACTTTTGATACACCTGCAAAACAAGGGATTTAAGAAAGAGTCTGTCAACACAACAGGTGCCCTGAGCGGATCATACCCACTCTGGGGCAGGTATGAACCCTTCGCCTTCCCGAACTGGGCTACAAAGTACCTTGCTGATGCTTTGATGCTCGAAGAAGACAATTAACGGTAAATAATTTTGAGCAAGAACAGAAATATACTGGCACACAGGATTCAATATGCTTTTCAGAAGTATGGCGACAATGCAGCCATCAGTATTGGTGATAAATCTCTTACCTACAGCGCCATGCAAATAATGGCGACATCCATTTCCCATGCTATTGCTGCTGCACAGCAGGATATAACTACACCGGTTGCAATCCTTGGGGCAAAGAGCTTTCTGTGCTTTTCCGGAATTTGTGCATCGCTCTTCGCTTCACAGGCGTATATGCCATTGAATCTCAAATTTCCTGTATCCAGAAATCATAAGATGTTGTCCCTGTCCGGGGCAAAGGTCATCGTGGCAGATTCACATTCCGGAACCATGCTCAAACAATTGCTTGAAGAAAAAGATACTTCATATTATGTGATCCTTGAGCAGGTGCATCCGCTCCTGGAAAAGGAATTCCCACAGCATCATTTCCTGTCAATACAGCATTTTCAGGAGCCGGCCGATAAGAAAATATTAAATAACGGACAGGACACGGCTTATCTCCTGTTTACCTCGGGCACCACAGGAAGCCCGAAAGGAGTGCCTGTATCAAATGATAATGTTTGCGCATACCTGGATCATGTCCTGGCCAGATGGTCATTTAATGAAGAGGATCGTTTTTCCCAGACTTTTGACCTGACTTTCGACCTCAGTGTGCATGATATGATGCTGTGCTGGCTTTCCGGCGCCTGCCTTTGCATACCCGAAGATGAATCCCCGTTCAAGCTGGCTTCATACATTCGTGATCAGATGATCAGTGTTTGGTTTTCCGTCCCTTCAGCAGCAATCCTGATGGACAAGATGAGGTTGCTGAAAGCAGATGCTTTTACCGGCCTCCGCCTGAGTTTTTTTTGTGGTGAAGCTCTGCCGGAAACCATTGCCGACAAATGGCTGCAAGCTGTCCATGGCCGGGATGTTATCAACCTTTACGGCCCTGCTGAAGCCACCATTGCCATCAGCGCTTATACCTGGGACAGTGAAAACAAGAAAAGTAAAAATGCTGTTGCTTGTATAGGTAAGATCTTTGAGGAACAGGAGTATTGCCTCATTGATCCGGATACCATTGAACGCACATCAGGAAAAGGAGAATTATGCCTGGGTGGAAAGCAAATCATAGGAGGATACCTGAATGATCAGGAACTTAGTGATGAATATTTCGTCCATGTTCAGGGAAGTGGAGATCAGCTCTGGTACAGAACCGGTGACATGGTAGAAGAAGACGGGGATGGAGACCTGTTTTTTATGGGCCGGAGAGATGCTGAAGTGAAAATTTCAGGATACAGGGTAAATCTGTTCGAGATTGATACACTGATCAGACAGGCTACAGGTACTGAGCTCGTGGCAAGCATTCTGGATGATAGCAAAACACCCCGTATCCTTACTTTCATCAGTGGAGGTTCACTACAGGATGAGCATGAGATCATCCTCCGGTGCCGGGAAGAATTACCCTGGTACATGATACCGGAAGTGATTATATTTGTGGATGAAATGCCGATGAACATAAATGGCAAAATTGACAGGAATAAGCTAAAGCAAAAGCTTCATGACCAATAAAAAGATCAGGGATTATATTCTTGGCATACTCAATGAAAGACTCTTGTTATTTGATATTGACAGGGGAGAGCTAAATGATGATTTCGACCTGGTAAAAAGTGGCTTACTCGACAGCATGGCTTTTATCGATCTGGTGGCAGAGGCAGAAGAAGAGTTTGGAATTGAAATTGATTTTGAACAGCTTGCCGATTCTGATGATTTTACGAGTCTCGGCGGATTGGCAGAAATCATAATGAATACTAAAAATGCAGAATAAGTTTTTTATACAGGAACTGAGTGATAAGCAGGATCAACGCCTGGATGATGTCGCAGTCCTGTTCGGTGAAATGTATGATGATATGCTCGGGCATGGCCTGATGCTTACCCTGGCCGATGATGGCCCGCAAAAGTGGCTGGATTCTGTAAAGAAAAGCCTCGGCAGGTTCGGGGTATTGTATATTTCTGTCAGCGAAAAGGGGATCAGCGGATTTGCGCATGGCAGTGTCAGGCTTACACCTGATTATCTGGGGAATAAGAAAGTAGGTGTGATCACCCATGTTTTTGTGAAGGATGAAGAAAGACAGGAAGGCGCAGGAAAAGCACTGGTCCGCTCCCTTGAAAAATGGTTTGTCGATCAAAAGGTTCATTCCGTGGAACTGCAGGTGCTTTCTGATAACCTCCCGGCCCTTGGTTTCTGGAAAAAACTTGGATATCGAACCGAATTACAGCAATACAGAAAACTTGCCGCGGAGCTCTGATAAATGCTCTACTAAGCACAAAGAGATCATTGATATATGAAGCAGCATCAATATACACCCTACCGCGAAATCGCCTCTAAACTGGATTTACGCAAAGGAGATGTGGTGTTGCTGACTTCCGATATCTTAAGGCTGGCGATGAAAGCCAGGAAGACGGAGAAAGAATTTAGTGCAGATGCTTTCCTCGATAGCTTTCTCAGGGTACTGGGGGATGAGGGAACCTTATTAATACCTGCATATAATTTTGACTTGGAAAATGGCGATCACTTTGATATCAAAAAGAGTATGCCCATGACCGGATCCCTGGCTGTGGCTGCCCTGAAGAGGGCTGATTTTGCCAGGACGAAACACCCCTTGCATTCTTTCTGTGTTAGTGGGCATGATGCAACAATGCTTTCAGCTATGGACAATATGAGCTCTTTCGGCCCTGATTCTCCTTTTGCATACCTGATGGAGAAAAATGCCAAAATGTTATTTGCAGGAACAACCGTCGCGGAGGCAATGACATTCACTCATTTTGTAGAAGAGTCGGAACAGGTCTGGTACAGGAGGTTTAAAAAGATGAAAATCGTTTACACTGGCCTGAATGGGGAAACTACAGCATGCCAATATAAACTTTATGCCAAGAATCCCGGCTGGACCATGCACCTTGAACGGCTGCAGCAATTACTTTCTCCTGAAATACTGAAGGAATATAGGTTTAACGGAATCCCGTTTTCCGTCATAAGCTGCAGACATGCTTTCGAGCTTGTCAGTGCAGATATCAGGGAAAACAATGCCGCTTCGGTTGCCGGCTTCACATATAGTTTATATTTTCGTGATATAATAAAGCAGGGACTGAAACGGTTTAAGTTATTCAGAACAACCCATGGCAAGATCAGAAGTGCTAAACGTATATATAAATGAAATAAGTCCGAGGGCAAACTGGGTCTTTAAATTGATTTTTGAAGATATCCTTGGCCTGGAGCTTCATCTGACTGATGATCGCCATGTGCTGACATCCTCAGGGAATCCTGCTGTCAATTATTCGAATACTCATATAGATGGCATACCTTCCGTGACACCGGCCGGACTGTTGTCGGAAGAAGGGATAAAAAAGCAAGAGCTTCGTATAACTGATTTTGAGGGCCTGCCGGTATTCTTTCAGACTGAAGGAGGCGACCTGCCTTTCGATCCTTTCTCTATGGCCTTTTACCTGGTATCACGTTACGAAGAGTACCTTCCGTTCAATCCGGATAAACATGGCCGGTTTCCGTATACCGAAAGCCTGGCATACAAAGAAGGGTTTTTGAATATTCCTGTTGTTAATCATCTCGCCGGACTCCTGAAAAAAATATTATTAACATATTATCCGGATCTGAAGTTCCCGGAGGGGAAATACAGCTTCCTGCCAACGGTGGATGTCGATATCGCCTTTGCACACCTGGGAAAAGGATTTATACGGACTTATGGTGCCATGGCCAAACTCATGCTTAAGGGACAGTTCAAAGAGATCCGAAGCAGGATCAGGACCATGAGGGGAAAAGCACAGGATCCCTTTGATAACTTTGATTTTTTGACCGAAGTTTTTATAAAACATGACTTGAAGCCTGTATTTTTTATCCTGGCTGGTGACCCGGGGCCCTTCGACAGAAACCTCTCCCTCAGGAATAAAAAATTTATGACACTGATCAGGGAATTAGATTACAAAGCTGATCTGGGTGTTCATCCTTCTTATCGCTCAGGGGAAAATCCTCAGCGGGTGAAAACCGAGATGGACAGGATCAATGGGGTCAGCAGGAAAAATGTTACAAAAAGCCGGCAGCATTTTGTCCGCCTCAAATTTCCTGATACGTATAATAATTTGATCGGATACGGGATAAAGGAAGATTATTCCATGGGGTATGCAGCAGCATGTGGTTTCAGGGCGAGCATTGCCACACCATTCAGGTTTTATGATATTAAGGAGGAAAAAGAAACCGGATTGCTGGTTTATCCTTTTGCTTTTATGGATACTACACTCAGTGATTACATGGGCCTGAGCCCGGTGCATTATCCTGAAGCGGTTAAGCCCTTTATCAGGGAAGTGATGAACTGTAAGGGAACCTTATGCGGTATATGGCATAACTATGCCATGGCCGATGACGAAGAAAAACACCAGGCTTTTCTGGAGATCATTAAACTTGCTGCAGGAACATGATAAAGTATCTGAAATACGAGCATATTGATAAAGAAAAGTGGGATGATTGTATCACTAAGTCCTTCAATGGAGTGATATATGCTTATTCCTGGTTCCTGGATGTGGTGTGTGAAGAGTGGGAAGGCCTTGTGGAGGGTGATTATGAGCGGGTGTTTCCGATCAATTTCAGGAAAAAGCTGGGAATCAACATTATCTTTCAGCCATTCTTTACGCAGCAACTGGGTGTGTTTTCACAAACGGAACTTACACCTTCCGTACTCAATGATTTTTTAAAGGCCATTCCTGCAAAGTATAAGGTGATCGACCTGAATCTCAATATCCACAATAAGCCGGATCTGCCCGACTTTCGCTTTACGCCTCTGGTAAACCATGAGCTGGACCTGATCGGTGATTATGAAACCATCAGACAGAATTATTCATCAAATGCGCGCAGGAATCTGTTAAAAGCCGAATCAGTAGGACTTACGCTTGTTAAAGGCATTAAACCTGACGATGTCATTGCATTGTTCAGGGCGAACAGGGGGCAGCATATCAGGGTTTTGAAAGATGCGAATTATCTGAAGCTGAAAAGGCTGATCTATACCTGTATCTATAAGGGGATAGGAGAAGTTTATGGGGTGTATTCTGCTGAAAATGAACTTTGCGCAGGAGCAGTATTCTTTAAAATCCATAAAAAGGCAATCTTCATTTTTTCTGGCTTAAGTCCGGAGGGACGAGAGAAGAGGGCGATGTTTTTCCTCGTCGACCACTTTATTAAAGAGCATTCAAGCACCCATCTTACATTGGATTTTGAAGGATCCAATGATGAGGCCTTATCGCGTTTCTATAAAGGATTCGGATCAAGCAGGATCGACTTTATGAGGATAAGCAGAAATACGCTGCCTGCTTACCTTAAGATCCCGTTTAATATTTATCGCAAGCGAAGATCATGATAAAATTGTATTTTTGTAGAGGAGAAATGCTCTTTTCCTGCACAATAACAGAAATCAGACATGAAACTCCTTATCTCGGAAAATATCAGGATTGCCCTTGGGTCCATAAAAGGCCATAAGTTGAGGTCGTGGCTGACCATCGGCATCATTGCATTCGGGATCATGGCACTGGTTGGGATCCTCACTTCCATTGACGCGGTGAAATATTTCCTGAAAGATAATTTCAGCATGATGGGAGCCAATACTTTTACCATACGAAATCGTACTTTAAGGATCCATATAGGAGGGGGAGGTGACAAGAATGAATATTACAGGAGCATCACCTTCGACGAAGCCATGGAATTTAAGGAGAGATTTGAATTTCCCGCCAGCGTCAGTGTCAGTACCTGGGGTACCGGTATTGCAACGGTAAAGTATAAATCGGAAAAATCGAGCCCAAACGTGGCAGTCCTGGGTTCAGACGAGAATTTTATTGGCAATGCAGGCTATGAACTTGCCAGTGGCCGAAATCTGTCATATATTGAAATTGTGGATGGCAGGCATGTGGTGGTGATAGGCAGTGAGATCGTAGAAACACTTTTTAAAAAGAATGAGGATCCTATCGATAAGGTGATTTCCATCGGGCCGGGTAAATACAAGATCATAGGAGTGCTGAAGGAGAAAGGATCCAGTGTCGGCTTCTCGGGAGACCGGAGATGCATTGTTCCCATCAACAACGTCAGGCAGTATTTTTCCCGCCCCAGCATGAATTATAACATTTCTGTGCTGTCGGATAATCCGCAGAAGATGGAAGCAGCCATTAGTGAAGCCACCGGACTGTTCAGGGTCATCCGGAAAGTGCCGATAGGAGAGGATGAAAATTTCAGCATTATAAAAAGTGACAATATCGTTGAAATGCTTATCGATTTTCTTAAGGAGATCAAGATAGGGGCCGTCATTATCGGGATTATTACCCTTTTTGGGGCTGTTATCGGACTGATGAACATCATGCTGGTTTCCGTTTCAGAGAGAACCCGTGAGATTGGTCTTCGTAAAGCCGTCGGAGCGAATCGCCGGCGTATACTCTATCAGTTTCTTGTTGAGGCTGTCGTGATTGGCCAGCTGGGTGGTGTCTTCGGGATCGCCCTCGGGATCATCATCGGGAATGCTGTTTCCGCTCTCATCGGAAGTGATTTTATCATCCCCTGGGAATGGATTGGTCTTGGTGTCAGCCTTTGTCTGCTTGTTGCCCTGCTATCCGGTATCCTCCCGGCCATTAAAGCAGCCAAGCTGGATCCTATTGAATCCCTCCGCCATGAATGACCTTAAGAGTTCCTAGTTCCGAGTGCCTAGTGCCGAGTGGCTATTTGGAGTTGTTAAACTGTTAAACTGTTAAATTGTTAAATTCAACCCAACACCCAACACCCAACACCCAACACCCAACACCCAACACCCAAAACTACTTAAGGTGTGCACTTAAATACTCAATCCCGATCATCTGGTCATAATAAGTGCCGGGTTGGCGGTAATAGACAAGGATAATATACTCATTGTTCGTGTCCCAGTGATTGCCTTCGATCAGGGTGACGTCACCTGCCTCCAGGCCATCCTCCAGGAAAGCATAAACATAATTGTAATAACCCTGTTTGAGGTAAAGGGCGGTTTCGTATATGTCATTTTCATAATCGTATTCCAGCTTGGCTTCATCCGTGAACTGCCAGTTGCTTAGTCCCCCAAATACATATAGGTTGCCATTTACCAGTGGAAAAGGGTAGGGCAGGGTAAAATGAACATAAGTATAATCACCTTCGATGTCGCTATATTCAGCATCTTCTGCTTCAAGATAGAATTTGCCGTTGATATCGTCATCACGCACGTATTGTTTGAATGTCCTGCGTTCGTCAGGGTGGAGGTAAACCTGGTTTCCCAGGTAATCGTAAGAGATCAGTGCAATATTTTCCGACTGGTATCTGAGACTTTTTATGTCGAAGGCCCTGAACTCATTTTCGCCGTCAAAAACAAGCTCGTTATTGAAATTATAATCCAGCCTGTTACCTACAACCATCCGGGGTTGCACATTGGTCACGGCATTGTCCCAACGCCAGTTTTGCAGCACCATTACCTTCAGGTCGCGGTATGGATTAGGGATATAATACTTCCCCGTATGAATTTCAAATTCGATCTGTTGCCGGTAATTCCTGTCTTCTACTTTTACGGGTGGCACCACCTCACCACTGATGGTGACTTTGGGGTCGCTTACCATAAATCTCCTGGTCAACACCACGTTCGAATCAAGCTCTTCATCCACAAAGACCTTCAATATATAATTCCCTGATTTGGTGTATTCCATATAATCTGTAGGAAAGCTCAGCCTGAAGTTGGTATACTCTTTTAGTGTGTTGAATGAAAAGTCATAATCTGTGATCTCATCATCATAAAATCCTTTGATATATTCTGATTGCGAGAGTTCTGATGGTTGCCACATGGCATCGCAATGGATGATGGTGTAGAAGTAGGTTTTCACATCAGCGTCCAGGTCATCGAATGATAAAATGAGCTGTTGGCCACTATGCAGGCCAACAACTGCCGGTGACATCTTCCAGCCTTCCCGGTGCAGCTCGACGCTCCTGATATTTTCCTTATACACAAAATCCTCATACCGGATGTAGGTCTCTGCAAAGTAATCATCCTCCTGGCCGGCAAGTGGCCGGCATAATGTAGTGGTCAGGGATAAAATAATCAGTGACCAGATATACCTCTTTATTACCATCTTTGGTTTTTTACAATCATATTATAAACTGCCTGCAGACAAAAATAGTATATTAGATTTAGAAGTCAGAAGTCAGTAGTCAGAATGTGTAGTATGCGTGCCGAGTGCTAAATGAATTACATTCAAAATCTATAACCCCTTCTGACTACTGACTTCTGACTACTGACTACTGACTTTTATCTTCTTATTTATAACCATTTCTAAATAAGGAAAGCACATCATTCTATTGCAATTTTTTTGTAAACTTGCTCCTTTAAATTTCATACACAATTTAAGGTATGTCCAATACATTCAAGATCAGAAAAGGCCTTGATATTAACTTGTTAGGCGAAGCCGAAAAGACAATCAGCGAAATTCCATCCAAACTGTGTGCCATCAAACCTCCCGACTTTCACGGTGTATTCCCGAAAGTACTTGTGAAGGAAGGTGATGAGGTAAAAGCGGGCTCCCCCTTATTTTACGACAAGTATCGTGAGAACATCATGTTCACATCCCCTGTCAGTGGAAAGGTTAGGGAAGTCAGACGTGGCGCGAAACGGGTTCTTCTCGAAGTATCTGTGGAGGCAGCACCGGAACAGGAGTATGTTGACTTTGGTTCAGCCGATCCTAATGGGCTTGACAAGGCTGCCGTCACTGAAAAATTACTGAAGAGCGGTGTATGGCCCTTTATCCGCCAGAGACCCTATTCAATTATTGCCAACCCGGAAGATGATCCGAAGTCGATCATGATCTCTGCTTTTGATTCTGCACCACTTGCTCCCGATTATGATCTTATCATACAGGGGCAGGGTGAAGCTTTTCAGGCCGGCATCGATGCCTTAAGAAAACTATGCAGTGGTAAGCTATATCTTAATGTGAGTGCTAATGCTGGAGTCTCCGAGGTTTTCCTGAATGCTAAGGGTGTCGAGATCAACACTTTTTCCGGTCCGCACCCTACAGGTAATGTGGGCACGCAGATCAACAGGATATCCCCGCTAAACAAAGGAGAGATCATCTGGTATCTGCGTCCGCAGGATGTGCTAAGCATTGGCCGCCTTTTCAGGGAAGGTAAATTTGATGCAGGCAGGATCATTGCGCTGACAGGTTCCGAACTTAAAAGGCCACAGTATTTTAGAACCACCCTTGGTACCTCCATTGCTGAGATGATCACAGCTAATGTGAAGGAAGGGGAAGTCCGTTATATTTCAGGAAATGTCCTTACAGGTACTAAGATCGAGAAAACAGGCTTTGTCGGATTTTATGATTCACAGCTTACGGTGATCCCCGAAGGAGATTATTACGAGTTCATCGGCTGGGCTCTACCGGGACTGAAGAAATTCAGCTTCTATTATACTTTCCTCTCCTGGATGATGCCAGGAAAAAAGTACAGACTTGATACCAATTTTCACGGAGGAGAAAGGGCATTCGTGCTGACAGGTAAGTTCGAACAGGTATTCCCATTCAATATTTACCCTATGCAGCTTATAAAAGCCATCATGATTGAAGATATTGACCGGATGGAAAATCTGGGTATTTACGAAGTGGATGAGGAAGATTTTGCGCTTTGCGAATTTGTCAGTACTTCGAAAATAAATATTCAGAAAATCGTCAGGGATGGATTAAGCCTGATGATCAGGGAGATGAGTTAATCCGGATTTAAATAAAATATCAAAGTATAAACATATTTCCAATTTCAATGAAAGCACTCAGAAACTTTCTTGACAAAATAAAACCCCGCTTTGAGAAGGGCGGAAAGTTCGCGAAGCTTCAATCAACCTTTGAGGCATTTGAAACTTTCCTGTATGTCCCGAACAGGGTAACCCTCACCGGTAGTCATATCCGCGATGCGAACGACCTGAAGAGAACCATGGCACTGGTTGTTCTGGCCATGATCCCGGCACTATTATTTGGTATGTGGAATGTAGGCTATCAACATTTCCTGTCAACAGCTGCCGAGACCGGCGACATCTGGCAGAATTTCTGGTTTGGGTTTATCAGGGTGTTCCCCATTATCGTAGTTTCTTACGTGGTGGGTCTGGGAACGGAGTTTGTTTTTGCCCAGATCCGCGGGCATGAAGTAAATGAAGGCTTTCTTGTCAGTGGAATGCTTATCCCCCTGGTGATGCCACCCGATGTTCCACTGTGGATGGTTGCCGTTGCAACGGTCTTTGCAGTCATATTCGGGAAAGAAGTATTTGGCGGTACCGGAATGAATATTCTGAACCCGGCCTTAACGGCAAGGGCATTCCTGTTTTTTGCTTATCCCAAAAATATGTCGGGCGACCAGGTATGGATCGCCGGGCAGGGCGATGCTATCTCAGGCGCTACCCCGCTGGGTGATGCGCTTGCAAGCACCACTACTCCCGGTAGCCCTCTCACACTGCCCGACACCATGGATATGTTTTATGGCTTTATGCCGGGCTCTGTCGGTGAAACTTCAACATTGGCCATCCTCCTCGGGGCTGTTATCCTTGTATTTACCGGAATGGCCAGCTGGCGCATTATGCTGTCGGTCTTTGCCGGCGGACTGCTGATGGGCTATATCTTTAATTGGGTAGGAGCCAATGCTTATATGGATATCTCTCCCTGGGACCATATGGTGATGGGCGGATTTGCATTTGGGGCGGTCTTTATGGCTACCGACCCGGTAACGGCTACACAATCAACAAAAGGAAAATACATATACGGCTTCCTGATCGGATTCTTTGCCATCCTCGTGAGGGTATTTAATCCGGCTTATCCGGAAGGCATGATGCTTGCCATCCTGCTGATGAACGTCTTCGCTCCGCTGATCGACCATTATGTGATCCAGGCAAACGTGAAGAAACGCAAGAAAAGGTGGGCTGCAGCCCAGGTGACTGCATAAATTGAGATGAAAGATTTTAATCAATATAAGAATTAAGCCATGTTTAGTAACAGGTACATTTTTATCTACTCCTCGGTGATGGTGATCATCGTGGCGGCGATATTGTCATCCGCTGCCATGATACTCAAACCATACCAGGAAAGGAACATTGCCATTGCCAAGATCCAGGGGATCCTTATGGCTGCGGAAATTGAGGCAAGCACTGAAAATGCCGAGTCCCTGTTCGACCAGGTGATCCTTGAGGAATTGGTGATCAGGCAGGACGGGAAAGTGACCGGCCGTTTCTCCAAAGGACAGCTTACAGATGGTAAGGACCGGGCTTTTGACCTCAACCTCAAGACGGAGTTGTATAACAAGAAACAGGGCAAACCCTACAGGGTACCATTATATATTGCCGAAGCTAATGGGGGAAAGATCTACATCATCCCGCTTTTAGGTAAAGGTTTGTGGGGCCCGATCTATGGTAATATAGCCCTGAAAGAGGATATGAATACCGTTTTCGGCGCTGAATTCGGAAACGACAAGGAAACCCCCGGACTCGGAGCAGAGATCTCCGACCGTGCATTTGCCTTGCAGTTTTTAGACAAAACGATCTTCAACGAAACAGGAAAATTTGTTTCGATCACTGTGAAAAAAGGTGGCGTGGGCACCATGCCGGCTGCCGACAGGATCCATGGTGTGGATGCCATATCAGGTGGCACCATTACCAGTGATGCTGTGACCAAAATGATAGATAATTGTTTAAGCAACTATGTTGCATATTTTAAAAGCCAGGAATAAGATGAGTTCAGAAAAGACAGAAAGAGAACCTTTATTCTCTCTAAAAAACAGGAAGCTGATCACTGCTCCGCTCGGTCGGGATAACCCCATCACGGTCCAGGTGCTGGGGATCTGTTCAGCACTTGCTGTTACCGCCAAATTGGAACCAGCCTTTGTGATGGCCATTTCTGTTATGGCTGTGATGGGAATTGGTAATGTTGTCATCTCGGCACTGAGAAATACCATCCCACCAAGAATCAGGATCATTGTCCAGCTGGTGGTGATCGCTGCCCTGGTGATCCTTGTCGACCAGGTCTTAAAAGCCTTCGCCTATGAAGTCAGCAAGCAACTTTCTGTATTTGTCGGACTGATCATTACCAACTGTATTATCATGGGACGTTTTGAAGCCTTTGCCATGGCAAACAAGGTATGGCCTTCTTTTCTGGATGGTATTGGCAATGCATGGGGATACGGCTGGATACTTATCGTGGTGGCCTTCTTCCGCGAATTGCTTGGTTCAGGAACCCTGTGGGGATACCAGGTTGTTCCCAACGCATGGTACATTGATAACGGAGGCTTTTATGCCAATAATGGAATGATGATTCTCCCACCCATGGCACTGATCACCGTTGGTGTGATCATCTGGGTACAGCGTTACAGAACAAAAGAACTGATCGAAGAAAATTAAAATTTAACAGCATATAGCTATGCAGGAAATAATAAACATATTTGTTAAATCCATCTTCATCGACAACATGGTGTTCGCATACTTTTTGGGTATGTGTTCCTATCTTGCTGTATCGAAGACGGTAAATACCTCTGTGGGCCTTGGAGTTGCTGTGATCTTTGTTTTGGGGATCAC
>JAIOSQ010000248.1 GCA_021107535.1 Bacteroidales bacterium | reverse complement strand
TGCCTATACAGGTCTTTACGGAGATTCCCTGTCGAGCCAAACCATACGGATATTTGAACTGAGCGAGTCAATGGATCCTGATTCCACCTATTTTTCAAATCAGTCTGTTGGTGACCTTGGTGTTGAGTATGCATCGGTAACTTTTGTTCCTGCACCCAGCGACAGTGTTATTGTCGACGGTAAAAAGGCAGCCCCCCAGCTCAGGATCAGACTATCTGATGTGTTTGCCCAAACCTTACTGGATGCCGATGCAAGCGTTTATGAAGACAATGAAAACTTTCTTGAATTCATGAAAGGTTTGCACATCTCCTCTGAACCGGTGCAGGCCGACGGAAACATTATGTTGTTCGACATGCTTGCATCATATTCAAAAATGACCATCTTCTACCGTTCCGGAGAGCCGGAAGACACCTTATCATTTGATTTTCTGAGTAACAGCAATTGTGCAAGGTTTACCGCCTTTGACCATTATGATTATCAACATGCCTCATCCGAATTCCAGGCGCAGGTTTTAAATGGTGACACAGCGCTCGGAAACGAACATTTTTATTTACAAAGCATGGGTGGGATTAAAGCACAGCTACGTCTGCCCGATATACAGGAATTTTTTACGGATGGTCCGGTAGCCATCAATGAAGCAAAACTTATTTTCCATATTTATGATGACGGAGAGAACCTTGCACCTCCTCCGCTATTGGCCCTTGCCAAAATCGATGAGGAAGGGAATTTCATCCCCCTGCCTGATGCAATGGAAGCCGGCTCCTATTTTGGTGGATACCTGAATGATGCGAAAGATCAGTATTTTTTCCGTATATCCCGGCATGTTCAGCAAGTGCTGACAGGTGTTTCACCCAATTATCCGCTTGCCCTGATTATTTCCGGAGCTTCATTCAGGGCAAACAGGCTGATTCTTCATGGCCCTGATTCCACAATAAATGGTGAACTGAGAATGAAACTTAACATTACGTACACAAAGCTTAATTAATCAACCATCACTGTCTGGCTATAGTTCCCCTAAATAAGTTTTGATAAAAAAAGTGATTATCTTTGCAGCTGAATACGATAAACCATAAAAAGTATGTGCGGAATAGTTGGTTATATTGGCCCGAGGGATGCTTATCCTATTTTAATCAAAGGCTTAAAACGATTGGAATACAGAGGTTATGACAGTGCAGGAATTGCCTTACTTAACGAAG
Organism: Bacteroidales bacterium; assembly: GCA_021107535.1. Lineage (GTDB taxonomy): Bacteria > Bacteroidota > Bacteroidia > Bacteroidales > B18-G4 > B18-G4. The sequence goes on along the minus strand of JAIOSQ010000248.1, from coordinate 2,826 downwards.
GTCTGAATGTATATAAGTGTCGTGGAAAAGTTGCCGACCTGGAAGCATTTATACACGATAAAGACATTTCCGGTACACTGGGAATGGCACACACCCGCTGGGCCACACATGGTGAACCAAACGATGTAAATGCCCATCCTCATTTTTCACAATCGGAAAACCTCGCCATCATCCATAATGGGATTATTGAAAACTATCAAACACTGAAAGAAGAACTGATAAATCGCGGCCATCAGTTCTCCAGTGATACAGATACGGAAGTCCTTATTCAGCTTGTGGAGGATATTATCGAAAATGAAAATGTAGAATTGGAAGAAGCGATCAGGATTGCCCTGAACCAGGTTGTTGGGGCCTATGCTATCGTCATTATTTCAAAAGATGACAAGGATACTCTTTATGTTGCCCGGAAGGGATCCCCCCTTGTGGTTGGAATTGGGGAAAATGAGTTTTTCCTGGCCTCTGATGCAACACCCATTGTGGAGTACACCAAAAATGTAGTTTATCTTGATGATGAAGAGATCGCCATAATTCGCAGAAATGGAGATTTCAAGATCAAGACCATAAAGAACAAGGAAAAGACCCCTTATATACAGAAACTCGAGTTAAACCTGAGTGCTCTTGAAAAAGGAGGGTTTGACCATTTCATGCTGAAGGAAATATACGAGCAGCCCAAATCCATCCTGGATAGTATACGTGGCAGGCTCAGGCCTAACGGCGAAGTAATACTCGGGGGCATCCTTGACTACGAACAAAAAATATTTAATGCCCGCAGGATTATTATTATTGCATGCGGAACATCATGGCATGCCGGTTTGGTGGGAGAATACCTTATTGAAGATATTGCCCGCATCCCTGTTGAAGTGGAATATGCTTCAGAATTCAGATACAGGAATCCTGTTATCACCGAGGATGATGTAGTGATCGCCATTTCTCAGTCGGGCGAAACAGCCGACACTCTGGCAGCCATTGAAATGGCAAAATCAAAAGGAGCCACCATCCTTGGTATTTGTAATGTTGTGGGCTCTTCCATTGCAAGGGCAACTCATGCAGGTGTATATACACATGCAGGTCCTGAGATTGGTGTGGCATCTACAAAGGCATTCACAGCACAGGTCACAATTCTTATCCTTCTGGCACTGCGTATTGCACGTAAAAAAGGCCATATTACTCAATCAAAATACCATCAATACTTTCATGAAATTGAACTTATTCCGGAAAAAATTGAGAAAACCTTAATGGTGAATAAATTTGTAAAAGAAATTGCTGAAAAATACAAGGGAGCCCGTAATTTCCTGTATCTCGGGCGCGGGTATAATTTCCCTGTTGCCCTGGAAGGTGCCCTTAAACTGAAAGAGATCTCCTACATCCATGCAGAAGGCTATCCGGCTGCAGAAATGAAACATGGGCCCATAGCCCTGATCGATGAGGAAATGCCGGTTGTATTCATAGCGCCAAATACAGGAACATACGAAAAGGTAGTCAGTAACATTGAGGAAGTGAAAGCCCGTAAAGGCAAGATCATTGCCATCGTTACCGAAGGTGATACAGCGGTCAGGAGGCTTGCTGATTATGTGATCGAGATCCCGGAAACCGAAGAATTCCTTACCCCACTGCTGGCAACCATCCCCCTGCAATTGCTTTCATACCATATTGGGGTGATGAGGGGCTGTAATATTGATCAGCCGCGTAACCTTGCAAAATCCGTTACGGTAGAGTAACTGATACGAACTCTTTTCATAACATCAATATTCTCATAATTATTATTGATATTCAATTGGTTGCCTCCTCTTTATGGGAGTCAAATTACAATAACTATCAACAAGAATTATATGAAATTGTGGTTGATCTATATACCAATTCATTGACACCTAAAATGGGTTATAGACGTATTTCTTCCTATCTTAATGACAATGGTTACAGAACCAAAATGAGGAAATCTTTTACCCCGTCAATTGTATTTTCAATATTGAAAAAGGCAATAAAAGAAAAGAAAGATTAAATAAATTTGTAATTAACAAACGCAAGATTACATTTAAGGGGTTAAACGTAGATTTTTCAGATCTTACAGTTGAATTTTAAGAAGGGAAAGATCCGTGAAGAACATACAAACCAAAAAGATTCCGTAAGATTTCAGATGTAATTGTGGAAGTTATCAATAATCCTCAGGGACTATAGTTTAAAATGTCAATCTGTAAGATTGTTTAATTAGAACCATAATATAATCTAAATCTGTTTTCTGATCAACTTCCACATAATAATCACCATTTATACTAAGATTAATTCCGTGTGTTTTCTCATTAATAATTAGCTCTTCTTTTCTTCATTGTTTCCCGTTTGCTCAAAGCCCTTTCTCTTAATATTTTCTCCCCTCTTCAAAAGTATACATCTGCCGGTGTCAGGTTTTTAAATGACTCTTGATAACGATGGTTATTATAATAATCTACAAAATCAGCCATTGCATATTCAAACTTCTCCAGCGACTAGTAATTGTCAAGTTTGATAACATTCTTAATTGTGCGATGATACCGCTTGATCTTTCCTTATGTCTGAGGATGACATGCCCTTCCATTGATCCACTTTTTTTTAACTCCTTTACTCGATTAACTGATATTTATAGAGTTGAAAGGAGGACTTCTTCCAGGAGGTTGCTGCCCATAAAACACAAAATCCGACCTGATAATCAACTTAGGAATTTTATTCCCAAGGAGGTTTGAGTGATTCTTGTATTTGTTGGAGAACCAAATTAATAACTGCTTACCCATTGATGAAATGTGTATAACTAAGCATTAAATATCATATTTATGCTTCCCTATGTAAAACTCAGTA
>JAIOSQ010000321.1 GCA_021107535.1 Bacteroidales bacterium | reverse complement strand
GGTGTCTGGGTAGAATTTGAAGCCGGAGATCCTTCCTACCCGATCTGGAGTGGTTGTTTCTGGGCTGATGATGAAATACCTGAAAACCATGAAGGCACCACTGCAACTCCTTCCCTTAAAATTATTCGCAGTGAATCGGGATTGATGGTCACCATGGATGACGATGGCCAGGAAATTACCTTAAGTGATGAAAATGGATCCAATATCATGAAAATAGAGGTGCAGCAGGGGAAGATCTATATAAAAGGAAATATTAAAGTAGTAGTAGAAGCTCCCCAGATCGAACTGGTTGAGAATGCAACCCACCCGGTTGTATTCGGGGATGAATTGATGACCTATTTGAACCAATTGGTTTCCCTCTACAACAGTCATTTGCATCCAGGTGAATTGGCACTGGGAGTTCTACCAGTCACACCGGCACCACCAGTACCGCCTTTTACACCCCCGACTCCCAGCTTAATCTCATTGAAAGTAAAATCAGGATAGCACATCATTATGGCAACAGAAATCACATTAAAACCAGGAACGATAGATGACTTTAATGGCAGTATGGCCAAGGCCATGGAAGATGCATTTAAAGCGATCTGGCCTGTCATTATGGCAACAGACGAACCCAAAACCAGTAAACATTTAAGAATGATGTTTATTGCGATTTCACAAGGAGTTGTGAAACATTTATCCGATAAAGCAGAAGCTGTTAAGGTAACTGTTAAACCTGAGCGTAGTTCATCAGGTGGAGATGATCCTTCAGCGCTTCATAAACATAAAATTGCAAAAAGTGAAGAGCTTTCCGATGGTACGAATTGGTGGGAAGTAATTATAGATCATACCCATCCGGTTAAAGAAACAGACACACATGATCACGTATCTGAAGTTACCATAGACACGGATAGTACTTTGATATTATAGCTCAGCAAGTAGATTGAAATCAGTGGATTACCTGAATAAAAATATATACTACCCCCTCGGAATTGATAAAGGGCTAGGTCAGCTGGCTGAAGAAAATAACTATGATGAGCATGTCAAACAGTTGATAATACAGGTCCTTTTTACCAATCCCGGCGAGCGGATCAACAGGCCTGATTTCGGTTGCGGGATTAAGCGGATGATATTTGCACCAAACAGCGAATTAACTGCCAGTCTTTTGCAGATTTCCATCCTGCAGGCACTCCAAAAATGGCTGAATGAGTTGATCGAAGTACAGGAAGTAAAAGCCACACCGATTGATGAAAAACTTGAAATCCAGCTGGTTTATATTCTTAGAATGAACAGGGAACGTAAATATCTTAACCTGGAGGTCAATTTATGAGTGGCGCACCTGATCGGCTACAGGAATTACTGAACCAGGACAAGGTTACAGGCCTTGATTTTGTGTATGTCCATGAAAATCAGGTCAAACTCGATGTATACTTACTTTGCCCACCTGAACAATCTTTGGTAGATTCGCTTACTGCAGACCAGATACATATTTACAGTGTTTCGAAAAGTAATGTACCATCTATACCGGTTGACATCAAAAGTTGGGAAGAGATTGATGGTCGTTCTGTGCTTCGATTAAAAGCCAGGTATCCAGGCGATTTTACTCATCACCACATTTATATTGATGATGACCGAATTGATGCGTATTATAACAACATATTATTCACTTTCAAAGCCAATTGTCCAAATGATCTTGACTGCAAACCCGCGGATCATGAATGCCCTCCTGAAGAAGATGTTGATTTTCCAATAGACTATAATGCGCGCGACTTTTGGAGTTTCCGCAATGCCCTGTTTGAATTCGCCTCTTTTCATTATCCCGGATGGAAAGAACGTAATGAGGCAGATATGGGTGTAATGTTGCTCGAAGTAATGGCAGCCCTGGGTGATGAAATGGCCTATTACCAGGACAGGATTGCGCGGGAAGCTTACCTTGAAACTGCCAGCCAGCGCCGCTCTTACAGGAAGCATGCCCTCCTTGTGGATTATTTGGTGCATGACGGGCTTGCTGCAAGTTCATGGTTAGACATCACTGTAACCTCTGGTCAAAGTGGAGATATTCCAGCAGGAACGGCTGTTTGGGCCCTGGGCGATAATGGACAGAGAATCGATTTCGAGATCGGTAAAGGGCTTTTCGACCTTGATTCAACCGGCAATCCTAATGAATATCGTGTTAATTCAGAGATAAACTCTTTGGAGCCGTATATCTGGGACGAAGATGATACCTGCTTATTTGCAGGGACAACAGAAATGTATATCAAGGGGAGCTATGAGTCATATCTGACTCCTTTTGACGACATACCAGAGAACAATGCCCCCGGGAAATGGGCTCTTCTGAAGACCACTCCATCAGACCCATCTATTCCTGCCAGAAGGCATATGATCCGGATTGTTGAGGTGAAAGAAAAAACGGATAGTATTCTGGGCGACCCCATAACGTATATCAGATGGGAACAGGAGCAGGAACTTCCATTCGAAATGGATTTAAACCAGGGTTTTGAAGTGCGATGCAACATGGTGCCGGTTACAGCCGGCAAAAGATATGAACAGTTTTTTGTAACAGGAGAAGATCCTGATAACCCCGTCGTACCGGATTCTGAACAAGATAACGTTGAAAATGCAATTGAACGAACCGGACATGATCATACACATGTATACTTACACACGCTGAAAGACTCTGACAAGTCACCGCTGGCCTGGCTGGAAGATGAGACATATAACCCTTGTCCCGAGATCTGGATGGTTGAAGTGGAACATGATGGAACAGAATGGGCTGATAAAGATTCCTGGGAATGTCGCCGGTCACTAGTCGGCACTAATTCTTCCAATTCACAGGACAAAGATTTTGTACTGGACGACGGCAGCTGGAACCCAATAGTAAAATACCGGCGGGATGGAACTGAAATTATACACTATGACTATGCAGCAAACGAAGGCCTGACCATCCGGTTTGGTGATGGGGAATTTGGCATGATTCCCAATATTGGAACTGTTTTTCGTGCAGAATATCGTCTTGGGGGTGGAAAAGCCAGCAACGTTGCTGCTGATACTTTAACCAATATTGAAGATGAATTAATATATTCAACTGAAAATCCCAGTGGATTCATTGACTCAGTGAGCAATCCTTTGCCTGCAACTAATGGCCAGGATCCGGAAACAGTGGATGAAGTGCGGCAATTAGCTCCTGAAGCATTCAGGTCCATAACTTACCGCGCCGTCCGCCCGGAGGATTATGCAGAAGCGGCTGAACGATTGTCCTGGGTGCAGAATGCAGGTGCATCCTTACGGTGGACAGGCAGCTGGCTTTCCGTTTTTGTAACACCTGATCCGGTTGGAGAGGTAACCTTAAGTCAAGAAAATATCACTGACCTGAACAACCAGTTAGACCGTTTCAGGCAGGCAGGCAGGGAAACAAATGTAAAAGATCCTGTGTATGCCGACCTGAACCTTGAAATAACTATCTGTGTAGCAGAGGATGCCTATACCGGTGAAGTTAAAGAAAGAGTCCTTGATATTTTGTTTGGGACCGCAGGCAGTGACACAGGGTACTTTTCACCCGACAATTTTGCATTCGGTACTACCCTTGAACGTTCTTCCCTGGAAGCAGCGATCCAATCCATTGAAGGAGTGAAAGCAATTGAACGTATCTGTATTGAACGGAAAGAGTGGTTTAAACAGAAACCGTTTACCGATCTTGTATATGATCCGGGTGAATATTCCATTATCCGTATTCAAAACGATCCTTTGCATCCTGAACAGGGAACAGTAAGATTAATTATGAAAGGAGGAGCATGAGCAGTTGTTGTGATAAATATTTCAACAATGCACAAAATGGTTGCCCCTGTGACCAGTTTGTTCATCCTGAGAAGTTAAAAATCCATGCGGGATTAAGTCACATCCCGAGGCAGATAGCCACTTTTCCTGATTTTCGCAGGGCTATGCTGGCCGGAATAAATGACAAACTTGCATTGTTTTACTGGCATCCGAAAGACCAGGATGACCTGGGAGTTATGTTGCTTGAAATGTGGGCATACATCTGTGATTCTTTATCATTTTATGATGAAATAATTGCCCATGAAAGTTATTTGCGGACTGCCCGCCGGAGGCCATCCCTGCGAAAGCTAGTTGCATTATTGGGCTATCTTCCTAAACCTGCTGTTGGAGCATCCGTATTCCTTTCCGCTTTTGCTGACGGAAGACAGGAAGTTGAACTCCCTGAAGGTACGGCCTTTCGCTCAGGAGCATTTGAGGATGAACCTCCGCAGGTTTTTGAATTGGAGCAGAGTACGATCATCCACCCTTTTACAAACAATTGGCCTGTTCAACCGATTTATCCGGAAAAAATTGCCGAAAACAATCCATCATTTCTCTTAATAGAACCTCAAATAGAGCTCGAAGAAGGATCAATAGTATTTATTGAAAATACAAATAAGAAAAAGCAAAACCAGGCATTACCTGTTCAAAGTATAGAGACATATACGGGTAAAGACAATGAAAGTTATACCAAAATCAACTTTGAGTCACAACTTAATTTAACCACGAAAACACAGCTTTCTAATTTAAAACTATACACACCCACCCAATCAGTTTCATTATGGACACTGGGTAGTGATCATTTATCAGTTTCTACAAATAAGAAGCATCTAGTACTCGATGCCCTTTACCACGATATTAAACCTGGTGATCATGTTATAGTAGCTTTAAATAATGAGTATCGTTGGTTTCTTATTACTAATGTCGAGGATGTCTTACGGCCTGCCAGTTCAGAAAATTCAATTGTAATTAATAACGTAGAATATGAGATAGCAGGAATTGAAGTGCCGGTGACAGAGATAACACTTGATGCAGGGCTTAACAATGCGAATAGGCCAAGCAGCACTGATGAATGGAGTAACAGTGATCGGGATTCGATAGTTGCTTATTATGGAATGGTGAAGGCAGGAAAAGTGGTTGATGAACCTAACGCAACCTTAAGTAATACAGATGAATTGCTTTTAGATGGTACTGTTGAAGAACCCATAGATTCTTTTATTCCCGGGGCTTTCATCCTTGAAGATAAAAACCAGGAAGCAGTAAAGATAAGCGGTAGTTTAGATTATGATACAAAGGAAATTCTTTATAGTGGTGACAATTGGGATGATTCATTATATACTCCTGTCGAAGCTTATGGCAATATCATTGAAGCCAGCCGTGGCGAAACCGTAAATGGGGAAATACTGGGAAATGGTGATGCTTCGATTGCTAACCAGACCTTCAAGCTTAAGAAAAAACCCTTAACCTATTTCCTTTCATCTAACACAAATAACAGCCAGGGGGTAGCCAATACCGTAAGTATTTATGTCGATAATATTCTCTGGCAGGAAGTAGAATTTTTTTACGGTAAAACAGAGAATGATACGGTTTATATTGTACGCCAGGATGATGATGGAGAAACGTTTATAACATTTGGGGATGGGATCAGGGGAAAAAGACTACCAAGCGGAATTAGTAACATAGTTGCCAATTACCGTTATGGTGCCGGCAGTGCAAGCCCACCTGCTGGGTCCATCACCCAGGTAGCAAAACCGGTCAAAGGACTAAAAAGCATTAAAAATCATATCGCAGCATCCGGAGGTGCTGATGCTGATGAAGAAAGCGAAATACGCGAACATGGTCCTGATTCTGTCCTTATCATGAACCGCGCAGTATCAATAAAAGATATGGAGGCAGTCGTATTATCTGTTCCGGGACTAAGAAATGCACAGGTTGAATGGAGATGGCACGGTGATAAGCAAAATACGATGGTTCATGTATATTATGTTGGTGAAGCCGGCATTGAATCCTCGATCTCCGAAATGCTTCATGATCTGTCCGATCCTACCACCTTATTTAATGTTGAACTTGCTGAAGGCAGTGAGGCGGATCTCGCAATTGATGTTAAAATCAGCCAGGACTATGATGAAAACAGTGTTCTTGAAGAAATTCAGGACCAGTTATTCAATACAACAACGGGAATACTCATTCCGGAAAATGTATCAATAGGTGGCCCACTGTTTAGAAGCAGCATCTTTAAATCCATACATGAAGTACAGGGTGTACTGTCAGTTCGGAATATTTCAATCAATGGAAACTTTTTTTATAAAACCGCTCTGAGTCCGGGTGCAGGCAAATATTTTGATTTTGAAAATGGAAACTTCGAACTCAGTTCATACAGTGATTATGAATAATAATGGCAAACGATAATTTCGAAACATATTTTGCAGAAAAGTTGTGGGAAATGATCCCTGCAATATACCGACATGAGGATGGCCTGGATACAAATCCAAATAAAGATGTTCTCCGGTCCTTTGTTTTATTGTTTGCAGAACAGGCGGCAATTCTGAGGCGCAGTCACGACAGGCTGTGGGATGACCAGTTTATTGATCTGTGTTGTGAATGGGCCGTGCCTTATATTGCTGATCTGGTGGGGACAAGATTGCTGTCGGATCTGAATAAACGCGGCAGAAGGATTGATGTTGCCAAGACGATTTATTACCGGCGCCGTAAGGGAACATTAAGGGTGCTGGAAGAATTGATCAGCGATATAACCGGATGGGAAGGAGTTGCTGTTGAAAAATTTAAACGCCTTGGAAGAAGCAGGCATGGTCTTGATCCATTCCCTGCTGTGTTAAGCGGGATGCACACCAAAACATTACCGGGAGGATGGGCGGATATACGTCAGCAACAGGGCAGTGAACTTACGATCAGTCCTTTTGATGAATTTTATTACACAGCGGATGTCAGGCAACAAAAAGGCACTGATGGCCTTTTCGGCATACCTAAACTGGCTTTTTATCTTTACAGGTTAACCTCCTTCAGGGTGGAGGATGTTGATCCATTTGACTATGGCGATGGCCTGAAGTATGGATTCGATCCATCCGGCCGCGATATACCCCTGTTTGCTCAGCGTGACAGGCCCGACGACTGGGATGAATGGCGGAGTGCTTATGAATGGGAACTCCCCTTGCCCATCAGGTGCAGGTTGCTAGGACATGCTGAGTACATGATTACGGAATCTATTATTCAAAAGCTGGTGGATGACCATGAACTCTACGACGAGCATGCTGCAAATGATCTTCGCACCATCAGCAATGTTCTTTTTTACAATTACAGCAGGTTGAAATTCACTTTGCAGACATTGTTTAAATATGATGAGATCAAAGAAACTGAAATCCTTCTGCCACTGTTAGGTTATGCGTTAACAGATCAATGTGGTAAAAAAGCGCTCCTACCCGACTATTCGCAGGATGCTGGTTTAGTGAACAATGACAGTTATGCGATTGCTGTAAAGAATATTACCTCATCTGAACTATTTTCCACCGATAAAACCAGTTCAGGTAACCTCAACACCTGGGCTAACAATGCTCCGGAAGAAAAAATGCTAATTATCGATCCAGAAAATGGGCGGTTATTATTCAAGGATGATATGTCCAGCAGTGAAATATCAGTTACCTACCATTACGGGTTTTCCGGTAATATCGGAGCAGGCGCTTATGAAAGAGAGCAGAGCCTTGAGCAGGATCCGGATACAAGCCTCTCTGGCGGTAAAGACATACCTTCTGATGATTGGGAGGATGATTGCGTTGCACAGATTGAGGATAACAAAACGTACTGGCCTGATAAAGATCATGTAATCATCAGTAATCTGACACTCCAGGCAGCAAACTCAAAGCGTCCCTATATACGTCTTGATGCCCCCTGGATATTGGAGGGTGGAACTGCGGACGCAACACTTTGCTTAAATGGTCTTTGGTTGGGAAGCACTGGTGAACAGGAGTTGATCCTTAGGGGTGACTTCGAATGTGTGGTGATTAAACATTGCACACTAGATCCTGGTGGAGATACAGACCTGCTGGGCAATGTGATTTATCCTTTGCCACTTGTCATTGAAGGGCACATCGAAACACTGGTCATTGATTCTTCCATTACCGCTCCCATATATTGCAGGAATGGAGGTCTGGTGGAAAACATTAAGATTTACGATGCTATTATCCAATCCATTGAAGAAGGATTATTGGCCTTAAAAGCAATAAATGGAACTGTAGAAATAGAAAGAGCAACCATGTTTGGTGGTATTGAAGCACTTCGGCTGAATGCGTCGGAGACTATTTTCACCAAAACCTCAACCGTCGCAGATACGCAAAACGGTTGTTTCAGGTTCAGTGCTGCACCCGAAGACAGCCGTTTACCAAAACCTTATGAGTCTTATCTGTTTTCTGGTGATACGAACTACTGGTTTACATCAAAACGATTCGGACAGCCTGGATATGCGCAGATCACCGAGGTGGCACCAATTGAAATCATGAGGGGTGCCGAGACAGGCTCCGAGATGGGCGCCTTCAGCAGCCTTATCAATCCCATAAAAATGGACAATTTACAAACGAAGGTCGAAGAGTATATGCCCTTTGGCTTGATTCCCTTATTTATTCACGAAACGTAATTCTTGCACCTATGGCTACTTCAGATATTTCAAGGAATATTTTCGATAAGAAAAAAAACTACCGCAGCGTGCGAATGCAACAGGGCCGCGTGTTGACTGATGACGACTGGAACGAAAATGAAAGGATCCACTCAGAAATAGTACGAGGGACGAATAGAGATGTAATTGGACGACACGGTTCTCCCAATGAAGGATTCAAGATAGGAAAAGATTCAGTGCCTACGACTGGGAATGTGATTGATTTTGACATCCTGTCGGGCGTCTATTACCTTGGTGGCTTACGGTTGGAAATGAATCCTGATCAAAATGATAACCCGCAAACCTTCCGGACACAAAAAGACTGGTTGGAGAAGGACACCAGCGGCTATGCCATACCAGCTATAACCACAGGTGAGAAACGATATGACCTGGTCTACCTTGTGGCCTGGCAGCAACCGGTAACCGCGGTGGAGGATGCTGAATTGTACGAGGCAGCACTGGGAGGACCCGATACCGCTACCAGGATGCGTAATATGGCTCAAGTAAAACTTTATACGGATACAGGCCATCCAGATTGCATAAATTCCTGGAAGGAGTTAATTAATTTGTGGGAAGACAATAATCGAGGAGCATTAAATGAAGAAAACGAGCTGATTACCGATACAAAGCTCACAGTAACTTATTCGGAAGATGGCGCATCCGATGATCTGTGCGCACCATCAATAGGGGGTGGTTACCTGGGAGCCGAAAACCAGGCCATAAGAGTGCAGCTCACCGGCAACAATCAGTTTACCTGGGGTTTTGACAACGCTTCTTCGCTTTACAGGATAGAGGTTGTAGGTGCAGAGACAGGTATAGGATCAGGACTAGTAAATATCTTTAAATTAATCACTACCCCGAAAGACCAGCATCACTGGCCCCTGGCAGGCCAGGTTGTAGAGATACTCCCATGGTCAGCCGTGTTGACCAATGGAGAAAAAACAGCTGGACTTATCGGCCAATTCAGTAAAGTAAAAACTTCCTACAATCCTGACACCTCCGAAATAATTATCGACGATCCTATTTCAGAGGACTATGGAAAAGAATGGACACATCGCACGGATAGTGGGCAAATAGGTGAGGTCCCAGCATACTTATTTATGCGCGTGTGGAACAGAGGAGCAGATCTCACGTCATCTCCAAAAATTGATATCGAGGCGGACCCAGTCCCTCTTGGCCATACTGGTCTGGAAATCACCATAACAGGAAATCATCATCAACCAGCCGACTACTGGATCATTGCTGCCCGTCCCGAAACTCCCGACCAGGTTGTTCCCTGGAAATTAGAGGAAGAGATGCCGCCTCATGGCATACATCGTTATGTTGCACCGCTGGCAATAATTGAATGGTCCCATTCTGGAATCCTGGAAGCCGAGGTACACGACTGCCGCAACCATTTCCCCGCTTTAGCACAAATGACCAACCTATATTATGTAAGCGGGGACGGACAAGAGGCAATGCCGGAGGATACAGCTCCTCTACCTGAACCACTAAGGGTAAGGGTTAGCAATGGTGCGTTGCCTGTACAAAAGGCACAAATAGAATTTAGTGTGTTAGATGATGAAACAATAACACATACTGAGTTTGTGGCGACGGATGACAAAGGAATTGCTTCTTATGAATGGACAATCGGTAATCAAGGCGAACAAAAAGTTGAAGCTTATTTACTTGATAAGGCAGGAAATAGAATTGAAGACAAGTGCATCATCTTCACGGCAAACCTAAGTAAAGCCGATGAAGTTCGGTACGATCCTGGTATTTGCACCAAATGGGAAGATGCTCCTACAACTGTGCAAGCTGCTTTAGATGAATTGTGTGATCGAGAATCTGGAGGAGGATGCAGGGTGACTGTCGGAAATGGTGGGCAATATGCGTCATTGGATGTGGCTATTTACGAATTATTAGAAAAAAACAAGGCAGATATTTGCCTTTGTATGTTACCCGGTGAGCAGGAATCAGAAACAGATTTTGGTTTTACAGCTATTGCGGAATTAGTGGCTAAATTATCTAGCGAGGGTGAAAGCGTTCATCTGAAAGTTGTGGGATGTGGCCCGGGCACACGTGTAATCTTAAACGCTCCAATATTACTCCAGGGCTTTGCATCTGTCATTATTAAAGATCTGGAGATTGCAGCAGGTAAGTTTGATGGTTTGTCTGATAATTTGGACAGACCTTATGCTTTAAGCATTGAATCGGTAGCTGAGGTATCAATGAGTGGATGCCACATTTGGGGATACGCAAACAATACAACTGATCCGTTGATCCTTATAAAAGAGGCCACGAAAATCTATTTGGAAAACAACCTGTTTGAAAGGCATTGGGAAAACATCGAGCCTCCAGACAATACTGTTTATCAGGATATTGGTAAATTTCAACCAATGTTAAAGGTTATTAAGAGTGAATATTTGAGGGAGGTGCATATTTACTATTCGAATCATGATTATACAAAAACTGCAATAACGGTGGCTCACGATATATCTGGTCTAAATCTTGAGGAACGGAAAAAAATTAGTATTACCATCAAAGATAATGCAGCCATGCTGCAGAATGAGGAACTAAAACAAGCTTATGATGATTTGGCAGACGCAGTTTTCGTTGAGAACGATGATAGAACCGAAGAAGAAATAGCATCAACCGTGCTCAACAAGATTAAAGATATACGGGAAACAACGATGCAGGAGCATACGGGCTGTGCACTGACAATTTTCTGTAACACAGGAAAGATGAGCATACTACACAATTCCATTTATGGCTTAGTTACGCTCAACACGTTCGCAGATAAAATGCTGAAAATAGATAAAAATATCCGACAAATGTTATTTGATCGGGTTAATAATGAAGGCATTCCCTTGGTTAATGACGATTGTGCACAGCTGGATTTACTAAACAATAAACTAACCAGGATCAATACCGTTTCACAATCTTCGTATGATAAACTAATCACCCCCCCTGCCACAATTGATGAAGGGGTATACAGGATGGATATCAGGGGAAATTCATTTCTGATGGGCAGAAGTGTTTTGCTCACCGAATATTCAAATATTGACTGCAACTTTTTTGAGAAATATGAGGATAACGATGAAATAATTACCCTGGCTTATGCTATTGCTCACTCTGCTGTGTACATGGGAAACCAGGCAAGGCATATCAATCCACTTATTGATAATATTTCCTTTCATTCAGCTAAGTCTGCGAACCTGCCTGATGACCTCGTCATTATTACTTAAACACTGAAGATGCTGTCAAAACGTTGACTAGCTTGTTATTCTGATCCAACCAGTGGCGGAAGAAGCCTACCTGCTGGACGGGAATGAATCCTTTCGAAGCTGAAAACGTAATGATATGATGTGTTTATCTAAGCAAAGCATAAAGTTACAAGTGGGAGAAATAGAAACAATTAATATTACAATTCGAAAAAGTATTTAGGCAATAAACAGATCTCAGACTTTTAAAAAACTATCTGATATCCCCAAAAAAGATCAGAAAAAGTTAGAAGAGACAAAAGCAGCCTATTTTGCGAATAGCCCTAAATAAACAATAGAAGACCCTGCAAAAAAGAATTCTGAGTACCATGACCAGGAGTAAGATTAAGTCAAAAGTAGGTGGAGGATTGGATGGAGTTGGTTTTAACTGAGGTGATAAAAAGATAATTATCTAACACATGATATTATGGTAAAAGAAGCAAAATATAACAAACCAACCTTTGATGAATTATTTACTGCACAAAACATTGTTGGTTTTGTTTTTTCTCCCATATTATTGGTAACAACTATTAAGGAATTCAGAAATGCGTTTGAGTTTATTGGTAATAATTATATCCTATCTATTTCAATAATATTATGCTACATTATTCTGGTATTGGCAACACTCTATTCAATTGTTAGAAAAGGAAAGAAAGATGAAAGGGCTATTAAACCTATCAAGAAAAAAAGTGTCCCAATAGAATCCAAACCTTCTTCTTTAAGAGTTTTTCAAGAAGAAACTACTATTGAACATGAGCAACCTAAACGAGCGAAAAGTTGGATATTTAGTAAATTAATTAAAATTGTTAGCGTCATTTTCATACTGCTTTCCTTATCAGTAGCCGTTTACTTGTTCTTTTTGACTTCTAATGGTCTCTACTATCCAATTATAGCAAGCATTGATAAAAACATAGTTAACGAAGAAGTCGCTAAAATGAATAACTACATTTTGGAGAAAGGTTATGATGATTTGAAACTTAGGGTTTACTGCAAAAAAGGTCAAGATGTTTGTTCAGTGGTTCCTGGAGGCGTACATTTTTCCATGGAGTCAGCCGAAGAAACGATTGAAAATGCAAAAAAGCTTATTCCCCAATATACTGATAGCGATGGAGCATGGGTTTTATCTTACACTGTGAAGGAAACCTTTTTTAATAAAATTAAGAAATGGTTTGAATAACTACCTAAAGAAGAATTATGACAATAGAGTTTTACAAGTTGGTAGAAAAACCGCAGTAAAAGGTGGATTAGATCAAAGACTGCAAGACCACCTTACTGGTACGTCATCATCGCCACATTAATGATAACTGTTCCCGTTGACTACAACTGGCGTCTATATCTTGATGGTATTTACAGAACACTTACTCGAAATCTTCTATTAGAAACTAAAAACCAATAAAAAATGAATGGACTTGATTTTTTAAATCTTGTAATCGGGTTAATATTTATTTACCTGATTTATAGTATTGCTGCATCCACCATTTGGGAAATTATTGTTAGTATAACTAACCTGAGAGGTAAGACAATGCGCAATTGGATTATTGAAAATTTTAATGAATTTACTAATGATGAGAAGAAAAAGCTGAGTAGCGAAATTCTTGATCATCCGATAATCAAAGGATTATCAAAAAACTCCCATAAAAAACCTATTTACATTTCATCAGAGCTTTTTACTGATGTTTTAATAGATCTGGTAGTAAAAAGCAATTCAAACGATGTCGATTCATCTGAACCTATTGTCGATATCAATTCATTCAAAGATAGCCTTGAAACAACGAAGTCACTTAATCCGGGATTGAAAAGAGTGTTTCTGCAATATCTCAGCGAGGATTCAAAAAACCTCAAGAAGGTAAAAGAAAAGATTGGCAGGTGGTATGATGAAGCACAGGAGCGATTACTCGGATCGTATAAAAAAAGTCTTCAAATATGGATTTTTATAATCTCATTAATTCTTGTAAGTGCTACCAATGCCGATACAATAAAACTAGCCTCCTATTTATATGGCAATCCCGACGCAAGGGAAGCTATTGCAAATAAAGTCGACATATTCGTTCAGGATTCTGCCGTTGAAAGTAGGATTTCTACAATGGATACCACCATTATTGATTCTATTGCACGACAAGAGCAGAATGTAATCATAGCTAATATCGATGAAAATCTGAACACCTTAAAGGAATTAAATAAAGAACTCAGGCAGACTGGAATTCCCATTGGTTGGAGTGTCGAAAATATCAAACTGTATAATTTCTGGGATATTTTAAAAAAGATCGGAGGATTGCTTTTAACAGTATTTGCCGTCTCATTGGGAGCTCCATTCTGGTTTGACATCTTAAATAAACTGGCTAACCTCAGATCCTCAGGTAATAAACCTAAATCATCTCTGGAAGAAAAAAAATCATAGATTATTCGCATTGGAAAAGATCGTGCAAAAACAATCTGCTGGGGTAATCAATACAATTGAATACACTGATAAACAGAATTTATAAATAGTCCAGTACGCCAAGCCCAATTTTAGAAGCTCCTCATTATGAGGGGCTTTTTTTATATGAGCTTATCCTTGCTTGAAATTCTGCTACCCCCAACACCAAAGTCAGAAAATAAAAATTGTCATTCTGAGGAACATGGCGAAGCAATTGCACGATGGCAACGATTGAACGATGTATAAGATTGAACGAAGTTAGGCTAAGCACCCTCGCACCGCATACCCCGCACCGCACACCCCACACCCCACACCCCACACCCCACACCCTCCTAATCAATCTCTTACCTAAATCATCATCCCAAAACAATCACATTTTCCTTCCGTTTTTTTGCCTATTTCTAAAGTTTTTTACCTTTATGTCCTATTTTTGTCATTTGAAAAGCTAATAACAGACTCATGGTAAAAAAAGATGATCGCTCTCCTCCAAAAAGCTACAAAGAAAGATACGACCTCGTCAGGCATCCCAGCCGGATAAGAAGTTCTGATG
>JAIOSQ010000335.1 GCA_021107535.1 Bacteroidales bacterium | reverse complement strand
CCCCGATCACTTCCCCGAAGGTGCCCTTATGCAGGTCCATCTGTGGGATAAAGCGGATCTGCAGCCCTTTATCATCCGCAAATTCTTTTACCCTTTGTGCTTCCGCTTCCGTGGCGTTTTCTTTTACCACACAGTTGATCTTCACAGGTGTGAGCCCTGCTTCAATGGCAGCATCGATGCCATCAAGGGCATCCTGTAGCTTCCCAACCCTGGTGATGGCCATATATTTTTCCGGATCGAGGGTGTCCAGACTGATGTTGACCCTGTGCAGTCCGGCAGCTTTCAGCTCTTTGGCAAAGCGGGGAAGGAAGGTCCCGTTGGTGGTCATCCCCAAGTCCTTAATGCCTTCAACCCCTGCGATCATCTTTACAAGTTCGATAATATTTTTTCTAACCAGCGGCTCCCCTCCGGTGATCCTGACCTTATCTACGCCCAGCATAACAGCAGTCGTGACCACTGCAGTAATTTCGTCAAAACTCAAAATATCTTCGTGGGCCATTAACCTGATCCCGCTTTCCGGCATGCAGTAATGGCAGCGGAGGTTGCAGCGGTCAGTGACCGATACCCTGAGGTAATTGATCTTTCTGTTATATCTGTCTAACATCTACAGTGTCTCCTTCTTTCAGTTCTGTACTGCCAATCGGTATCATGATGAAACCGTCTGCATCGATGAGTGCCTGGATGTGGGCAGAGCCATGATAATCTTTAGAGAAAACTCTTCCATCTTCTATCTTCACTGGAATAAAAGAGTCTCTCTCGGATTTTTTACGGGAATAAGTTTTACCCATGGGTAGCTGCAATACTTTCCATCCGCTTTCACCTCCCATCGACATGCGAAGGTAGGGCCGTACCAGGAGTTCGAATGTGTTGAATGCAGATACGGGGTTTCCCGGAAGCCCGAAGATCCTTTTATTACCGAGTTTTCCAAAAAGTGTTGGTTTTCCGGGTTGGATGGCAATCGTCTTAAACAATACTTCTACCCCCAGTTCTTCAAAAACTTCCGGAATGAAGTCGTATTGCCCCATGGAGATGCCACCGGTAAGGATGGTTACTTCATGGTTTTTTACAGCGCGGCTGATGAGGTCATATGTAGCTCCTTTTTCATCGCGGGCGATGCCCATGTATTCCGGAATGGCACCGCATTTTGTTAGTTGTGCCATCAGCTGGTATGCATTGCTGTTGCGGATCTTTGAAAGCCCGGGTTCCTGATCCGGTTCCACGATCTCATCCCCGGTGGAGATAATGGCTACGTGTGGTTTTCTTGCCAGCAGGGGAGAAGCATAGCCTGTCGAAGCCAGGATGGCAATATGCTGAGGTTCGAGGAAGGTGCCTTTCGGGATGAGGAGTTCACCTTTGGCCACATCTTCTGCTTTATTTGCGATATTCAAGCTGCCTGTCTTGCCTGCGAAGACGACCATGCCCTCTTCATTGATCATTGTATCTTCAACCTTGATCACACAATCGGCCCCTTCCGGCACCGGTGCACCGGTCATGATCTCTGAACATTGCCCGTTTTCCACCCTCTTTTCAGGAGCTTTCCCCGCCGGGATGCTTTCGATGATCTCCAATGGCTTATCCAGATCTTTTTCCTTACAGGCATAGCCATCCATGGCAGATTTGTTGAAGGGCGGCATATCCACATCGGAGATGATGTCTTCTGCCAGCATGCGATGCAGGGAATCTTTAATATCTACCTTCTCGGTGCCCATAGGCTCCACAGCTTCTGTCACCAGCTTATATGCTTCTTCGATACGGATCATAGCTTTGCCAATTGAAGTGCAAAATTAAAGCTTTTTGGTATAAGTTTGAGGTATGAGATGTGGGGAGTGTGGCGTTGGGCGTTGGGCTGTGGGCTATGGGAATTAACCGCTATCGAACCGCGTAGCAGTTCTTTACCTGTAGCCGGATAATTGCACGACATATTGTATACCGTGTAGCGGTTAGCTAATATTCAATTATGGATTATGAATGGAATTTTAAATTTTGAGTTTTAAGTTTTAAATTACTTGAGAAAATTAATTCTAAACTCAACTTTCTTTAATGCATATCTCTTTCAAACTCCTTCTTAAGCAAGTTATTTAATTCATCTGCTGATATATCTTTTGCAATTACAATCCCATCTTTATCCACCAGGTAGTTTCCACCTGAAAAGAGCAACTCACTATATAGCACTTCATTATTAATATCATTTTCTAATTCAATAAGGGTAATCCATGGAATATTTTCATCTTTTACCCATTGCACCCATCTATCATGATCAGATTCAAATACAATTGTAATGATCTCAAACCCTTTATTCTTAAATGTCTCATAAACAGGCATAAAGTTTCTTGTCCTTCGGGTTGAATTTCCACACCATGATCCTGACTTTTCAACGAAGGTTACTTTACCTGATGAGACCTCATTAAAAGAGATAAGATTTCCATTAATATCGGCCAATTCAAAGTTTTCTGCCTTATGATTGATCTCATTTACGGAATCCTTTTTTGATAGCCAGAAAGAGTATAACTCACGAAAATCTCTTGATTGCCGAAACATAGGGTTTTCAACCTCTTCTAAAAATGCCCCAAGCTCATCAGGTTCGAGCAAAGGCCAGAATCTTCCCATCGTGTTTAACATGAGGATACTGGCATAATTATTTCTGTTTTTTTGAACCAAACTGGCAATACTATCGGGTAAAGCTTTCTCATCTACTCCGGCGTCGAAGTATCTGACATAGGTACTTATTGCCCGTTGTAAAGCGATACTATTTTCGCCCTTTGTCGTCTTCGATTTCCTTAATAGCGAAGCCGCATATAGTTCTACTTCAATATCTCCGGGTTCTACAACAATAGGATAAAATTGTTCCTCCTCGGCATCACAAAATGCAAGAAATGAAGAATACAGGCATAAGGAAGTTCCTTCATATTCAAATGATCCATTATCATATTGAATGATTACGTCATCTCCATCTCTCCACGATTCCACAAAGCATATTTCACCTGCATCTTTTCCTATGACCTTGCCTTTGATTGTAAATTCGAATGATTCGGATTTGTTGGTGCAAGCGATAATTGAAAGCAATAAAACTGAAATGATCAGGACCTTTTTCATAAGCTTTTTAAAAATATAAAGGATGAAATGAGAATATATCGAGATAGATTATTGGATAATATTATAATCATGCTTCTTAATCGTGTCATGAAGGCATGGATTTACTCGTTCTCTTGTTATATGAACGGTATTCTGTCAGAGGTAGTATGTTTTGAGGAAAATTCGGCTTGGGGCTTGAAGCAATATGGATTAATCGATATCGAACCGTGTAGCGGTTCTTTAGCTGTAGCCGGATAATTGCACGAAATAATATTTACCGCGTAGTGGTTATCCAAAAGCCCCGGGTTTTATACCAGGGTGGAAAGCAAAATAATCATCTCTCTTCCTCCGGAAACATTAAATTAAATGAAGTGGTACACATGCAGAGGGTTGGGGAGCATTTTAATAATTCATAATTTATATTACATCTCGATGAGTGGAGGATTAGGTTTTTTTATTTCAATAATTTTGCATTTTCCGTTTTCCACAATTACATACATTAAATAAAATGATCTAACACGTAAGTCCATATGAATTGCAGGCATCCAGATGCACTCTTCTAATATTTGTTTTTCCAGTCTTTTTTTTAATTTGTTTGAACCATTCGATTTCAAGAGCGTTGCTTCAAGCGCATTTCCATTACAATCAACCTTGACGGAAAAGGTGTAAGAGTCAGAAAGGAATTTGTCTTCAGGATAAATTAATACAGCTTCAGCAAGTGACTTTTGGAGGTCTTTTTTATTGTTGGTCAGTCTAACCGGATAATCTGTAACAGTATATTCGGTTGAATCATTACAAGGAATCTCTCTCCAATTCATTTCTTCGTTCTGAGCATTGCTGTAAATGCTGAACAATAGAACCATAGAGCAAGTAACTAGCAGTGTTTTCATGATTCCCGGTTGTTATCGTGAGATATTTAACTGATTTAAATCAATTTTTACAAGAATTATGCCAACAAGAAACAGAGTCCTTGTAATGATCCTACTTAGCACTAAATACCTGGAATTTGGAACCAACCCACCGCCCATCACTCATCACCTTACACCTAACACCAACCCAAAACTCAACCCCCAACACCCAAAACCTTTTCAAAGCTTCGCTTTGAAGTAATCATAAATCTCAAACTGTGCCCGATGCGGGATGGTATCGTCAGTTTTACGGTACTGGTTCATGTTGTCTTTACCCAGATAGCGTGCCTGGGTGTTGTCACGGAGTTGTATCTGCAGCATGTCCATCAGCTCTTTTTTGATCTCTTCATCCAGGACAGGGCAGACGACTTCCACCCTGTGGTCGAAATTACGTGGCATCCAGTCGGCAGAGGCAATATAGAATTTATTATCGCCTCCGTTACAGAAAACGAACACCCTGGAGTGCTCCAGGTATTTGTCGACGATGCTGAAGGCTTCAATATTATCGCTGGCTCCGGGCAAGTCAGGTACAAGGATAGAAATACCCCTGATGATCATCTGCAGTTTCACCCCGGCCTCTCTGGCCTCATAAAGTTTACGGGTGATCTTCTTGTCTGAAATGCTGTTCATTTTCAGGATGGCCCACGCCTCTTTGCCTGCCTTGGCATTGGTAATTTCCCTGTCCAGCATCTCCATAAAGAAATCCCTGATGTTAAAAGGGGCAACGATCAGGTTTTCAAAGGTCGGCATGATGAACTTTGATTCGAAGAGGTGAAAGACCTCGTTCACCTCTGTGGTGATGGCCTGGTTACTTGTGAGCAGGCTGTCGTCGGCATAAACCTTTGCAGTAGATTCATTAAAGTTCCCGGTGCTGATATTGGCATAATAAACATTTTCGCCATTTTCTTTTCTCCTGATCTGTATCAGCTTGCTATGGACCTTAAAGCCGGGGATGGTCTGGATGATCTTCACCCCTTCTTCCTGCAGGCGGTTGGTCCAGTATATGTTGGCTTCTTCATCAAAACGTGCCTGAAGTTCCATGAATACGGTCACCTGCTTGCCGTTCCTTGCTGCATTGATCAGTGCATTCATCACACCGGATCCTTTGGCGGCGCGATAGAAGGTCATCTTGATGGCCCGCACCAGCGGGTCGATGGAGGCCTCCCTCAGCAGGTCGATGATATAATGGAAGGATTGGTAAGGATAATGGAGCATGATGTCCTTTTCCCTGATCACATCAATGATGCTCTTGTTTGAAAGAAGGTCTTTATGCAACAGGGGTGGGGAAGGAGGATATTTTAGTTCACTCCGGCTCAGATCCGGAAATCCCATAAAATCCTTAAAATTATGGTAGCGGCCCCCGGCACGGATATTATCACGCCTGGAGATATTGAATTTCTTCATCAGTAGCTTTAAGAGCGCTGCCGGGATCTTTTTATCATACACAAACCTGACCGGCTCACCCTTCTTTCGTCGTTTCACGCTTTCGCTCATCAATTCAAGAAAACTTTTAGAAACGTCATTGTCTATGTCCATTTCGGCATCCCTGGTAAATTTGATGGTATAGGCTTTGAAAT
>JAIOSQ010000058.1 GCA_021107535.1 Bacteroidales bacterium | reverse complement strand
GATTGGCTATAATGGTGAAGAGCAACTGATGGTAACAGGAGTGGTAGCAGATCTGCCGGAAAACTCCAGCATACAACTCGATGCCATGATCTCTTTTTCAAGCCTTTATCAGATGCCTGATATGCATCTCGATTGGGACGGGGGATGGAATTATTCAGCATATATCTTATTGGCAAAGGGGACAGGACCTGTTCAAATGCAGCCGGGTTTTGAAGACTTCATGGAAAAGCATATTAATTATAAATACCGGCAGCATGGTTTTGTTCTAAGCCTCATTCTGCAACCTCTTAATGAGATTCATCTGTATTCGGGAAGGGATTATGGACTGGAAGGGAAGGGCAGGCTCACCAATTTGTTTGTATTCTCCAGCATTGCATTTTTAATTCTGCTTATTGCATGTTTCAATTTCATGAACCTGTCTACTGCCCGTTCTATCAGAAGGGCAAAAGAAGTCGGCATTAGAAAAGTAGCCGGTGCAAACCGGCAAACCATCATCTGGCAGTTCATGGGAGAGTCAGTTCTTACAAGCATAATAGCACTTACGCTGGCACTTATTCTCATTGAGGCCTTTCAACCTGCATTTAACATGGTGATTGGCAGGGAGCTGCATTTATATCAACAACCCGGCATCATAATGATGGCCATTTTTGTTGCAATGGTAGTGTTTACGGGGATCCTTGCCGGCAGCTATCCGGCCTTCTTTATGTCACGCTTCCAGGTTGTCAGGGTCATTAAAGGAAATTTTGTGCAACATAAAGGGAAGCCTGTCTTCCGAAATATTTTGGTTGTGCTACAATTCCTGATATCGGCTTTTCTTATTTTCGGGACTCTTGTGATACAATCCCAGATACGATATCTGCAAACCAAACAACTGGGATTTGACAAGGAGAACGTTGCCGTCATTTCCATGACAACAGAAAACGCCCGGACTTCATATGAAATACTAAAAGAAAAGATCAGTAGTATCGCTGGAGTGAAAGCTTGCGGGGCATCTACAGGTATACCGGGCCGCAGCCTGACCATGAACGGTTATCTTCCGGAGGGTATGAAAGAGCCCATTATGATCCATGTGATGGATGTGGATGACGACTATCTTGATCTTATGTCGATACCGGTAATACAGGGTGACGGCTTCAGTAAGGAAGCCGGCATTGATTCTGCAAATATCCTGATCAATGAAACCCTGGCCCGGCAACTGGGATGGGAAAAGCCTGTTGGCAAGACCATTCAGCGCGGGATCGCAATGAAAGTGATTGGCGTGGTGCAGGACTTTCATTTTGCCCCGCTAAACGAAGATCTCAAAGCCATGTTGATCACTCAAAGTCCCTGGAACGGATTTTATCATTTGTCGGTGAAACTTCACGCTACTGATGAAAATAAAACGCTGGACAAGATTGAAGAAGCATGGGCTGAAATATTTCCTGATGAGTCGTTCGAGTACTTTACAATGGAACAATATGTAGAGGAGGCTTACGGGGAGGTCTCAGGGCTGAGGCAGATCTTCATTTACTTCGCCATACTTGCCATCATTGTAGCTTGCATGGGTTTGCTTGGCCTGGCCTCTTATTCTACCGGACAGCGAAGCAAGGAAGTAGGCATACGAAAAGTATTCGGAGCAAGCAACAGCAGCATTACCATAAAACTGACGACGGATTTCTTAAAATGGGTGCTACTGGCCAACATCATTGCCCTGCCCTTCTCATGGTGGGCCATGGATTCCTGGCTACAGAACTTTGCGTATCGCACCGAGATCAGTGTTACAGTTTTCGTGTTCACTTTGCTGATCACGCTTGGGCTTTCATTGCTTACCGTTATCTTCCAGGCCATCCAACTGGCCGGGAGCAATCCTGTTGATGTGTTGAAAAATGAGTAAAGGTGTTGAGTTTTGGGTGTTGGGTGTTGAGTGTCAGGCAACTTCTCATGTAGTTTCTTGTCTATATTTATGTTAGCTTTGCTATCATAGCACCATGATTTTCTAACCAAAAACTGTGATCATGAACTTATCTGTACTTTCTCAAAACGGAAAAATCTTATCCTTGATCTTTCTTTTATCCTTTATTTTCGGGATGAACACCAGCCTGTTGTCTCAATGTGCCATTGGTGATATTGAAGTAATACCAACTCCTTGTGATGAACTCGGATTTTTCGATGTATTCCTGGATTTTGATTATGAAGACACGGGAAATGAGGGGTTTACAGTAGAAGGTAATGGCGTCACCTACGGAAACTTTGAATATTCAGCACTTCCCATCGTCATCAATGACCTGGAAGGTGATGGAATAACATTTTACGAATTCGTGGTCCGGGATATTCAATTCCCTGATTGCAGCAATTTTGCCGAACTTGGAATTATTGAATGTTTTGGCGGACCGTGTAATATCTGGGACCTGATCGTGGATGACCATCCCTGTGAAGAAGGTATGTTCAATGTTTATATAGACTTTGAATACGAAAATGTCAGCGACACAGGATTTGCCCTTTATGTGAATTATGATCTGTATGGAACTTACGCTTATGATGATCTTCCCCTGGAAAGTGTTGGCCCTTTTGCCGGTGACGGAACCACCGTATATCACTTCTATGTTACTGACCTGGTGTATGACGATTGTTTAGAAGATGCAAACTTAGGCCCGATCAACTGCGGCAGCGGTGATTGTGTAATAGGAGACATCGATGTGACCATCCTCCCATGTAATGAAGAAAATGAGTTCATGGTGCTGCTTGATTTCGAATATGCCAATACCAGCGATGAATTTACCGTGCAGGGTAATGGAGTATTTTACGGAACATTTCTTTATGCCAACCTGCCGGTAGAGATCGGACCGCTGCTGGGTGATGGAGTAACAGCTTATGAATTTGGTGTTTCAGATGCTGTATATGATGATTGCAGCAATTTCACGGTCATCGACCCGGTAAGCTGCGAGGGAGAAACTGCTTTTCCTAATTTCACAACAGAGGTGATCTCATGCGAAAATGAAATGTATGAGCTTCAGCTGAACTTTGAAGTTAGCAATGGCGGCAGCCAGGGCTTCAAAATAATTGGAAACGGCCAGGATTACGGCTCCTATGACTATAGCCAGCTTCCGTTAAGCATCGGTCCGCTGCCTACGGATGGTGAAACTCCCTATCACTTCATTGCAAAGGATAAAGAATTTCTGAATTTCGGGAACTGGAACAAGCTCATTCCTTTCACCTGCGAAAGCCTGGGGATGGGTGAGCCGGAGATCAATCATGAGATCGTAAAAGTTTATCCCAACCCTTCATTCGGAACAGTGACGTTTATAAACCTATATGGGCAGGATGTATCTGTGTATATCTATAATTCAGCAGGTGCTGAAACTGTTTCCTTTACCCTTACAGATCAATACCGGCTCAGTGATCTGCATGCAGGCATTTATTATTACAGGGTAGTTTCTGAACCAGGCATTTTTACTGCAGGAAAACTGATCGTCACAGGATATTAGAAATCACAAATACAGGAATGCAGGACATTATCAGGAAACCCGCCTGATCCCCCGCTTCCGTAAGACCATGCTAATGGTGATCAGCAAGAGCATCATTGATACAAATGCTGCGATCCGGGCAAGATAATCTCCGTACATTGAATAAAAGGTGATCCGGTCATTGGCATTGATGCTTTGTTTCATGACAGCAGGCACCCAATATCCGGATTGCTGAAGAATATCCCCTCTTTGATTGATAAAGGCTGAAATACCTGTGTTGGCTGAACGTGCTATACTACGGCGGGTTTCAACAGCACGCAGGCGTGAATAGATAAAATGCTGTCGGTGCCCGGGGGTATTCCCCCACCAGCCATCATTGGTGACAATGAAGATCAGCTCTGCACCGTTTCTTGCAAAGCGCCCGATAAACCCACCATAAATAGATTCATAACAGATCACCGCTGCCACTTTGAGTGAACCATCCTGCGTGATAAAAACCTTCCTCTCTTCATCGGTTCCGAGGCTGCCTACAGTCCCGCCAAGGTCAATGGCATAATTTTCCAGGAATTTGAAATATTGAGGAAAGGGCATTTTTTCAACACCGGGAGTAAGTTTTGACTTATGGTAAACCTCAAACTGATTGGATGAATCAATGAAAAATACGGTATTATATGCGTCATAATATGCATCCGCATCTATGAACTTGCGGGCAGTCGGTGAAACTTCTTTCCCTTCAAAATATTCTTTAAAGGTGGATCCCCCGATAAACAGCCCCACATGAGGATATTCATCTATGAATTTCCTGACATATTTCAAGCCGGGACTGGTAGCCGGGCGGTGTTCCCATATATCTTCCTGAATGGAAGATTCGGGGCAAATTACAAAATTGGTGTTTTCATCTACCAATGTCCGGGCAAGGTCAAGATTTTTGTCGATGATCTCAAAGGGTGGAAGGGTGTACTGTTCAGTATAAGGATTTACATTGGGTTGCGTGACAATAACCTCTACCGGCCGGTCTTCCTCCTCGTATCCTGTGTACATGATGATGGAAATGATAAGGGGAACAAACAAAGCCACTGCTGATAAGGAACCCCAGGTGAGCTTATCCCTGCCTGTTTTTTGCTTTGACTGTCCAAGGATGATCAGTCTGTAAAATAAAATATTCACCAGCAGTATCCATAAAGTCCCGCCAAAAGCCCCTGTATATTCATACCACTGTATCCATTCAGGGTAATTTGCGAAAGCATTGCCGAGGTTCAGCCAGGGCCAGCTCATGTCCCAGTTCAGGTGCCAGTATTCAAAGCTTATCCAGTAAAATGGTAGGATGAAATATCCGTGGCTCTTTCCGTAAACATGTTTTTTGCTGATGGAATAAATATTGAGTACCAATGCCATGAAAAATGAATTGGCAATGACAGCTCCCAGTGCCCCTCCTTCTGTCGAATTCCATATCCACCAGGTCGTAAGCGCATTCCACACCAGAAACCCGGGCCAGGAATACATGAGAACGCTGAAGCGATGAAAGCTTTGCCGATTATTGCTGATATAGTCTTCCAGATAAAGAAAAGGGATAAATGCCACGAATATCAGCCCGGGAAAGCCGTCTCTTGGCCAGGCAATCGTCAGAAGCAAGCCGGAAAGTATCGAAAGTAAAAGCAGGTATTTCTTTTTCATCTG
The DNA here is from genome assembly GCA_021107535.1 of Bacteroidales bacterium. Classification (GTDB taxonomy): domain Bacteria; phylum Bacteroidota; class Bacteroidia; order Bacteroidales; family B18-G4; genus B18-G4. The sequence continues at coordinate 3,837 of JAIOSQ010000058.1, read as the reverse complement.
TACAGGTTTTGAGCAAAGATATTTATTTATATTGAGCAATGGTACGTAGTACTTAATAATCCAACCTTATCACTTATATGTGAAGAATATACTTGATATATTAAGTTTTATTTAATATATTTACGAATAGTTTGTTTATGAACAAATTATCATGCTTCTTCAAATGAAATATTTAAACTCTTGTATTGTTTTAACATCCAAACTTTTTATAATAACTGCAATCCTTCTTATTCTTTTTAAAACTGTTGCATATGCCCAGCCATTCGGGCCTCAGCAAGCATTGAGTGCAGGAGCACTCTGGAGCCCAAGTCAAATGCAAAGTGCCGACCTGAATAATGATGGATTACTGGATATTATTATTTGTGATCAAAATAATATACAAGGATGTTTTAACAATGGGGATGAAACTTTTTCATTCCTTGAATGTCTGGTTCCGGATATTAAATTTGCGAAAATAACTATAGCTGATTTTGATAATAACGGAAGTTTAGACATTGCACATGTCAATGGGCATCATGGATATGTTTTTGGCTGGAATAAAAATGATGGTAATGGAAATTTCCATTATACAGATACCATAGCAAGTGATACACTCTTTCCTGTATTTATTGTTAGTGGTGACATTGATAATGATGGTTTTACGGATATCATTCTGACAGAAGGATCTTATACAAATAGAAGATTTATTTGTTATCACAATGATGGAAACGGGCACTTCACCTCACAACAAAATACCTCTCTACCTGATTTTAGCAATGGCAAGGATCTAATCGATATAGACAATGATAATGACCTGGATTTAATAATCTCCTCACAAACATTTTTGGTTTGGTTAGAAAATATCGGCAATGGAGTATTTCAGGAAGAACATTTGATCTCTACTGGTTCGATATATGATTATTGTTTTGTGGATATGGATTCTGATTCAAGCGCAGATATCGTATTTTCTTGCAATGATGGTTCTGAAAGGATTTTATGGAAGGAAAACATGGGTGCAGGAACATTTGGTTCAGAAAATCTAATTGATACTACTTCAAGCCTGCGAGCCATAGAATGCGGAGACATGGATAATGATGGTGACATAGATATTTTAACCGGACACTACTCTCTTGAATCAGGAATTCAGCTATATGAAAATTCAGGAAACAACATCCTTTTCATTCACCATGAAATATATACACCTGATAGAACTTTTAAACTTGTGATCAATGATTTTAACAATGACAGTTTACTGGATTTCGCAAATTTAGAACACTCATATTGGTCACACTGGTTTAAAAATCAACAGAACCTGAATTTTGAAGGGCCAATGCTTCTTACATCTAAAACGCGTCAACCACCTCATGCAACTCCAGCAGATATTGATGATGACAATGATCTTGACATTGTTTCACTTACTATAGATAATGAATTAGCTCTTTTTGAGAATATTGCCTATCAATTCTTTGATCAACCAGCAATATTACTTGATACCGGGTTTTCGATTTGGTGGTCTTCAAAATGTTTTATTGAAGATCTTGATGGTGACCTCCATAAGGACATCCTTCTTACAAGTGTGTCAGATGCATATTGGTTTAAAAATGATGGTTTTGGAAATTTTGGGGTTCCACAGTCAATACTTTCCAACTATCAATTCAATGAAGTGACTGACTCTTTCATTGCAGATATTGATAATGATACAGATAATGATTTAATTTTTGCCACATGGTGGGGGATTGCAATACTTAAGAATGATGGAGCAGGAAACTTTGAAGTTACAGATTTATTATCATATCAAACCACCATCGAAAATACTATCACCGCTGGAGATATTAATGGAGATTCATGTATTGATCTGATTTTATGCGAGCCACAAACAAAAAGAATAAGTTTATATATAAATGATGGATCGGGGCTTTTCACTTCAAATCCCTATACAATATATAATGCTGAAGTCAACCCAAAAACAGTTTGCATCGCAGATTTAGACAACGACAACAATAATGATGTAATCGTTAGTCTTAAGAATAAAATAATATGGTTACAAAACGATGGCAATGGATCCTTCAACACAACCCAATTGGTAATCGATAGTATTGATCATCCAGGTAAGGTTTTTCCCACAGACCTTGACGATGATGGGGATGAAGACTTATTATATGGATTCCGGGATCATTATGTTGTCTGGAGTGAAAATCTCGGAGGTGGTATTTTTGATTCTTATCATTTAATATCTGACAAAACAAAATATCCTGGCGATGTAATTGCTGGAGATCTGGATGGAGATGGAGACAAGGATATTGTTTCTGCTTCATCTGGCGATAGCAAAATAGCCTGGTATGAGAACCTGAAAATAAATACAAAGATAAATCCACCTGCATTTACAAAAGAAAATTACAAAGTCTTTCCAAATCCCACTTCTGGAAATATCACAATATGTTCAAATTACAATTCTGCATTTGAAATTGAATTATTTGATATGGTGGGAAATTCGGTTATGAAAGAGGAAGATAAATCTATCAGCCAATCCAAGACGATTGATATAAGTCATCTTCCTTCCAATCTGTACGTTGTGGTTATTAGGATCAATGGCAAATTGATGCATTCGGAAAAGGTAGTGCTGATAAAGAAATAATTATATCGTGCCTAACGGCACTTAGGGTATTTATTGGAATAATGTTTTCTACCAATATCAAGTCCCTAACGGGACTTTCAGGAACAAACCAAATCGAGAAATATGCAATGAAAATTTTTCCGTCAGGAAGAAAATATAAAACTACCAATATGGCGTCCCTGTCAGGACTACAATTTATAATTTAATAAAAATACACAAATTGCAAATTGTTCCGTAAGGAACAAGATATTGGTAGAAAAAACAATCAAAATAAAAACCACCAATATGGCGTCCCTGTCAGGATAACAATTTATAATTCAATGAAAATACATAAATTGCAAATTGTTCCGTTAGGAACAAGATATTGGTAGAAAAAACAATCAAAATAAAAACCACCAATATGGCGTCCCTGTCAGGATAACAATTTATAATTCAATGAAAATACACAAATTGCAAATTGTTCCGTTAGGAACAAGATATTGGTAGAAAAAACAATCGAAATAAAAACCAAGTTCCGTAGGAACGAAATATTAATCAAATGGCAAATACATACACACAAATACACATTCATGCGGTTTTTTCTGTGCAAAACAGATTATGCATAATTCAAGATCATTGGAAGGATGAATTGTATAAATACATCACAGGAATAATTAAGAACAATGGACATAAGGCCTTAGTTATTAACGGAATGCCGGATCATATACATGTCTTATTTGGCTTGCGCCCTGCCCAATCAATTTCCGATCTATTACAAGACATTAAAGGAAGTTCATCCAAATGGATCAATGATAAAAAACTGTTAAAAGGCAGGTTTTCCTGGCAAGAAGGTTATGGTGCCTTTTCTTACAAAAAGTCAGATTTACCCTCTGTTATTAATTACATTAATAATCAGGAGAATCATCATAAAAAAACGACATTTAGAGAAGAATACATCAAATTATTACAAGAATTCGAAATAGAATATAAGGATGCTTACATTTTTAAACCGGTATTGTAAAATATTTCGTCCCTACGGGACTTAATATCCATATCGACACATTTTTCTACCAATATCAAGTCCCTAACGGGACTTTCAGGAACTAACCCAATTAGAACATATGTAATGAAATTTGTTCCGGCAGGAACTTTCAGGAACTAAGCATCAAAAATTATACTATAATATTTGTTCCGTTAGGAACAAAATATTGGTAGAAAAAACCAATGAAATGGAATTCCAAGTTCTGTAGGAACGAAATATTAAT
>JAIOSQ010000281.1 GCA_021107535.1 Bacteroidales bacterium | reverse complement strand
CGCCTTGCACTTGTACTATCATACATGTAGTACTGGTACAAAATCCTGAGTCGGAAGTGATAGTCAGGCAAACATTAAAATTACCGCTTGTGTTGTATGCATGAACCGGATTTTGTTCTGTTGATGTAGTTCCATCATCAAAATCCCAATACCAGCTTTCGATTAAACCAACAGGGATACTTAAATCATAGAAATTAATTACTGTGTAATTTCCCCCGGTACTGTCGGTAGTGTAATAGAAAGCCGCCAAACAATCATTTCCACCTCCGGTTTGTACAATTACATCCATACAATAGGTATCCGTACACATTACACCTGAGTCACTAGCTTCGATGGTAAGGCATACATAATATGTGCCCGCATTGGCATAATTGTGAATTGGATCTTGCACTGTTGATGTATTACCATCACCAAAATCCCAGGTCCAGCTGTTAATGGTCAGTGTTGAAGTACTATTGTCAAAAAACTGAATGGCGTTTTGGCCTAAACTATCGGAAACATAATAGAAATCAGCCTGACATTCCGGATTTACTACAGAATCAACACAAATTTCAAAATCTGCATAAACCTGTGATCCGGGATTCTGAATCAAAGTGTCATGAATTCCATAGGTGCAGAGATCATTTGTATAGATGTATATGGAAGTTACCATAAATCCGGCAGAGTTAATCATATCCATATAAAATCCATTTTGATCTGTTGCCACTGTCGAAAAATAAGAAGAGCTATCGTTCAGCATAATGCTTACATCATGATTTACGACGGGGTTCCCATTTAGTTCATTGCTTACATAGCCACTGACGGTAATGGTGTCCTGGGCTTGTAATGAAGTAAATCCCCAAAAAATTAATGTGATTAGAAGGAAAATGGTTTTTTTCATGATAAAAAGTTTTTAGTGTTTACTTTAAAGGGTACAAAAGAATTGCTTTGGTTGGAATAGCTAGAAAGAATATTTGATGCCAAGCTTGATATTAAACATTCCCGTGCTCTTTATGTCATTTGGTGAATATAGGGGAGTCATGTATTGTTGATAGCTAGGTTCTGCATAAAGATTCCACCTTTCAACGATTTTGTAATCGATATTCAGCCCGAAAATCAAACGCCAGTTAATTTTGGTTCTGTAAATAATATTGTTAGTAATACGTGTGATCTCTGCGTTTTCTTCATTAAATGCAGGAGCAATTTGTTTGCCGGATATATTAAAATCGAATCCTGCTCCTCCAAGCAGAGCCAACTTAAATTTTGAATGGTCAATGAACTTGTAACCTATGAGAACTGGTATTTGCAGTATTTTATATTTATAGCTTATCTGATCAGATTTCTGTTCCTGTACAGAATCAAATACCTCTACTCCGGTTGTATAATAGCTAATCTGTCCATTCGATGGATTTACAAATACTGAATCCACATAATTATATGAATAGATCATTTGCATCTGATTATAATCAACAATGTAATTTCCCTCTTCATTCCAATTTGAATACCCCAATCCTATGTTGAAAAACCAATGATGCGTTTCATAAGTAAGATCGAGACCAAAAGAAGAATGGTGGTTAGGGATATTCATTCCTTCATAATTAATTTTTTGAAACAGATTATATGAGTAAAATAATCCGACACTAAATTTAGAAGAATAATCTTTCAGATAGTAATCAGGGTCATTAAAAGCAACATTTATTGATTTTCGCATCAAGGGTTTCTCTGCGTCATGAGATGAAGTCGATAATTGTTTTGGAGGTATTGTATTTAGCTTATTTACGCTCTCATCAGATTGAATGCGCAAAGTGAAAATATCCTCTTCAAGAGAGGTAGTGTTATTGGCTTTGGATTCTTTTGAAAGGTAATTATTTAAAAGGTTTTCCTCCTGTGGGGAATTGATGTCACTTTCTTCTACAAGATTGGGCTGTTTAGATTCAGGCAGGTCCGTAACCTGCTTAGGCTCAATCTGATTAAACACTTGATCAAGCTCACTTAGATCTGATATGTTGGCAGACTCAGTTAGATCTGAAACCTGGATTTGTTTTTCAGTTTCGTTGTTTGTAGCTAAGGTATATATTAAATATACTCCAGCCAATACTCCCAGGAGAAGCATGGTTGAAATAAATTTACCCATACCTGATCCCAAAAATGATGAGAAAGAATGTGGCATGCCTTTCGTAATTCCTGACCATGCGTCAGCAGGTGCCTTATATTCAGGAAGCTTATCCTTATGCTTTGATACAAAATTGCTGGTTTCCAATTGATCGAGATTATCGGAAATATGATCCCAGTTCGCAGGCTTCGGGCTTCGAACAGACATCTTATTCAATGCATTGGTTAATATGTCTCGATTTTTTTCGATCATCGGTTAATATAGTCTTTCAAGAGTATCTGTAGTTGTTTCTTGGCATAATGGAGTTGAGATTTAGAAGTGCCCTCTGAAACATTTAACATTTCGGCAACTTCTTTGTGTGTATAACCTTCAACTTCAATAAGTAAAAATATTGTTCTGCATCCGTCTGCCAGGGAGAGTATAGCCTTTTCCAGGTCATCACTTTTCATTTCCTCCTGCCAGGTGATAATCTCTCCATTTTGTTGGAGATCAAGTTGCGTAAAAACATCTTCCTTTTTAAACTTCTTGATTGCAGTGCGAACCAGGATAGTTTTAATCCATGCCCCTAAAGTTGATTCCCCTCTAAATTGTTTAATATCCGTGAATACTTGAATAAATGCTTCCTGAAGGGCATCATTTGCAATATCATAGTCATTGATGATCCTGAACGCTATAGTAAACATTGCGTCACAATAGCGATCATACAACTGCTTCTGGATTTTCCGATTGTTTTTAAGACAACCATCAACCAGCTGCTTCTCAGTGCTTTGAGGCAATTTTTTATGTGTTAGAAAATTCTCGATATTGCAATATAATTATCAACTTCCAATGTAAAGGGACTCTAAAGATACAAATGGTTGGAATATGCTTGCTCTTTTCGCAAAGCTTATAAATGGATTTTGCTGGCTTAACTGCCGTAGCCGGGAGGTCCTGGGGCCTGTGAGGTTAATGCTAATGTCTCACCACCACTTTTTTTCTTGTCACTTTTTTGCCCACGATAACCTCAATAATATATATGCCGTTTTTCAAAGAAGAAGTATTTATCTCGAATTGCTTACCATCCGGATAATCAACTTGAAGTAATTTCCCGCTGCAATCAAATATGGAAACTTCCTTTATGAATGCTTTTGATGAAACTGTTAACAGATCATCTGCAGGGTTTGGATAAATTTGAACTCCACCTACCCTTGGGCTTGTAGAAATCTCATGCAGTTCAGTCGACAGGAAATCGAGCACAAATATCCTGTCAGGCCCGGGGCTGGGGATGATACAATGCTGTTTGGCTTCATCAATGTTGAATTGCCTGCCCGGTTCCCGCAGGAAATATTCCTGATCATTATAATACAGGTAATTTTTTGTTTGAACAATCGGGATTCCATCCGGGTCAATGCCTAACTGATAGATCCAGTTTTGTGCATTCATATATATTATCTCATCAATATTTCCTGTCTCCGGGTCCACCACATGAAGATCACAATTTGTGGCCAGGTAAAACTTCTGATCGACAGGGTTATATGCAACTGCATAGCCTCCTCCACCATCCGGATAAATTGTGTG
>JAIOSQ010000287.1 GCA_021107535.1 Bacteroidales bacterium | reverse complement strand
TTCTTCCTTTTGCTTTAATTATGGCATTTGGCCTGGTATTCGTAATTTCCTGTAAAAAGGAAATCAAGACGCCTGCCACAGACAATAAAGTTTACTCACAACAGCTTGAGAAAATGAATCTTTACGAGTCATTGGATATCCAACACACGACTTCCTTCAGGTCAGATTTGAGCTATGCGGGTATATTGTGTGCTGGGGATGACATTATAGATGCAGCGACTCCATTTTCATATGGTAACCCTGATGGTTGGACATATTACAAATTCTTTGGTGTAGCTGGAGATGATATTGACATCAATTTGGTGCGAATCACTTGTGAAATGGATCCTTCGTATGTTCTTTATTTTGGAACTTCTGCAACCACAGACGGAAATGCAGCATCTCCACCTTCCCATACTAATTCTGATTTAATGTGGATCACTTTCAGAGATGATCAAGTGCCCAGACCTGCTTATTGTGCCGGAACATGTTTCGCCTATGGTGACCCCAGTACAGATGTTACTTTGCCATACACCGGTTGGTATACCTTGGCTGTATTCGATTATATAAGCTGCGGAAGTGCTTCTCCATTGTTGTATAACCTGATCGTTACCGGTATTGCAGGCTGTACAATTGTTATCGATGGTTGTGACACTTATGTTACCAGCCAAAATTTAGCAACGGCAAGTATGCAAGAATTAATAGATATGTGTGCCGAAACTGCCAGAAACCATGGTGCGTTTGTTCGCTGTGTTGCACATTTAACAAATGATTGGAAGGCTGAAGGCTTAATAACAGAAGAAGAAAAGGAAGCTATTATGGAATGTGCCGCTACATCCGGCATACCTTATTAACAGCAATGAATTTGGTTTGGAGTGAATTTTTTAAGCTTAGAAGGAGAATCCCACGCCTGCCAGAACATTGAATTTTTGCACCGGATAATTATACCATTTAAAATAGCCGTTATTGAGTAGATTATTTAGCTTAATAAAGGCTGAAAACTGTTGGTTTATACGATATTCTCCACCCAGGCTGAGGTCTAACCAGCCATTCATCTGCTCTGCAACGAGCTGTTGGTTGTTATCAAAGGTTCGTGCATACATTCCGCCCCGCGCAATGATATCGGCACTGAGTGTCAACTTTTCTTTAAAGATATAATAAGCCTCAACCGAGGCATCCATATTGGGCTTTTGCCAGGCTTTTTCTTCATTTTTCATTGAATATGAGTAGAATCCGGCTCGGAGAATAATGCCAAAATCGGATTTGCTTCTGAACCCAAGTTCACCACTTACTCTGAAAATGCCGGCATCATCATAGATCACCCCAAATGTATTCTCAATGTCACTACTCGTATCGCTAACAAACAACGGCAGATTTTCCACTGTTGTGTGCCGTAGCCCTATATTGAAGTCAATAATCTCAGTTATCCTCCCCTTAATTCCACCAAATACCTCAAACTTATTATTTGTAAATTCCAGGGGAAGAACGGAGTTGATGAAAGGGTTTTCGCTGCTCAGGCCATCAAAACTGGTTTTTGTGAGTCCTCCGTCAATACCTGCATAAACAACGAGCATCTCTTCCAGAAGCCCGGCTTCTGCTTTTATGACAGGGTATAGGTGGAAACCGGAAGCGCTGTCGATCCTGTAATCTGTTCTCAAGCCGAGATATATCCGGTATGGCTTCAGGTCCATGTCGAAAAATGGGGTAGTCGAAAAAACTCCGCTATTATGCGTGTTCAGACTGTCCTTGTTCATATAATAGTCAAGTCTCAGGTCAAGGCCAAGTTCCTGTCCCCTGTTATTTTCAAACAGATCCATCTTTTTCGAGAACCCTGAATTAACAAAGATGGCTGTTTCATTGCTTTCATATTTATCGAACAGGTAATAGCCATCGAGCATAACATAATAATTGAGTGCATCATCATCCGGATTATTGCTGCTGAATCCGACATCGAACCCGATTCTCTGGTATACTTGTTTTATGTCATCAGCAGGGATGTCCAGGCTGGGGAATTCATCCGGTTTATACCCATACCTGTGAACCATATTCCGGGAATAATTGAGTTTGGCTCCCAGGATATTTCCGTTGATGAATTTCTCCCCGTAAGCCTCAACAAGTGTATTGCTGAATGTGCTGTTTGCATAGTCTTTGATCTTGCCCAGGGAGGAAAGATGCCTGATATGGGCTCCTGCATTGAACTCATCCGATTGAAGGCTGTTAACCCAGAGTTCAAGATAAGGGGTGAGGTAATTCCCGAAACCGGCCCTGATGTGACTTCTGTACAGATCTTTGGAAGGCTCACCCGGCACCCTTGAGGGTTTTGGATTTTCCGGAGCCACTATGGTATTAAGCCGGACGGAATGTATATTGTATTGTACCGGAGGTAAGGTTTCGTTCTCCTGCAGAATGATCCTTGGATTTCGGTTAATTTTCTGAGCTGATGTGACCGTTGGGTTGTAAGGAGCAATGATGGTAACCTCTTCATTTTTCTCCTGTCCTGAAAGCTGATAAGGTATTCCCAGGAAGGTAGAGAAAACTCCTGCAAGGATGAACGGCAGGAAAGACTTCAAACCATTTGTTTTTATCATTGGACAGATCATATTTTTCTTGTTAAAGGCATGGTTTATAATGAAGATATTTATAAAGTGTCACCCACCTCGGCGGGTAGGTCATCACCGGTGCGTGATTCGATCCCGGCAAGTTTTTGTGCTGCAATTTCACCCAGTTCCGGCCCCCGGTAGTTTTCAATAATGCTTTTCAGGG
>JAIOSQ010000235.1 GCA_021107535.1 Bacteroidales bacterium | reverse complement strand
GGGAGCAGGATGGCCACAGCTTGTTTTGCCGCTTTTCTGTGGTAATTATTGATGATCAGTACATCACCTTCCATACTTTTTAGTTTTGGGTGTTGAATTTTAAGTTTTGAGTTAGTTAAAAGTTAAATTTATAAGTTTTCTTGTATTAGATTTCAATACTCAGGTTTAAAGACCAATTTGTGAGGCTCAAATATAAGGAAAATCATTAATTTCGGGAGATGGATATTCGGACAGGCAAACTGGGTGAGTTACAGGCTCTGATGGAAAATGAGCTTGAGGATATATACCCTGAAGAGGAGGCGAAGGCCATCGTCCGTGGCTTGATTTTGCACAAGACAGGAAAAACAGCAGTAGAATCGATCCTGGAGAAAGACAGGGAGCTGACAGAATCTGAAATATTGTTTTTTCAGCAATCGCTGAAACGACTGAAAAATCATGAACCATTGCAGTATATCACCGGGCTTGCACATTTTTACGGTCTTGAGTTTGATGTTGACCCCTCTGTATTGATCCCCAGGCCTGAAACTGAGGAACTGCTTGATTGGATCATCAAAGACCATGTGAAGGCAGGAAGTCACATGAAGATATTAGATATTGGCACCGGAAGCGGATGTATTGCCATTGCTCTTAAGAAAAACTTTCCTGAGGCAGAGGTCCGGGCTATTGACATATCGGGTGAAGCAATTATGCTTGCTTCTGAAAATGCAGAGAGGCTGAAAACTCCGATCATTTTTGAGGAGATGGATATCCTGGATCCGAATTCGCATGCCAGGTTTCCTGAGTTTAATATTATTGTGAGCAATCCACCATATGTTACACCATCTGACCGGAAAAAAATGCAAAAAAATGTCACCAAACATGAGCCACCCCTGGCTTTGTTCGTTGAAGAAAAGGATCCGCTGATCTTTTACCGCGAGATCATTGTGTTTTCAATGGAGCACCTGGTCAATGGCGGACATTTATACTTTGAATGTAACGAGAGTAATGCTTTTGAAGTTGTGGAACTACTTAAAAAGTGCGGATTTAAAGATATTGAACTTCGGCAGGATATGAGGGGGAAAGAGAGGATGGTGTTGGGTGTTAGGTGTTAGTTACTGGATACTGGATACTGGATACTGGATACTGGTTGCTCGTTGCTCGTTGTTCGTTGCTCGTTGCTCGGTCTTCGGTCTTCGGTCTTCGGTCTTCACAAAGGGAACAGATACTTTAATGTCTTAAGTGTAAATGCATAAATTCCCTTTGCGCTGCTTTCCCTGGGTCCTGCGACATTTAAAATCCGGATGTTATTGTCTGTTATCCAGTTCCTGAAACCAATCGCGTCTGCAGGGTCGCTATCATTGACCATGAAGACCGGCTTTCCGTGTTCTTGAGCGAATTTCAATGTGAGCCGTGTACCTTCATCCATTTCTCCCAAAAGGATCATTAAGGTTCCGTCACTGTCTTTTACGTTCAGCAGGGTACGCTCATCGTAGTCGGATGTTTTTGTTTCTTTCAGGGGATAATGGCCGGGAATAATGCCATCTTCGGCCTTCCTGCCAAGAGGGCACCATCCCCCGCAGGGGAAATTATTCTTCAGGGCAAAATCAAGGGTGGCCCTGTCGGTACCACTTTGCCCTCCGGATATCAATTTTAGTTTTGGATCCCTTTTAATCATCCATATTTTGCTCCAGGATGAAATCCCGTTGCGATTTCAAAAGGTTGATCGTGTAAAAGAGTATGTTCTTCATTTCAGCAAGCATGCCCATGTACATCAGGCTGTTTTTCGTCCCTGCTTCATGGTTCTTGATCCTCTTGATCTGTTTTTTATTTACCTGATCGATCATGCTCAGCAGTTCGGTTTGCTTCTCAAGAATACTATCGATATTGGTACACTTATGCTCTCTGATATATTCGAGAATTTCTTCGTAAAGGTTTGCAATCCTTGTGTTAAGCTGGTTCAATTCTTCCACCTGGTCAGGAAGCAGGCCTTTATGGTTGTTATCAACATGCGTCAGGGCTGATTTTGAAATAAAATACACGGACCTGGTGATTTCGCGAAGGAAATCAAGTACCTGTACATAAAAATGCCCGGTTTCAATAGAGTCCTCTTCAAGCTTGTCGATCGTCAAGTGTATGTTGTCTTTGAGGAATTTGGCTTTCTTGTTCAGTATTGAAGCTTCACGACTCTTCCTGCGCAGTTTCTTCAGGTCTTCATTGGCAAGGCCTTTGATCACTGAAATGAATGTTTTTGGCACTTCTTCAAGGATCTCGCTTACAGTGATTGAACATCTATCAACAATATTCTTTTCATTGATCTTTTCTTCGTCTCCATTGATGCTTTTTTCTCTGGCAGTCTTTTTTTCCTCTCTTTTTTTATGGAAAATATGTGTGCGGAACACAACAAAAGCTGCGAGCAGGATGAGGATAAAGATAGCCGGCATTTTTCCGAAGTAAATAATCATGGCCAGGATAAAAGATACGGTGAATGCTGATAAGGCAGTCATGAACCACCCTCCGATCACTGACAGGACACCGGTAACCCTGTAAACAGCACTTTCCCTTCCCCAGGCACCATCAGCCAGTGATGTTCCCATGACCACCATAAAAGTCACATAAGTGGTTGAAAGGGGCAGTTTAAGAGAAGTCCCAAAGGCAATCAGGATACTTGCCACTACCAGGTTTACCGAGGCCCTGATCATATCAAAGGATGTAGCATCTTTCTTTTGCTGTTCTATATTACTGTCCTTGAACTGTTCGAAGTCGAATCTATCTTCTATTCCTCTTTTTACCTTACTTGGGATGATATAATTGATTCCCTGGGCCATCGTCCTTGTTTGTCTGACCAGTACCCTTGAAAACATGGTTGAGCTAAATCTTTCACTTCCTTCATCCTGTCGGCTAAGATCAAGAGATGTTGTAACAACGGAACGTGCTTTCTTGGATTTATATAAGGTGACCACCATGATCAAACCGGCGGCCAGCAGCATATAGGTGTTGGTCTTTATAGGTCCTGAAAGTTTAGTCATTGCAAGCAAATCCGGATCTGCACCGGGATTTTCCTGGAAAGCGAGAAAAGATTCATATCCGGCAAGCGGAACACCAATAAAGTTAACAAGGTCATTGCCGGCAAATGCCATGGCAAGTGCAAATGTGCCAACCAATACGATGATCTTGACTACGTTCAGCTTTTTAAAGAACATTGCGAGTATCTGAAACAAGATGGTCCAGAAAATAAAGCTTGCACCAACGATCATCCATTGATAAAGCTCAATCATGTCTTTAACATCTTGATTCATAAATGATGCACCCTTCGCACCCTTTATCAGCATAAAATATGTAATGACAGTGATGGCTATCCCACCCCAGAGGGCGCCAAAATATTTAAGATTTTTCTTGTAGTTAAAGGTAAATGCCATTCTTGCAATATATTGTACGATCGCCCCTATCGTAAAGGCGACCCCCACCGAAAGCAATATTCCGAAGATGATCATCAGGGCGTTAGAAGAATTGATATAAGTCCCCAGATCTGCTAAGGTTTCGGTTGAGGCATATATTTTCAGAAGAGAAATGACAACAGCAGCACCAAGCAATTCGAAGACAATAGATACGGTGGTGGAGGTAGGGAGTCCGAAGGTATTGAATGCATCGAGCAAGATCACATCGGTGATCATCACTGCAAGGAAGATGATCATGATCTCGGAAAAGTAAAATTGTCCCGGATGGAATATCCCTTTCCTGGCCACTTCCATCAGGCCGCTTGAGAAAGTAGCTCCGACGAGGACCCCGAGTGCAGCGACAAGCATAATCACCTTGAATGGGGCCGCTTTCGCCCCAATGGCTGAATTAAGAAAATTAACTGCATCGTTACTTACACCAACAATAAGGTCGGAAATGGCTAAACCGAACAAAACGACCACAAGGATCAGGTAAAATGTCTCCATTGATATAAAGATAAGATGTGGCAAAAATAATTACACATATGAATATGGCTACACGTCCAATGTTAATTTATTGTTAATTTATTATTCCGAAATCTCTATCATCTATATTAAAAAATGCACATCTTTGGCAAAGAAAGATAAAAATATATATTCCAAAGTGACCAGAAATGAAAAAGGAGTATTTGTTATTCACAATCTTGCTTGTATTGTTAATATCTTTGAGAGGATATACCCAGGAGGATACAACGGATTCATTTAAACCATACGGGAAGCCCATTTTAAAGGTATTTACTAATTTTCACACCAGTGTCTCTGAAGGGATTGATGACGGAGGTTTTGAGATCAGGCGGGCCTACTTTGGATACCAGTATTTTTTAACACCAAAATATGAAATTGCAGTTAAGCTTGATATCGGGAGTCCGAATGATGCTTCGGAATACTCATTGCTGCGGCGATTTGCCTATTTTAAAAATGCTTACATAAAATATACACATGCTAAGCTCACCACGCAATTCGGGATCATCGATGTCAGGCAATTTGTAGCTCAGGAAAAATACTGGGCGCACAGGTATATCGAAAGGTCTTTTATGGATAAATTCAGATTTGGCCCGAAAGCTGACCTGGGCTGGAACATTATCTATAAGTTTCATGAGAAAATCAGTGCCGATTTTGGTATCTATAATGGCGAAGGATATACCAAGCTTCAAGCTGACAATGCATTTAAAGCAGGTTTGGGAATCTCCCTGTTTCCATATAAGGGATTTATCCTGAGACTATATGGAGATTATATTAAAAAGGGCGTTGTTCAATCTACACTGTCTGGGTTTATAGGTTATAAGTATAAGGATAAATTTATTGGCGGAGTGGAATACAATTACCAGATGAACTTCAGGTATCATGACGGGCAGGATAAGTATGGCTATTCCGTTTATGCTTCTTACAACTTCACTGAAAAATGGCAGCTGTTCGGGAGGTTCGACCAGGTTTATTCAAATATCCCGGAAGGGGATGAGCAACCATGGAGCCTGCTTACCGATGGCAGTGCCATTATCGGCGGACTGCAATTTTCACCCATACCACAGATCAACATTGCACTGAATTACCAGGACTGGGTGCCCTATGCAAAGAATATGAAAAATGAAGCATATATTTACCTGAACTTTGAATTTAAACTATAGTTTATATACTTTAACAAGCATGTATACAACGAAATCCTTTTCAATTATAATTTTCCTGCTGACCATTATATTTTTCTTGTTAGTTTCCTGCCGTAAAAGCAATTATGATATAGTAGATAATGGGGTAAGCATAAGCGATAATGGTGAAGGTACAGGTACAGTTACCTGGACGAAAAATAAGTCATATTTGCTCGAAGGTTTTGTTTTCGTTAACGATGGCCAGGTTCTTACCATAGAAGCGGGTACTGTGGTCAGGTCAAAGACAGGACAGGGGGCTGCGGCCAGTGGGTTGATTGTTGCGAGGGGTGGCAGGATCGTTGCAAAGGGAACTTCTTCGGAACCAATCATTTTTACTGTTGAAGGGGATGATCTTGAAGGCTCGGTTCCTCCTGAAGCAAGAGGTTTATGGGGTGGGTTGATCATTCTTGGAAGCGCACCATTGAACCTGTCCAATGGCGAATCACATATCGAAGGTATCCCTTTGACTGAACCACGTGGTGTTTATGGAGGAGAAATAATTGACGATGATTCCGGCATCCTGCAATATGTTTCAATCCGGCATGCCGGTACGAATATAGGGGAGGGTAATGAGATCAATGGCCTCACCCTGGGGGGTGTCGGAAGTAATACCATTATCGATCATATTGAAGTGATCTCCTGCGCTGATGATGGCATAGAATTTTTTGGGGGCAGCGTTGGCTGCAAATATATGGTCGTTGCTTTTTGCGAAGATGATGCCTTCGACTGCGATATTGGCTACCAGGGTAAAGGACAGTTTTGGCTGGCCATTCAGGATCCCGGAGAGGGAGATAAGATACTGGAATTCAACGGTGGCATTGACCCGGTAACCGGCCAGCCTTATTCGATGCCCTTGATCTATAATGCAACACTTATTGGCAGGGGGCAAGGCCCGGGCAATAAGCTTCTTGAGTTTTCCTTTAACGCTGCCGGAACGATTGCCAACTCAGTAATGGTGTTTCAGGACAAAGGATGTTTTGTTGAATATGTTGAAGGCATTCATGATTCATACCGTCAGTTTGAGAAAGCCAATCTGAACATTAATAATAACGTGTTCTTTGGGATTGGGAATCAAACTCCGGAAGGAATTTTTTCGGTGTTCTCTTATGAAGGAGTTGATGTTTCACCACAAAATGTAATTTTCAGGGAATATTTTACAT
Source organism: Bacteroidales bacterium (assembly GCA_021107535.1). Lineage (GTDB taxonomy): Bacteria > Bacteroidota > Bacteroidia > Bacteroidales > B18-G4 > B18-G4. The sequence goes on along the minus strand of JAIOSQ010000235.1, from coordinate 4,773 downwards.
CTGCCGGCAATATCATTGCCGACCCCGGAATTACAAGGGATAATGAACAATATAATGTGATACCGACAGCCCATGTTTTTGACAACCTGGCTGCATACCCTGATCAGTGGTTTGAGAATGTGGCTTATAAGGGCGCCTTTTACACTTATAACTGGGCTTCCGGTTGGACCTTACTCCACCAGGCCGGATTTCTGGTAGATTAATCCTTAGCTAGTATTCTTTGCAGAGGCGATTCTTTCTTCAAGATGGGTTCAAGATCTTCCAAGATGAGGAAGATGTATATTGCCCCCATGCTATATGGAGCAAGTTCATATGGATTGTAACAAAAACCGATCCCATTCGCAGCCGGGTAATAATTTTCGGAAGGGTGGATGTTGTTCTCAAAGAGTCCGGCTTCAGTTAAAGATTGCCCGGTTCCGAGAAAATAATTAATCCTGAATTTTCTTTCCAGCAATTTGCTTAACTCATCTTCAAAACCAGGAATAAATATATCATTCAAGCTGAGTTGTGTCATTTCAATTAAGTCGAAAACCAGGAACCTGGATATACCCAGTCCGTGTGCACCGCCCGTATAGCCGTAATTGTCGATGCGATAAACCAGGATGCCGTCCCTGTTCATGCTCACCATTGAACTGACGGTTTTTTCCCAGTTGAAGGAATAACCACCGTCGTAAATGTCGATATTGGAATTGTAATAATCGCTGAAATACTGTTTACTGAAAGAAAAGAGCAATGAATCCTCATCAATTCCGGGCATATCCTTCCCGAAAAACGATTGAATTATTACCTGGCGTATGGGGGAGGATGGTTCAGCACCCACCGGCAATAATAATGATAGATCCAAATGGGCAAACGGAGTATCAGTAGTATCAAGTAAAGCAGAATCTGCATCCATGCAATATCCTTTCAGGGCAATACTCCCTTCCGGATAGGCTTCTTCGAGCTTGAAGGATAATACTTTTTCACCGCCTGAACTTCTCCATGTCCCTGCAAAAGCAGATGAGAGCATCCCTGTGAATGTCCCTGTCACAATATTTCCGGTATACTCTGTAATATTCGCTATGCCATACTCATCAATTGTGCCTTCAAGACGTGGAGTCACAATGGTATCAGCTTGTTTGAAGACAGAGGAGCCATTGATCTGATTTCCTGAAATAATAAGGTCTGCTATGATCGATTTTTCCTTTCCAACTTTCCCGCTCATATGCTTGTATTGGACATTGCAGCTATACTCCTGGGAGTGGGAAAAGAGAGCGAATAGCAGGAAAATTGATAAAATGACGGGTTTTGATAGTCTCATGGCAATGGGTTTGGATAATCAAAAATAAGAATTTTAGTTATAAGTTTTGAGTTATAAGTTTTGAGTTTTGAGTGTAGAAACCTCTTCTATCACCTATCCCCTTCGCCTTCTTCAATCTTCCTTTACCTCACCCCCTGTCCCCCTCTCCTAAAGGAGAAGGGGAACGGAATTTAAAATATTATCTGCTATTCATTCCAAGGTACTTTATCTATCATCTTCTATCTTTTAACTTCCTTGCTATTTTTTAACAGCATTTCACACTTAACAGATAATTTTCTATTTTTGACCATTCTACACAAAAAAATTATGGCTGGTCAAAAAGAAGAAAACGGGAAATCGAAACATTTATCGAATAAGGATTACGAGGAAGAACTCCTTAAGCTGCAGATCGAACTCGTCAAACTTCAGGAGTGGATTAAACATAAGAAACTGAAGGTTGTGGTGGTCTTTGAAGGCAGGGATGCAGCGGGCAAAGGGGGTACCATAAAGCGGATCACCCAAACCCTGAACCCCAGGATATGCAGGGTGGTTGCCCTCGGGATTCCAACTGAAAGAGAAACGTCACAATGGTACTTTCAGCGCTATGTGCCGCATCTTCCTGCAGAAGGGGAGATGGCTCTTTTCGACAGGAGCTGGTATAACCGTGCAGGGGTTGAAAAGGTTATGGGATACTGTACAGAAGATGAATACTGGGAGTTCCTGCGTGCATGTCCGCATTTTGAACAAATGATCATCCGTTCAGGGATCATTCTGATCAAATACTGGTTTTCGGTGAGTGCTGAAGAACAGGAGGGCAGGTTCAGGAAAAGATTAAAGGATCCGACCCGCCGCTGGAAAATCAGTCCTGTGGATATTGCCAGCTTGAACAAATGGGTGGAATACTCACAAGCCAAAGATGAAATGTTCTTCTATACGGATACCAAACATTCCCCCTGGTATGTTGTGGAAGCTGATGATAAGAAACGCGCCCGTCTGAATTGCATTCATCACCTCTTGTCAATGATCCCGTATGAAGGCCTCACCAGGGAAATCCTTGATCTTCCGGATAGGGTGATCACCAAAGGCTATGTGCGGCCACCCATGGATGAGCAGACGTATGTGCCGGAGGTTTATTAGTCCACCTTCGGTGGACAATGTTGAGTTTTAAATTTTAAATTTTGAATTAATTCAACACTATAAATTCATAGCTTGACTTAAAATCTTCACTCGGCACTCCAGCAACCAGTATCCAGTATCCAGACTAATTTACCAACAATTTTGTTCCAGCGCATTTATAGCTACCACTGAGCCCAGGTCATCTGCTTTCTTCCACAATTCACAGGCGGCAATGGTATCACCGCTAATAAATACCAACCATGCTTTATTGTAGTAATTGTCAGCATAATCAGGCTTGATTCGTATGGCTTCGTTGAAGTCATTATTGGCTTTTTGCCAATAATCAGGGTTGGCATATGCCATGGTGCCATAGATCATCCCCCTGTTGCTATATGCCAGCATATAGGAAGGATTGAAGGCAATGGCAGAATCATAATCCTGAATGGCATTCCTGTAATAGGTAAATGAATTCTTTATTTTTGCTTCATTCTTGCTGCTCTGTCCCTCCCGATATTTGATTTCGGCAATATTTTGCATGATGTTGCCCCGGTAAAAATGAGCGAGGGCAAGGCCGGGTTTTGAATCATTACTTTCTATTGCACGGCTCAACAAAATTTCTCCATCCTTCCAATATTTACACTGCTGATTACTGGTGTACATCAGCAATATAGCATATGCTGCCAGGATAATAATTCCGGCATAGCGAAGGCTTTTGTTTTTTAGGAAGTTTCCGGAAAACAATTTGTATAGCAGGTATCCTGCGATGAGGAATAAGCCGGTATATGAAAAGTAAGCGTAACGATCGGCGGCAACAAAGATCCTTGACCAGAACAAGGGCAATACGGGCAAGATGACCAGTGTGAATATCAGGATTCCCGAGATCAGCTCTTTCTGGGTATTCCGAAAGCGGTAGATCAGATAGATAAGCAACAGCGGAATGGCCGGACTGAAGTAATATAGCCAGGGAAGTATTCCGCCACTAAGCTCCGGATAGGCGTAAATTGGTGAAATATCTGCCGGGATAATAAACTTAAATAAATAGAAAACAAAGGTGTGGCACAGAATAAAAAACCTGTTTGCCAGAGAGTACTCATATTGCAATGCTGTGATATGCCCAAAGCTTTGTGCTGCATCAATTGTTACAAAGCCAAAGATTACGGAAAACAACAGGAATGGAAGCTTTTCCAGGATCAACTTTGCATTCCATGTCCGGCCTTTGTAATAGTCAATCACGAATAAAAGCAGTGGAAAACTAATGGCCATGGATTTTGAGAACAATGCCGCAAGGGCAAGCAAAAGGGTAAAAATGAAATATATAGGCTTCTTGTTTTCGGTGTATTTCAGGTAGCTCAGGAGGCCTCCGATATAAAAAGCTGTGAATAACAGGGTACTCCTTGCTGATATCCATGCTACAGATTCTACATTCATGGGGTGTATGGCAAACAACAATGCTCCGATCCCGGCAATACTTTTCCTGCCGGTAAGTTTTGCCAACAGCAGCCAGAGTAACAAAATATTTATAAGATGAAGGAAAAGGTTGGTCGCATGATAAGCTGTTGCCGAATCCCCGGCACTCCGGTAATTCATTGCAAGCGTGAATACCGCAAGTGGTTGGTACATGCCCAGGTAATAATCCGAAAAGAACATGCCGGAGTTGAATTCCTGAACATTCCTGTCGTTTAAGTATTCAGTGTCATCCCAGCCATGAAGGATTCCATTACTCACTGAAGGATTGAAAACGATAAGGGTGACGATCATGATAAGGACCGGAATGATCAGGGCGAAATATTTTTGCCCGGCCTTATTTTGCTCTTTTTGTTTATTCTTTATGGCCAATGCTCAGCTTATTTTGTTGAGAATTTATAAATAGTTGTATAGGTATACACTTCTCCCGGCCTTAGGATAGTGGAAGGGAAGTCGGCCTGGTTCGGGGAGTCTGGAAAGTGCTGTGTTTCCAGACAAAAACCATGATGTTGATTATATACGATCCCATTTTTCCCAGTCAGGCTGCCGTCAAGGAAGTTACCCGAATAAAATTGTATGCCGGGCTCAGAAGTAAAAACTTCCATTAATCTGCCGCTGTTTGGTTCATATGCATCAGCAACTTTTATCAAATTGCCCTTATTAATAAGCACATAAGTGTGGTCATAGCCACCTTCAACATCTGCTATACGTTCTCCAATGACGTGAGATGTTCTAAAATCCATAACTGTGTTGTCTAAATCTGCTAATTCTCCTGTAGGGATGAGGTTTTCATCAACCGCAACATACTTTTCTGCTGCAATGGTCAATATATGATTAAGGGCGTCTTCCTGTGTGCCGCCCAGATTAAAATAGGAATGGTGAGTAAGGTTAATCGGTGTGGTCTTATCCGTTGT
>JAIOSQ010000303.1 GCA_021107535.1 Bacteroidales bacterium | reverse complement strand
TATCTGATCGGTACAAGGTCCAAACCCGGTCCCACGTCTCTTTATAATGGCTATTATCAGGGGATGATATTGGGCCTGAACGGTATTTGTCATACGGATGAGGGTAGTTTGGTCGATAAAAAGGAGCGAGGTGTAGTTTTTCGGTTTCATCCAATCCGGCTAACCATAGATTAAAATCTTCAAATGTATATCTGTTACTGAATTTAGGGCATTCAAAATAGCCAGGAGGTCTTCCCTGAAAATAATTATAAGATCTGAAATGATGTGCGGTCGCATTAATCCGTGCGTTAATATTATTAATATTCAGCATATCATAACTTTGGGGTATGCCGATCAGGTAAATATATCCCGGATCAGATAGCAGGCCATTAACTTTGTCTCTTATATAATAGGTGAAGGTATCATTCTCTTCCAACCATAATTCATGGATGACGATAGAGCTATCGTTGATAATTGGATAGTGTGAACACATAGCCAATTCAAGAGGATGCATGTCCTGGGCAAAGTCATTGAGCAGGGGATAAATATTAATATCATATGTCAATGGTTCTGAGGAAATGAGAAAAAACACAGTGTCATCAACGGCAACAGGAGGTTTGTCCTGCCCATATGAAACAAAAATGCTATGAACAAATACTGATAATACAAAGAAGAATCGCTGCAGTATCATTAAGTATGAGGATTACTGAATAATTACTTTTCGATGAATTATAGATCCTTCAAATTTCATTTTAAGTATATATAAATCTGCCGGTAATTTCTGACAATTAATAGTGATCGTATTTACTCCTCTTTTTAAGCCTTGTGTCCCTTGAATCAAGGTGGATCCTGTAATGCTGATCAATTCAAAATCCATATTTATTTCTTCCGGACTGGAGAGTTCTATGTGAAAATGCTCTTTGGCCGGATTTGGGTGTATGCTTATTAATTTTACGTTATCAGCTTCCTGAATATTTTGAGAACCAATGCTAAATTGAGCTTCCCATCCGGTTTTTGTGATACTAATATCAGAGTAAAAATGTATCAACATTGCTCCATGATCAGCTTTTATGGTCTGCGGAATTTGATCCCCGGTGAAATGCCCTAATAGTGTTGGGGGATTGGCATTAAAGTCAATTACTTCCACCCAATCGTAACCATATTCAAGGTCAAAATCTGTAAATGTCAAATAAATTGTATCTGAATCGGTATCAGGTTCAATTAGCCAGTAACAATCACTATTTTTACTATAGCGTTTTGGTCCGCTGCCATCATTGATGCTTCCGGCAGAGGCTGTAATAATAACCGTATCCTGACAATAAACAGGCAAATGAACGTTATAGCTTGCCAGAAAACCAGCATTGGTTATACTCTCATTTGCATTGAAACTAATAAGCATTTGATTAGAGTTGCTGGATATTTCCCCTGGATAATTTATGCCGGAGATTATTTCCAGAACCGGGTGATCAATAGTTGGTCCATCATAAATAGTTAAAAAATCATTGTTTTCTTCCGTTGCAAAATCAAGAATGGACAATGTAATGCCGGAAATTGAATCATAATAATATCCCTGGGGATGGATATACCAATAACAATCGGTCATATTCATATAATCATAGAATATTCCACTACCATCATGAATATAGCCAATTGTATCCGTATATTCAGCCCAACTTTGACAGAATGCCTGGTTTACAGAAATATAGTATGCAAACCATCCTTGTGCATTATCTTGCTCATTGGTCAGAAAGTGAATGAGCATTCGATTTCCGCTTGAGTTAACAGTATAGGGGATATTATTACCATAGTATGTGCCCAGAATAGCTGCATTTGTATCTTCACCATCATATACGGTCACAATATCGCCTGGATTTGTTTCAAATCTATCAAAATATAGCATGATCTGAACACTGTCATCCGGAGCAATAAGCCAATATGAATCTGTATTGTTCAGGTAAGGCAACGGACCACTCCCGTCTTCAAAAGTTCCTCTTGGGGCAGTCAAAGTATCATAAGCAGAAGCATAGGGAGGGTAATTCCCGGAGGGATAAATATTAAACACAGCATTTTGCTGTGCAGTAAAATTATAGTGAAAAGGAGTAATATCATCCAGATAATAATAACCATTTCCACTACCATTCCACCATCCAAAATTAAAATGGAAATAGGATGTGTCCTGATAAGCATCGCAAACAAAACTGTGTCTAAGCCATGAGCCACCGGCATAGATTACGGGCTGCAAATTATCCAGGTTTTTTATTAAAGTATCTTTCCAACTGATTGTTGTATCCATTCTGAATAGATGAACCATAGATGAAGAATCATACCTGAAGTAATTTTTTAATGCATCTACACAAAAGTGAGTATACGAACCTGAACCATATGGGCTATATGAAGTTTGAATTGAAGCCCCTACTTTAAAAATAAGATCCGCAACGGCCGGATTGCGCATTCCATAGATATAATTGACCATTTCGTTCCAATGAAAAGTTGTATTGCCAAAATTTGCATAGATCGTATCATTATAGGCAGGAGTATAGGTAATGGATCCTGTACCCGTTTCCGGATAACGATAGTAAAACATGAGCTGTGCCATTGCCACAGCAACACAGCCGGCATAGCAATGACCTCCGGGGCCATCAGGATGTTCGGGGCAGGAGTCATTATAATATTTACCCTGTTCCCAAATTGACCTGATCAATGGTTCAATACCATTCTTTTGTTCTGATTTTTGTTTTGTTTGAACATTTGCATCTAAATAGTAAGACCAAAATTTATGTTCATTTAATTCATCGCCATTATAATGATTTTTAATATTAATGATTTGAACCGAATAAGATTCCATCCAGGCTTTGAGAGCTGGTGGAATGTCATATGGATCATAATTTGAATGAAAGCTATAGCCCAGTATAGGCACAGCTCTGTAATCACCTGAAATGATTATAAATCCTTTGGGGGACAGATTAAAAACAAAATATACCACCTGCTCATCTTGACTTTTGATAAAACAGTCTGTTACCTGAAAACTTTCCTGGTTTAATGGCCCATCAAGCGGTGTATTAATAGTTATGAAATGAGAGGCAACTTTTTGGGCGGTTTCCAGGCTGACTTGTTGAGAATAGGAAGTAATACCAATAATAAGCGTTAGATAAACGAGAAGTATTTGATACTTTTTCATTACACAGGTTTATTTGTGTATGCAAAATAAGAAAAAGATACGACATTTCAAAGTGATGTGCTCAAAATTAGAACATGACCTCACAGGTAGGGGTACCTGTGAGGTCATATTTATATTATTCCATACCTTCAATCGGAAATACAATGCTCACCTTATAAGCGAAGTTATCTGCAGGGGTGTCAAATCCATATGGCCCATAACGATAAAAGACTCCGGCACCAAGTTTGTAAAAACGCAGGTCAAGCAAACCGTGAAGCAGTATCCCTGATTCATAGTATCCTTTCTCCATGGTGTTGAAGTCCACATTATGATGCTGTGCGCTGTTATTCAGTGCCCCGAAAGCAATATTGGTGGCCAGTACCACTTCGGGTGAGAAAAAGCGTGTGCGTACAAGCAATTCTCCAAAATTGTGAGATAGGTACAGGGCCACATAGCGGTTGCTGAGGAATTCGTTCATATGCATTGTGGCAAAGCTATTGGGGGCATAAATAGTAAACACCCTGTAACTGCCATTTCCATTATACAGATTGCAATAAGGCAGGTTCCCATCAATATACCCGGCCCGTACCTCAATGCTGGTCTTTCCAAGGTATTTGGTGTAGAAGGATTCGGTGATCTTCAGGTCGAAACGGTTATATTCAAATTCTCCATTAAGTATAGCATCAATCCCCCTGGTGTATTGAAAGCTGACCACCGGATATTTGGTTCCAAGGGAGAGTTTTATTCTTTTTGTACGCAGGAATTTTTCCCGGAAAGCAAAACGAAATCCAAGCGATAACTCAGTGAATTGGAATTCATTCTTAAACAATGAAATCCCGTTTGCGGTCTGCCCGTAATAATAATCCTGATAGGCTTTTTTATAATCACTGTTCAGGGACACATTCCATTTAAAATGCTGCAGTCCCCTGAACTGCAAAGACAAAAAGGTCCGTTCAGTCAGGTTCATCCTGCGGATCAGAAAATTCCTGAATCCTTCACCCCTCAGGAAAGATTTCTTCTCACCGAAGTAAGTAACACCACCACTTTCCGAAACATCATAAAAATGTCCTACTTTAAGTTCCAGTTCACTGTAGCGATGAAGGACGACACTGATGTCACCACCATATTTGGATGTCATGTCCTTAAATCCATAACCCCAGAACCCGCCTATTTTAAAGCGCCGCGAAAGCCTGTCATTGGTGTGTATCCCAAGCCCGAGATAAAATCCTTCATACTGGTTATAACGCAGGAATTTATCGATATCGAAATCTATGAACTTCACAGGGATTTTGCCTGTCATTACTGTTTCAAAGGTCCGTGCCAATCGATCGAAATTCGCCTCCCGCCCAACGCTATCCATAAAAGCATAAGTTTTCCTGTCCCGTTCGCTCAGGCTGTCAGTACGGTATCTGCTCCAGTAATCTTCACTTCGATCGTGTGCATTGGGGTCCACATCCACCTCAATATTGCTAAATTGTCTTTTTACCAACTCAGGGTTCAGTTCAATATCCCTGATATAACTTTTACCTACACCAACAAATGAATATTTCTTGTCATTCACAGATGCCCCGATGGCCTTTATTAATATGTTGGTATTCAGCTGGACGGGAAACCACTGCTCATCATTTACCAGCTCATACAACTGCTGGATCCTTATAGCAAATGGCCCCTCATCACGCGCGGGTTCCGCGATCACATTCTGTATAGCCCAGTTATAAGTGTTGATCGACAACATCCCTTTCAAACCATCAAAATTTGTGTTGGGTTTCGGTTGAAATGAGATGATGAAAACTGTATCCTGCCGCTCTGTATAAGCAGTATCCTCTATAATAAAAGTATATTTTGAGGTGCTTCCCCTGCTGACCGGGTTTACATATTCACTCTGGGCAATACTAATCAATTCTTTATAGAAAGATGTTGATTGTATCTGTGAAGCGAGGAAAACAAACAAGGGGTCTTTCATCCCTGAAACCTTGGTGGCGATCACATTTTCCTGGTTTCTTTCGGGGTAAAGGAATTTTCGTTCGGTCACCGACTCGGCAATAAAGATATCCTGCCTGTCGAAAAACCTTCTGACCTCAAGGGAGCCTGTGTCCAGATCCATAGTATCCAGCATCCTCAACGAATCCAGGTCGAGGGTAAAAATGACTTTTTCATAGGAGGTGTATGAAAAGGATTTTAGCTTTTCGGGATCGTTCAAATCACGATGCGCCACCACATTTTTGATGATCCTGTGCGCAGGATTGATGCCCGGAAAGATGATCACCTCTCTGAGCTCATAGGGGATCTTTTTCATGTAGATTTTCAGTCCTTCCGTATCGTCAACTACGAGGTAATTCAATGACTCATAGCCGACATAGCTAAGCTTAAGAAACTCTACAGTTTCATAGGATGAAACCCTGAACTTTCCATCAATATCGGTCGAGACACCCTGTCTGCTGTCGTTTATAACAATATTTACAAAAGCGAGTGATCCCCCGGTTTCCGCATCAAACACCTTTCCGCTGATGGCTTGTGGTTGTGCATGGAGGAGCATAGCGGAAAAGATTCCTAAAACAAATAGTAATACTTTAAGGTGTGATTTCAGGCCCATTTTTTTAAATCCTTGGGTAAATATACGGATAATAGGAAGAACGGGATTGAACAAGGTACAGGGTACAGGGTACAGGGTACAAAGTACAAGGTACAAGGTGCCAGGAACCAGTAACCAGTAACCAATAATATTTATACCGAAAAGTATTTTTCCAACTCCTTCAGCGTAGTCGAAGTGGTCTTGATGTCCTGTACAATATCTCCTGTTTCAAGCACCACAATGCGTTCACAGACTTCAGTAACATGGCTCAGGTCGTGGCTGGAGATGAGCGTGGTCACGTTTTTATCTTCCTGTAAATTCTTCAACAGCTTTGTCAGCCTGATCTGAGTAGTAGGGTCAAGGCTGTTGAAAGGTTCATCAAGGATCACCAGTTCCGGCTTTGTCATCAGCGCCGCGGCAATCCCGACCTTTTTCTGGTTTCCGGATGACAATTCGCGGATGAATTTTTTCTTAGCCAGGACTTCATTATTAAAAAACTCCTCATAAATTGCATAGAACTCCTTCACATCACCTTTCGAAAGCCCGTTGATGTCGGCCAGGAATTCAAAATACTCTTCAGGAGTAAGGAAGTCGATGAGAAAGCCTTCATCGAGGTATGAGCCGGTGAAACGCTTCCATGACACTGATCCCATCACATTTTCGGATTGAATGAAAACAGCACCGCTAGTTGGGCGGATCAGGTCGAGTATTAACCTGAAAAAAGTGGTTTTTCCTGCCCCGTTATTCCCGACCAGGCCGAAACTCTCACCACTGCTGATATTGAGAGAAGGAATATTTAAAACCACATTTCCGTGGTAAGCTTTGCTAAGATCTTTTACATCAATCATGGTATCCGGTGTTTTTTCGTTTGTCAGGGTTTTTTAAAAAAGAAGTCAGAAGTCAGAAGTCAGAATCGTTAATCGTTAATCGTTAATCGTTAATCCGTTAATCGTTAATCCGTTAATCCGTTAATCCGTTAATCACTTCTCTCTAAATCCTTCCGCAATAATATATTTTCTTCTCCTGAAGCGGGCTACGACTTTATTCATCAGTGTTTTATGAAAAAGCAGGCCAATTATACCCAGGAGGCCGAGTACACTAACAGCAGCAATTTTATCGAGGTAAACAGTAAGCAAAGCATAGAGGATTACAGGCAATAACAGCAGCGGCAACATAATCAGGAACTGGGATGCCCCTACCCCCTGGTAGTTGAAAGCTGCACCTCTGCTCAAGTCTATTCGCTTGCGGTTATTGCTGCAAAAGAACAGGATCACATAGGCATTCACCCCAATATTCATCAGGAAACACATGCTGTTAATGTATAGTATATCAAGACTGAAAAAAGCATAGGGGAGTGTCACAACATAGGAAAACACAGATGCTCCCAACATGATCATATACTTCGCCCTGAAGTACTTTTCGAAGTCGATATTGTTGGCAAGAATGGCATCGAAGAAACTGCTTTCCCAACCAAGGAAATAATTGCCAATGCTCATGGCAATACCTCCGGTAATAAAGATCCCAACAAAGACAAGCATCCCTCCCCAATCCATAAATTGCTCCTGAGGGTAGAAGAATAAACCGTAAAGCAGAAAAATCGGGAAAAGATACAATAGTGTTTTAGGGCGCTTATTCCGCCAGTATAATTTCAGTTCAAAGGCGATGAGTTCACCTACCCTGCCAAGGCTTTTCAGGTAATTGATCCCAGCCATGGAATCTACACGCCTGTGCTTTTTTATGCTGATCTCCTCAATATACATGCGTGACCTGAGGTATGCAAAGTTCAGGATGTAAACAAGGAGCAGCAGGACAAAGGGAATCAGGATGGCCCATGGAATTGTGATCAGCCTTAAAAACAGCCGTTCGGAAATGAGTGATATGGAATAGACATTCAGGTAATCTAAAAGGACAAAGCCAATGAGGATAAACCCAAAAACGGCCACGATCCAGGGACGTGAAAAGAGCTGTCTTTTTATGTATACAATGATATAATTATTTGTAAAGATGAGGAATATCAAGCCAAACAGCCATTGTAAAGCTTGCATGCTGCTGTATTCGACAGCCACAGTACTGATTGCCCACGGGATCAGGATCAGCAATGGAAGATAATTGAGGATAAACAACTTAGACTTGATCAATATATAGTTTACGATCACGGATTTCCTGACCGGAAGATGGAAGTAGGGCTGTGCTGCCATTACGGGAAGGGCCTGCATCAGGTAACGCAGGATCAGGTCAATTGCAAAATAATATAACAGTGCTCCATTAAAAACATTTACCAGGTTCTGTTCCGGGTATATTTCTTCGAGGATCGACCTCAGCATGATTCCCAGCCCGAGCACTTCGAGCAGGATCAGGCCGATAAAAAACCCGAGTACAAGATTTATGGCCAGACTCTTCTGCCAGAAAGGCGAACGCCGGGCCTGCTTCCATTGATGACTGATAAACCACCTGACAACCATATACTAAAATTTTGAACCTCGAAGATACAATAAATGGAGTACTTGAAGTACTTAAAGTATTTAGAGTATTTAGAGTATTTAGAGTATTTAGAGTATTTAGAGTACTTAGAGTACTTAGAGTTTTAAGTTGGGTGCGCGGTACGAGGTGTGTGGGGGGAATTCTGAATTCTTTACTAATCATTCTGGAAAATAAAATCTTCAATTTGAATATTGTCGTGATAGGACCTGGAACTCCAAATATCCGTTTACCGTTAACCGGTAGCCGGTAGCCAGCATCTTGTTTTTCCGTAAGTTTGTCATTGGAGAATCATGATATGACAGATTACATTCTTGCATATTTTCACAAGCATAAATCTCTCATCGAAGGGAACCTTCTGCTATGTGCTGACCCGAAAGATGTTGAAGCCGTCCATAATCTTCGTCTGAGCATTAAAAGGCTTCGTGTACTTGCTAGGCTGGCCGATGAACTCAGCGAAAGAACTTTCGATGCAAGGGGCAGCATGAAAAAAATCAACAAACTTTTCAAAAGGGCAGGCAGGCTTCGCGACGCGCAGGTTTTGGGTGCGCTGTCGATTGAATTGCCTGAGAAACCCCTGCCGGCATTAGCAGATTTTACTACCCGTCTTCAAGACCGTGAAAAAATCCAGAGAAATAAGTTCGACCTTCTGTTGCCTTCCTTCCCTGGAAAAAGCCTTGATGATTTCGGATTGAAACTTAGCACATTGCTTGCTGATGTTTCAGAAAAGAAAGCCTTGATGGGAGGGAACAAATTATTGACAACTTTCATTAACGAGATCAGGGATCTTTTTCATGCCAGGACTGATGAAAAGAGACTGCACGAGATCCGTACCAGGCTTAAAGACATCAATTACCTGAATAATATCTTTGATGAGCAGCTTCATATTGAGGAGCAAATCTATATATCTGCTGAGCGGCTGAAGGAAACCGGGGAACTGGCAGGCTCCTGGCACGATTGCCTGAATTTTATGAGTAAGCTGGAAAAGTTTATGCTAAAACACCCTGATCCGGAATATTCGGCAGCACTGGAAGAGTTTATCAACACCATCACCCGGCGTAAACAAGACCTTTCCCAGGAATTCACCTGCGTGCTCATCAATGAAATGAGAGTATAATAAACTTTTATAGTCATTTCTCGACCCCCGAGTTTTAGGGGAAAACCAGCATCCAGTATCCAGTATCCAGTATCCAGCATCCAGTACACCTACGCTAAAGCTTCGGCGTACAAAGCATCCAGTATCCAGTATCCAGTATCCAGTATCCAGTATCCAGTATCCAATATCCAGTATCCAGTATCCAATATCCAGCATCTGTTTATCTAATTCCTTTATTTCTACAATTTTATTTCTTATCTTTATGGTATTCACAAATATCATTTCCCATGTTGAATAGAACTCCACGCATCGTAACACTTACTTTCTTCCTGCTGTTCATGATCCTGTTTTTTTATGGAATTATTGTGGCAAAGAGTTTTCTGAGCGCCCTGGTCCTCGGAGTGATCTTCAGCTATCTCATATACCCACTGGTAAATTTCCTTGAGCTAAAAGCCCGCTTTCCCCGCATCCTGGCAAACCTGGTCAGCATTATCCTTCTTATTGGGATTCTCAGCTTTGGAATTTTTATCATGTATAAGAATATAGGGATCATCACAGCAGACATGCCAGGCCTGATTGCAAAAGCACACAATAATATCGATCAACTTGGCGCATTTGTGGAAAGTAACTTCGGGGTCACTGTGGAATCACAGAATAAGGTAATCAAGGATGAGATCAACAACCTTTTCAACTTTTCAAGCAACTTTACCAAATCGGTATTCAAGGGAACGACCAGTACCATCTTTACAATGGGGCTGTTGCCTGTTTTCATGTTCTATATGCTTTACTACCGGGAAAAGTTCTATAAATTCATTATCATGGTAGTACCTGCCGATAAAGAGGATACGGCTCGTAATATCATGAAGAAGATATCCGCTGTAACCCCCAGGTATGTGGGCGGGGTGTTTACGGTAGTACTTATACTTACGGTATTAAATTCTTTCGGTTTATGGATCGTAGGCGTAAAATATGCGATCCTGTTCGGGATCATTTCGGCACTATTCAACCTGATCCCGTATTTCGGGACCTGGATCGGGGCCAGCATCCCCTTTTTGTTTGCCTTACTTACCGGTGATTCTCCAAACCTGGCACTTGGGGTTATCCTGCTGTTCGTGATCATACAATTTCTTGAGAACAATGTGCTCACCCCGAATATTACCGGCAGCTACGTAAACCTCAATCCACTGATCACCATTTTACTCATCATCATCGGTGGTACGGTATGGGGGATCATCGGAATGTTCGTGGCCGTACCTATAGCTGCCATGTTCAAGATCGCTTTCGAAAACTCTAAAACAATGAAACCCTATGCATTTCTAATGGGTGCCGACACTGAAAGACGAAAAAAGGCAGTCTGGAGGCAAAAATTGATCCTGAAAAGCAAAAGAACCATCAGAAAACTCTGAGTGGTTCCGCCTGATTATCCTATCTTTGGGCTATGCAAAAACATCCGCAGATTTCCGGAGGAAATACATTTACCATTACCGCAAAGACCATTCTTGGCCTTGAAGAAGTACTGGCTTCTGAGATAAGGAATGCCGGAGGCACAGAAATAGAGATTCTCCACAGGGGAGTTCAGTTCAAAGGAACCCAGGAAATTCTATATATCTGCAACTATACCTGCCGCACTGCCCTGCGTTTCCTGAAACCGATGTGGGAATTCAGAGCTTCATCAGATACAGAACTTTACCGTGAATGTCTGAAACTCCCCTGGGAGGAGGTCATGGATATGGACAAAACCTTTGCCATCGACGGGGTGGTAAATAATTCAGGCATTACGCATTCCATGTATGCTGCACTGAAAACCAAAGATGCCATTGCCGACGCTTTCAGGGCCAAATATGGGAAGCGCCCCTCGGTAGATACTGAAAATCCCGACATTCGCTTCAATGTGCATATCACCCGGGACCACTGCACTATTTCCCTCGACAGTTCAGGCCCATCGCTTCACCTGCGCGGTTATAAGATTGCTTTGGGCAATGCACCCGTGAGCGAAGTTCTGGCTTCCGGGCTGATCATGCTTAGTGGCTGGGACCGGGAAAAGACTTTTGTTGATCCGATGTGCGGTTCCGGGACCATTTTGACTGAAGCCGCGATGATCGCCAACAACATCCCGGCCGGATTTTACCGGGAGGAATTTGCTTTTGAGAAATGGAATGATTTTGACCCTGCACTCTGGAAGTCTGTAAAAGAAAAATATAAGCCACCCGAAGAATATACATTTAACAGGATTGTTGGAGGAGATCTTTCACCCCTGGCCATGCGCTCCACCAGGAAGAATGTTGGCAATGCCGGCCTGCAGAAGGTCATCAGCCTGCATCCTACTGATTTTGAAAAACTGAAGCGCCCTGCCGGGGATGTGCACATGATCATCAATCCCCCATACGGGGAGAGGATTAAAACCGACGACATCATCAGCCTGTACAAGATGATCGGAAACACGCTTAAACAAAACTACCAGAATTCCGAAGCCTGGATCATCGGCGGCGACCTTCGGGCCATGAAATTTATCGGCCTGCGCCCATCGAAGAAAATAAGGATATTTAATGGCCCTATCGAGTGCAGGTTTATGAAGTTTGAGCTTTATGAAGGAAGCAGGAAAGGGAAAGAAGATACCACGTAAAAGGTATTACGTATTACGATACTCTACCGATCATGCTTTCGTAGTACGTAGTACCTAATACCTAATACGATTTAAATTATTTTTGTATGCATTACAATTAGCAAGTAAATGAATGAAATCAAAAAAATAGCAGTACTCACATCCGGTGGAGATTCCCCGGGGATGAATGCTGCCATACGTGCCGTTGTGCGTACAGGTATCTATGAGGGTTTTGAGATGGTGGGCTCGCTGAGGGGCTACCATGGCCTGATAAGCGGCGATATTGTCCCCCTGCACAGCCGTTCGGTATCCAACATCATACAACGGGGAGGGACCATCCTTAAGTCGGCCCGCTGCAAAGCTTTCTATGAAAAGGAAGGCCGGCAGAAAGCATACAATAAAATGCAAACTATTGGCATTGATGCCCTCGTGGTGATCGGTGGTGATGGGACATTTACAGGTGCTAAAACTTTTGGAAAAGAATTTGGCGTGCCTATCGTCGGCCTGCCCGGTACCATCGACAACGACCTGTATGGAACTGATCTTACCATCGGCTACGATACGGCCGTAAACACGGTGGTGGAGGCCGTTGATAAACTCAGGGATACAGCATATTCTCACGACCGGCTTTTTATCATCGAAGTGATGGGGAGGGATGCGGGATTCATCGCCCTGCGCAGTGGCATCGCGACCGGGGCAGAAATGATCCTTGTCCCGGAAAGTCCCACCTATATCGATGAACTGGTGTATATGCTGGAAAAAGACTGGAAAAAGAACAAGACC
This sequence comes from Bacteroidales bacterium, assembly GCA_021107535.1. Lineage (GTDB taxonomy): Bacteria > Bacteroidota > Bacteroidia > Bacteroidales > B18-G4 > B18-G4. The sequence goes on along the minus strand of JAIOSQ010000303.1, from coordinate 18,005 downwards.
TCAGGAATCATCATCGTTGCAGAAGGAGATGACTCAGGTGGCGCGATGGAAGTGGAAAAAGAGATCAATGAACGCTTTCCGGAATATGAAACCAGGGTGAGCATCCTCGGGCATATCCAGCGGGGCGGATCACCCACGGCCATGGACAGGGTGTTGGCCAGCAGACTGGGACATGCCGCCATCATGACCCTGAAAGACGGCGTAAGCGGTGTGATGATCGGATTGGTCGAAAATGAGGTCTCTCTAACCTCTTTCGAAAAATCTATTAAACATCATCAAAGCATCAACTTGGAACTGCTCGACATAGCCCGTATACTGGCTATCTGATCGTGTTGAACGTGCCAATCATATTGTAATTAAATGGAAAGAACAACCCTCTTTGCAGAGCTATTGCTGCCCTTACCGATAAAGGGTTTGTTCACCTATCGTGTTCCATTTGAGTTAAATGAGTTCATCAGGCCGGGACAAAGGGTTGCCGTGCAGTTTGGAAGGAAAAAACTATATACGGCCCTTGTTAAAAATATACACGAAAAGGTGCCTGATGGATATACACCCAAATATATCCTTTCCCTCCTGGACGAAACCCCCATCGTCAACAACATACAGTTTTCTTTCTGGGACTGGATATCTGATTATTACATGTGCTATCCGGGAGAGGTGATGAATGCAGCGCTCCCGTCTGCATTTAAACTTGCCAGTGAATCCAGGATACTCCTCAATCCTGATTTTAAGCCGGGAGACACCGGCCTGAATGAGCGGGAGGCCCTCATCGCCGAAGCACTTATCCACAGAAATTTTTTATCTGTAAAGGAAGCGTCAGACCTCACTGAGCAATTGAAGATACTCCCCCTTATCAACACCATGATCGAAAAAAAGGTGATCATCCTGGAAGAAGAGCTAAAAGACCGCTACAAACCCAGGGTGGAAGATTACGTTATGCTGTGCGAAGCATATCAGGAAGAGGAGGCATTGAAAAAAATGTATGAGCAACTGGAGAAGCGAGCTTTCAAACAATTGCAGATACTGATCGCATACATCAATATGTCAGCAGATGATGGAAGCTACAGGGACATCAGCAAGCCGGCCTTGCTAAAGGCTGCAGGTGCCAACAACCAACAGTTAAAAGAACTTGTCAAAAAAGGCGTTTTTATATTGGAAGAACGCATTATCAGCCGGCTTTCCGGTTCAGAGGCAAACACAAATCCCACAGAAATAGTTTTTAATGTGTTTCAGCAAAAGGCCCTTGAACAGATAAAGGCTGATTTCAGGGATAAAGATGTCTGCCTGCTGCATGGGGTAACCTCCAGTGGGAAGACTGAAATTTACATCCATTTGATCGATGAGGTGATCAGTAAAGGGAAGCAGGTATTATATCTTCTGCCTGAGATCGCTCTTACTACGCAGATAATCTATCGTTTGCAACAGTATTTCGGTGACAAGGTTGGGGTCTATCACTCACGTTATAATGAAGGGGAGCGGATAGAGATTTGGAACAAGGTGAACTCAGATGATCCGGATGAGCGATACAGTATCATCCTCGGGGCACGCTCGGCGGTATTTCTGCCTTTCAGCAAGCTCGGCCTTGTGATCGTTGATGAGGAGCATGACCAGAGCTACAAGCAATTTGATCCTGCACCCCGTTATCATGCCCGCGACTCGGCGATATACCTTGCCGGCCTGCATGGGGCAAAGACCCTGCTTGGCACGGCCACACCCTCTTTCGAAAGTTATTTTAATGCTAAAAGCGGTAAATATGGCCTTATAACGCTGACGCAGCGATACCGTGACCTCAAAATGCCGGAGATCATCGTTTCCGACATCAGGAAAGAGATGCGAAAAAAAAATACGCAATCACATTTTACAAAAATCTTGCTGGATCATATCGAAGAGGCATTGGCAAAAAAAGAGCAGGTCATCCTTTTTCAGAACAGGAGAGGGTTTTCCCCAAGGCTGGAATGTGAGGTTTGTGCCTGGATACCCATGTGTACCCGCTGCGATATTTCGCTTACCTATCATAAGAGAGCCGACCACCTTCGATGCCATTACTGCGGTTACAGTACCCGCGTGCCGGCCGAATGCGGTCACTGCGGAAGCAGCAGGGTACTGATGCGCGGATTTGGAACGGAAAAAATTGAAGAAGAGCTTTCCCTTATCTTCCCGGAAGCCAATATTCGACGCATGGACCTGGATACCACAAGAAGAAAACATGGCCACCAGCTGATCATCAATGCCTTTGAAAAGCATGAAATAGATGTGTTGGTGGGCACACAGATGGTGACCAAGGGACTTGATTTCGATCTTGTAAGTGTGGTGGGCATCATGAATGCTGATAATATGATCAACTTCCCGGACTTCCGTTCGTACGAACGCAGTTTTCAGCTCATGGCGCAGGTTGCAGGCCGGTCGGGAAGGAAGACCAGGCAGGGAAAGGTCATCATTCAAACCTATAAGCCTTCGCATGAAGTGATCAAAGATGTGGTAGAGAATAATATTACAGGACTTTATGCAAGGCAGATGGGTGAGCGGAGCCGCTTCAAATATCCACCTTATTACCGGCTCATCCAGGTGAAGTTGCTGTACAAGGATTACCGCCTGCTGAATGAAGCCTCCAAAGTGCTGGGCATCCAGCTGCACACCACCTTTCCCAAACAGGTGCTCGGGCCGGAATACCCCCTGGTATCCAGGATCAAAAACCAGTACATCAAACAGATCCTCATCAAAATCAGCAGAAAGGAATCAGTGGTAGCCGTAAAAAAAGAGCTGCAAAAACAGCTGGATGAATTCGCTGCTTTAAAAGAATTTAAAAGAGTGAGGATAAAGGTGGACGTTGATCCCTATTAGAATTGCACGATGTTACGATTGCGCGATTTAGCGATTTAACGAAGGTATTTCTGATCTCTGCTATCTGATTTCTACTTTTTGCTTTCCCGCCTGTAATTCGCACCGGTCATCCTGATACCGCTGAAGCGTGGCGGAAGCGGGAGAAGGACCCCCATCAATTAAGCTCCAAACCCTCAAATACCAAAATCCAAATATTGAAAATTAACCATCACATTTCAAATTGACAACACAGAATACAGAATCGACAATAAAAAAGAACGCCGCTCTCCACCTTCGTTAAAACTTCGGCGGACAAAGGAGCGGCGTTCTTTATTGTGGGCCCATCACTCCCATCGAATAGTTTTCACATGTATTGGAATAGTATCGTTTTCATAATATTCGATAATGGCCGAACCAGATTCTTCCAAGTATACGAGTGCACTGATTAACTGGTTTTGCTTCTCAGCAACAAGGGTAAAACCATTTGGATAATCATTTATAAATTCCCAACCCTCATCCCCGCCATAACTGCTGCCACCATATGTTTTAATAAACCTAATGGTTAAGGTGCTGTTATACGGAATTATGGCAGCAAGTGAATATGGTTTTTCCATTCCATTATCTGTTGTAAAAAAAGTGTCCGGCAGGTGAAGTATATTCGGTAATAATGAATTAGGGGCCGTAATAGGAAATGGTGAGGCGGTGTCAGGATAATGAAATTCTGTAATGAGATTAGGATCATGTTTAATTTGAAATACATTAATATAATGTTCAAATTCGGGGATTGAGAATGATATACCTAATTCAGCATAACGCGATTCCACATTATCACGTACTTCCGATATATTTAAGAGGGAAATATTATATAACAGGGTGTCTATCAATGCCTGGTTATTAATATCTCCATTATCCTTTAAATCATTGCTAAGATGTGCCATCATTTCCGTACATTGGGCGACATCAGAAGGTAAGATTACTGAAAATGATAGCAGCACTGCATTGTAGTCATTATCCAGTGAAATATCATAGTCTTCGAAGTCCCTGTCAGCAAGTTCTGGTGCACCAAGAAACGACAGGATTTCCATTTTAGCCTGATCGTATGCATTTAAATATGTCATTCCTTCATCAACCAGCTTTTCAATCCTTTGTCTGACAATATGTGACAGCACATTGATATTAACGGTTTCCCTGGTATTGATATCAGAAATGGATTTAAGTGACAATTTTGCTGAAGACAGTTCCCCGATTACCTCACTGAAGTAGAAACCGTCAGCCGTAAACATGACAAGGTTAGAATTCAGGTTAATATTATTGATGGAGAAACTTCCGTCATTACTGGCGATAGTTGTTGTAAATGTGCTTCCGGTTTGATGTAGTTCATCATCCAATTCTTGAACCAAAATATTTGATCCAACCACATAAGGTCCCTTCTGGGCCTTTCCTGTGAAACTGTATTCTATAGGTTGGTCGTTGTTGCCGGCAGAGACGTCTTCATTATTCTCTTTTTTGCAACTAGTTATTGCAAACAAGAATACCAGCAGGATAATTAATTTGGGCTTCATGGCAATTTTTTTTAAATATTACTTCTCTTTCTCGAAACTAACCAATTTATAGACATGCAATATACGAAAATGGTTGGCAGGATCAAAATCGGTGAGCGGTGCCTCCTAAATCTTCTTTGTGTTTAACATCAGCGAAATGTTTACCAGTGCCGTCCTCGTTTCAACTAATAGCTTTCCATGAGGTTTAATGATATACTCCTTTTAAGCCAACTTGGCTTAAAATACTCGCAGAATTGTATAACTTATGTATAACCTCAAAAACAAAAAAGGCTTGTATCTTATTGTGATACAAACCTTTATGAGAAATTGTTGTGAGCCCACCAGGATCAGAATCCTTTTGTTATACAGCTGATTATTAATACTCTAAAAAAATCCATTGTAAAAATGACTGTTATTTTCACTGCGAAATGTTTGGCACCTAATTTCAGTAAATTTTAACGTAAGAATGATTACACTTACTATGTATTGAATTGTGTAAAAACAAAAGATTTGTAAAGTTGATTTTAGCCTGATATAAAATCAAGATAATTGATGGAATTAGTCAAAGTAGTAATTGTTTTTGGGTATGCCTTCAGGAATGTAAGAGGCATCTTTTTCCTGGCTTTAGGATTCCATTTAAATTCGTAGGCATAAAGTTGATTATCCTTTTCTTCTATATAATCAATTTCTTGTTGCTGCGTAGTTCTCCAAAAATATCTCTTTGTATCAATCTGATGATTGTTTAATAACTTAAATCTTTCACTGACAAGGAAATTTTCCCATAAAGCTCCTTTGTCTGTTCTTAGGTCAATATCACTGAAATTTGCTAATATCGCGTTACGAATGCCATTATCATAGAAATAAATTTTACGTGATTTTTTTATCTCATTCCTCACATTCCGGGAAAAAGACCTTAACCTGAATACAACAAATGACTTTTCAAGAAGATCAATATAACGGCGCACTGTTATCTGGTCAATTCCTAAAGTGTTAGCCAATTCACTATATGACACTTCACTACCGATTTGAAGAGCCAAAGCCTCAAGTAGAGATTCAATTATTTCAGGTTTCCGTATATCTTGAAAAGAAAAAATATCCTTATACAAATAGCTGCCAGATAAGTTGCTCAATATCTTTCTTTCATTTCCTGGTTCATTGATCACTCCAGGATACATTCCAAAGAGAAGACGTTGTTTTAGCAATCTTTTTTCTGTGGATAAATCTGTATATCCAATCATCTCCTGGGTAGATATTGGAAGTAATAAATACTCATATTTCCTTCCAGTCAGCGGTTCATTGATCTCCCCGGTTAATTCAAGTGACGAAGACCCGGTAACAATAAGTTGAACATTTTTGATCTTATCATGAATTAATTTGAGCGTAATTCCAATGTTTTTCACCCGCTGAGCTTCATCTATCATAACAACTTGTGCATCTCCTAATCTGTGTTTCAACTGGGTGGAGGTTACATCGGTCAATTCCTTTCTGATATCCGGCTCATCACAATCCAGGATCAATACTTTTTCTTGGATTTCATTTGATAGCATTTCAAGTAAAGTAGTTTTTCCTGACTGCCTTGGGCCAAAAAGAAGAATAGTTTTACCTGTGAATAAGTTTTTCTTGATCTGTTCTAAAATGGTTCGGTGTATCATCGTTAATAATTTGTCGTAAAGATAAGCAATTACTAGAGTATAATCATAAAATATTATAATAAAACATGATTATGATCGACTAAGTAGTGTGAATTATCAGCTTACAAACCATTTTCTAAGAAATTTTATAGAGAAAGAGAATATTTTTCAATGCGATTTATTGTGACATTTTCTGATTTTGGGTATTAATAGATAAGGGTAGGATTTTATTTGCCGAAAGCAAATAGCAGGGAGGTCCTTCTTCGTCCCGAAAACTCGGGACTCCTCAGGATGACCGGTGCAAGAAAAAGACTGTTTGACCCTACCGGTCATCCTGACGACCAACGGGAGGAAGGACCCCATCAATAAAGCTCCAAACCCTCAAATACCAAAATCCAATTATTGAAAATTATCAATTGACAATAACATTTCAAATTGTACACACAGAATACAGAATCGACAATAAAAAAGAACGCCGCTCTCCACCTTCGTTAAAACTTCGGCGGACAAAGGAGCGGCGTTCTTTGTTGTGGGTCCATCAGGGCCGCATAGTTTTGTTATATTGCTGATTTATAATGCTATAGAAAATCATATTGTAAAAATGACTACTATTTTCACTGCGAAATGTTTGACAGTAAAAACGTATAAAAAAGCAGAGATCTCAAAACTATTAGTTGAGTATGTTGTTTGATTAATGCAAACTCTCGGATTTAGCAGGAGTTTTCTCCGATTGAGTTTCTTTAAATTATTTTAATGTTTTTTACAAGCATAAAATGAAGCGTATGAAGATAGTGATGTTGTTTATAGTACTGCTAATTACGATCGGCACTCAATCCCAGTCTGATCGAGACTCACTTATGAGGGTCTGGAATGATGAGGCACTTGCCGATACGTCTAGATTGAACGCGATCGCCCAGCTTGGCTTCGATTTTATTGATCCCGCCCCAGACAGCGCAATTCACTATGCTCTGATCCAGAATAAATTTGCCGTGGAAAGAGGGTTAAAAGAGTATAGCGCTGATGCACTGGATATTCTGGGTAGAGCCTATGAATCCAAGGGGGAACTCTCAGATGCCTTTAATTACTTCCAGCGTTCATACGAATTGTATGAAGAAGTTGGCAACAGGAAGAACAGCGCCCGTGCCTTGTACGCGATCGGGGGGGTAAAATGGACCGCAGGGGACTATGAAATGGCAAAAGAATATCACCATAGAAGTATGGCCATAGCAAATGAGATTGGAGATAAAGGGCGAGTATCCAGCTGTTTGAATGGAATAGCCTATTGCTTTTTCCAGCAAGGTCAATTTGTTAAGGCTGCGGAATATGTACAGCAAAGCCTCAGGATTAGTGAAGAACTGGAAGACGATAATGGCATTGCCTGGGGTCTGAATGCGATAGGCGTGTTTTATTCAAGAGGGGGTGATATTGAAAAAGCCTTAGAATACTATAAAAAAGGTTTAGAGATCAATGAAAGGATAGGAGCTCGAATATCGATAGCATATTCGTTGAGAAATATTGGCAATACTTATTTCAGGCTGGGTGATCCTGAAAAATCACTGGATTTCTATGAAAGAAGTTTAGTGATCTCGGAAGAATTGAATGATAAACGAAGCATTGCCATGTCTTTGAGCAGTATAGGGCATCTCCTTTCAGAACTTGATGAAATGGACAGAGCTATGGAATACTACCAACGGAGCCTGTCCTTGTCAAAGGGGAGTGTGAGGATTTAAAAGACATTGGTTGGCTGCATATGGAGCAAGGAAACTATGTTTTGGGTATTGCGGAATGCCAGAAGAGCTATGATATTGCTCTGGAGATCGGATCTGTTGTTGATCAATTGGATGCCTGTAAATGTCTTTATGAAGCTAACAAGGCTTTGGGAGAAGATGCCAAAGCGCTGGCATTCCATGAAAAAATGTTGGTATTACGAGATAGTATAGATTCTGAGTCGATCGCTAAAACACTACTACAAATGGAATTTCAAAATTCTGTACTACAAGATAGTATTGTGAAAGCGGAAGAAGCCCGTTTGCTTGAAGATGCGCATAAAGAAGAAATACGCAAGAAGAACCAAACTAGAAATATCGGTATTGGTATTGGTTTTTTTATATTGTTATTAGCAGGGGGATTATATAGCCGTTTGCGCTACGTTCGAAAATCAAAAATCATTATTGAAAAAGAACGCGACCGCTCAGACAATTTGTTGTTGAACATTCTTCCTGAAGAGATAGCCCAGGAACTCAAGGAAAAGGGCAAAGCCGCTGCTCGCGACTTTGACATGGTCTCCATTCTGTTTACAGACTTCAAGGACTTTACACAAGCGTCTGCCAAGCTTAGTGCACAGGAGTTGGTCACAGAGATCAATACTTGTTTTGAGGCCTTTGATGGCATCATTGGCAAGTTTGGCATAGAGAAGATCAAGACCATAGGTGATGCCTACATGGCCGCCGGGGGATTACCAGTCCCTACAGCTGATTCAATAAGAAATACCGCTTTGGCAGCACTGGAAATGCAGGAATTTATTATAAAACGAAAAGCAAAAAAAGACACACTGGGCCAACCGGCTTTTGAAATGCGTTGTGGTATCCATACAGGACCAGTAGTGGCTGGTATAGTGGGAGTAAAAAAGTTCCAATATGATGTTTGGGGTGACACCGTAAATACAGCCTCCAGAATTGAAAGCAATAGCAAAGCTGGAAAAGTAAATATTAGTCAGACTACGTACGAGCTCTTAAATAACGACCCACAATTTAATTTTGAAAGTCGAGGCAAGATAGAAGTAAAAGGTAAAGGTGAAATAGAGATGTGGTTTATCAGTTGATGCAGAAACTTGAAGAGACTTTTGTCTGCCTGGTTCATGAATTTCACATAAATGAAAGTAATTATCCTCTGATCACTATATAAAATGAAAAACGCCTTAACAATAGATTATCAATTTGTTAAGACGTTTATGGTTGTGGGCCCACCACGGCCATACATATTTCCTAATACGCTGACAACTTCTATTCTCGTTCTCCCCAGCTATCCTGATAAGAGATCGTTTGACTTATCAATGACTGTCACAACATAAACAGGAAGGCAATGAGCAAAATGGTAAAACTTTGTTTTTTCATGACAATTATTTTGGTTAATAGTTTTAATCAATTCGTTAAATAACTATGATTGGATATATGAATTTACTTTATAATTTATGGATTTGGTAAAATGTTTATAGAAGAGCAAAAACATTTTACCGCTTTATTTGTTTAATTAGTCGTGAACAAAAATCTCTCTTATTATGATTGAGCGCAAAATTCTAATTCCCGTCGATTTTACTGATGTTACAGATAAAGCCATTGAATTCGGGAAGTTTCTGGCCCGCAAGAGCCAAAGCGATATCAGTTTATTGCACGTTTTTGAAGATGACGGCATATCACTCGAAGAATGTGAAAATAAGCTTAAGGCCTTGGCTGATAAGATAAATACGGAAGAAGATATTTCCTGTGATTTCATCTGTCAAAAGGGGAATATCTTTACAGTAATCCCTGAGATAGTTGCTAATAACGCTTTTCACGTGATGGTGATCGCTACTCATGGACCTAGGGGAATCAGGCAAAAGTTCTTTGGCCCTGATATACTTAAGCTTCTGAAAAAAATCTGTATTCCAACACTGGTTGTTCAGGAGAACAGCATAGTGCCAGGAGAAAAATTCAAAACGGCTATCTTCCCTGTTGGCGGGCATAATGAATATGATAAGATGATTGATGCCATGACCCTCTTTGCCGGATGGGTTGACCCTGAAATTCATATGTACTCGATCAGAAAGGCAGGCTTTGATCAAAACGATAAACTCAAGGAAAATATCAAAAAGGCTGATCAGAAATTTTCAGAAAAAGGCATCAACTTTAAAAGGGTATCCGAAGACCAAACAGTTTTTTCTGTGGGTTTTGCAAAGCAAACTTTGCAGTATGCTGACAAGATTCAGGCAGGCCTGATTGCCATCATGGTAACAGCAACGCGAGAGCACTTCTACTTTGCCGATTCTGATAAGGAAGCCATCCTTACAAATGACAAAGGAATCCCTGTACTTTGTGCAAGCAATGCTGAAGCTAGAGTTTAGTTAACAGTTAACAGTAGGCAGCAAGCACGAGGTGAATATACTATCCAGTATGATGCGTCAGATTTACCCGCAGGGATCTATTTTATCAGCTTAATTGCAGGAGAACAATCTGCTGGTGGAAAGATAATAAAAGCGCAATAATTGTCCATTGCCTGCCCACTCCTGGAAGGTCGGTTTAATTTCTAATTTCTGATATCTGATTTCAGATTTCTTCCGCCTGTAATTCGCACCGGTCATCCTGATCCCGAGTTTTCGGGAGAAGGACCCCCATCAATAAAGCTCCAAGCAATAAAATTGCATGATTGCAACGATTGCACGACGTATAAGATTGCACGAAGTTGGCTAGCCTTCGGATAACTTGTCCTGAGCGACGTCGAAGGATCGAATATCGCGCAATCTCCTCCATCGGGCAACAAAAAAAGCAGCGACATCGAATCGCTGCTTTTTTGTGGGCCCACCAGGACTTGAACCCTTTTGTTATATAGTTGATTAACAGCATCCTTAAAATCACATTGTAAAAATGACTGCTATTTTCACTGTGAAATGTTTGACAGTAAAATTATCGTCAGTTTTGATGTTTATTTCAGAGAAATTATTCAATTATAGGCATAGAAGTAATATTCAATTGGAAGGTAAATCTAATCATCGAGATGATTATATAATTGTCGGGAAAACACGTTGGAATTAATCTTAGAATAACTTTTGTATCTTTGAGTAGATTACAATTGAGAATTAATCTAAGTGGAAATCTATACATGAACGCAAACATAAATATATTCCAATTAAGAATATTTGCGATATTATTTTTCCTTATATCCAGTGTTATATTTAGAAGTTGCTTTGCCCAAAACGAAGCGAGTATCTGGTATTTTGGACACAATGCCGGAGTGGATTTTAGTAGTGGAATGCCTGTAGCTATCACCAACGGTGAGATATATACTAGCGAGGGTTCATCATGTATTTCTGATGAGTATGGAAATGTATTATTTTATACTGATGGAATAACCGTTTGGAATAAAATCCATGATGTTATGGACAATGGTACGGGATTAGCAGGAGGTTCTAGTTCAACGCAATCAGCTTTGATAATTAAAAAACCGGCCTCAGAATCGATATATTATATATTTACAATGCCGACCTATATAATAGCAGAATCCATGTGCTATTCAGTCGTTGATTTGACTATTAATAATGGTTTAGGAAAGATTATAAATAAAAATATCTTTTTACGTACTCCAATGACGGAAAGAGTGACTGCAGTCCACCATTCGAATGATACTGACATCTGGGTAATCTCCCATGAAGAAGGATCAGATGCATTCTGTTCGTTTCTTGTTTCCCCATCAGGGGTGTCCCATAATCCTGTAATAAGTAATGTTGGAATAGTTCACCAGGATCCATTTTATAACATGGGCTATCTTAAGGCTTCACCAAAAGGTAGTTATATTGCATATGCAAATTCTTATATGGATTATGCTGAATTATTTGACTTTGACAATAGTACTGGAGAGGTTTCTAATCCTGTCACATTTTATTTATATGGTAACCCATATGGAGTTGAATTTTCATCTAATGAATCTAGACTTTACACTAGTTTAATGGATGATAAAAGAGTATTGCAATATGATCTTACTGCAGGATCAGCATTAGAAATTATAAATTCTAAAAAAGATATTAGCGGAACTTTACCCAGACATCCTTGTGCATTGCAATTAGGCCCTGATTTAAAAATATATATTGTTCAACTTGACTCCTATCTTTCAGTTATAAACAACCCTAATGAATTAGATACTAATTGTAATTTTGCTTTTAGTCAAATATCACTCCAAGGTAGATTGGGACGACATGGTCTGCCTAATTTTTTTCAAAGCTATTTTACCTCCGCTACATATTACAATATAAATTATGAAGACACATGTTTTGGTGACACTACCTATTTTGAAATTAATCCTTTGGATTCAACCCAAACTGTTTTGTGGAATTTTGGTGATACAGCATCAGGTGGGAACAATACGTCGACTTTGCCTAACCCGGGTCACCTTTTCACCGGACCGGGGCTTTTTACGATAACAGCAACAGTTTTAACAGATACTGTTTCCCAAGATTACACCACTGATGTTACAATTGATCCATTACCAGATAGCACAATTTATATCAACGGTACGGATAGTGTTTGCCAGGGAACGAATAATGTTTTATACGAGATTGCTCCTATTGCAAATGCGGATTCGATTATCTGGAGATTAATACCCGATACTGCAGGTAATATTATTGGAAACGATACCATCATTTATATTAATTTCTCGCCATCCTTCTCTGGGCAGGCCATATTGTCTACTTATGGTTCAAATTCATGCGGTAATGGGGATTCTGCAACATATAATATTGATGTTATAGGAACCCCTATTCCTAACGCCGGTCTAAGCGCATTAATATGTCAAAATACAAACTATACACTAAGTGGATCGGCTCTTAATTATAGTGTTACTATATGGGTCACAACAGGGGATGGTAACTTTGATGATCCTTTCATGCTGGATGCAACATATTCTCCGGGATCTGAGGATATTATAAATGGTGATGTTTATCTGTTATTGCGTGCTTTTGCGATAAGTCCCTGTGTATATGCTAAGACTGACACCATGCTTCTTACAATAAAAAAGATGCCATATCAACCTCAAACACCAATAGGTCCGACTTTTATTTTAATGGATACCAGTCTGAATTCTGAATATTACACAAACTCTATTGAAAATGCAATCTATTATCAATGGCACCTTAATCCTGTTGAAGCAGGCGTAATCAACGGTGTGGATACCATTGCTGCTGTTCAATGGAATGGAAACTATACAGGTTTAATGGCTTATATAAATGTTGAAGCGGTGAATAATTGTGGAGGGGTGTCTTCGGATACATTAAATGTTAATCTAAGTCCTGTAGGATCAGAAGTCCATATTGTGAATGAAGCACAAATTATCATCAACCCAAACCCTTCCAGTGGAATTTTCAATATAAGTATCACATCAGCGAATGATGATATTGATCTCACTGTAATTAACTCAAATGGCCTGATTATTCAACAAAAGAAAATTCATATTTCAGGAAATAATAACACTTTCAAACTTAATTTAAGTGATCAGCCATCAGGAATCTACTACTTACGGTTTGTAAGTAATGGTACGGTACAATTGAAAAAAGTATTGGTGAACCGGAATTATTAATAAGTATCAGGTATATATAAAATGTTGTATTTCATCAACTCAATTCTTATCGATTGCCTGCCCACCCCTGGAGTGTCGGTTTTATTTCTAATTTCTAATTTCTAATTTCTGATTTCTGATATCTGTTATCTGATTTCTACTTTCTTCCGCCTGAAATTCGCACCGGTCATCCTGATCCCGAGTTTTCGGGAGAAGGACCCCCATCAATAAAGCTCCAAACAATAGAATTGCACGATTGCTACGATTGCCCGACGTATGAGATTGTGCGAAGTGAGGCCAACTTCGGATAACTTGTCCTGAGCGACGTCGAAGGATCGAATATCGTGCAATCGTATACATCGGGCAATAAAAATCATATCATTTTAATGTCAAATTGTTATACAAACATTAATTATTTAATAAATTGATGTTTGCGAAGGTATTTTTAGTACTTTTAAGGTCAAATTCTAAGCAAACATTAAAAAAGATCAAAATTGATGTCTGAAAAGATGTACCAAATAAATCCAGATAGAAATGTTCCATGGAATGATCTTCCACTGCTTCCAATTCACAACGATTTTTATATTAATACAGAGGTCTTACAAGCATTGGTTAATGCTAAATCAGCGTTGAGCCAATTACAGGGAAGAAGTATTGCCATATCAGATCAAGGATTATTGATAAATTCTATTAGTATACAAGAAGCCCGAGACTCAAGTGCCATTGAGAATATTTTTACTACTGATGATGAACTATTCCGCGCATTTAGTGAGCAAAATTTGTCTCATATAGAAGGGCCGGAAAAAGAAGTCCTTAGGTACAGGGAAGCTTTATGGAGTGGACACAATTTTTTGAAAAATAAATCTGAATTTGATTTCGAATACTTAACAAGAATCTATCAGGAAATAAAACAAACTTCAGATGGTTTTCGGCCTCCTTTTTTACCAACGGTAATTCGCCAGGGAGGGAGTGGTTTGAATGTGGGACAGGTAATTTACACGCCCCCAAGAGGCAAGGGTATAATTGAAGAAAAGCTCAATAATTTATTGGAGTTTATTAATAATGATAATAAGTATCAAATTGATCCTTTGGTAAAATTAGCCATAGGGCATTATCAATTTGAAGCAATTCATCCGTTTCGTGACGGAAACGGCAGGGCTGGCAGGATTTTTAATATTCATATTTTAACGGAAAAAGGATTATTAGAATATCCCATATTGTATCTAAGTAAGTACATTATCGATAATAAGAACGATTACTATAGATTCTTGCAGAATGTTTCTCAAAAAGCACAATGGAAGCAATGGATTATTTTTATACTGAATGCTATTGAAGTTACCTCTAATTTGACGTATAAAAAAATTAACCAAATTATCTCCATAAAGGATATCATTTTGCATGAACTAATTAACAATACTGACATTAGAAGACCTGAAGCATTGACAGAAGCTATTTTTGTTCAACCGTATACAAGGGTAAAACATCTAACGGATAAAAAGATATATGCTGAGAATACGGCCAGGTTGTATCTCAATAAATTGTCTGAAATTGGCATATTGGAAAAACGAACAATTAAAGGACATCACTATTATCTTAATCTGGAATTAGTGAAAATTCTTTCAGAATAATTTTTAGTGGTTATTTGTCATAAAGTGAGGGATAAAATCAATGTTTTTTGTAACAAAGTGAGGGATAATTTGATATTTGAGTTTATTTTGTTAGAATTGACAATATTTCAATAGAATTGCGCGATTGCAACGATTGCGCGACGTTTAAGATTGCACGAAATTAGGCTAACTTCGGATATCGAATATCGCGCAATCTCATACATCGGGCAATAAAAAAAGCAGCGACATCGAGTCGCTGCTTTTTTTGTGGGCCCACCAAGCGGATATTTTACACTTCAGTCTTTACAATTTAGACTTTAGACTGTTTTTTTCGATCCTTCGACAAGCTCAGGACAAGTTGTGAGAGGTGTGACATTTTTATGTTTTTGGTATTAATAGATAAGGGTGGGGTTTTACTTGCCGAAAGAGAATAGCTGGGAGGTCCTTCGTCCCCCGAGTACTCGGGGTCCTCAGGATGACCGGTAGAAGAAACTAGCCGTATCAGTTATGAGACCAGATCAAAGACATTACGTTTATATGATGAGCAATAAGCATAGGAATGTGCTTTATGTTAGTGTTACAAATAACCTAAAGAGAAGGGTATATGAACATGAAAACGAACTGGATTTTGGCTTTTCGAAAAAATATAACTGCCATAATCTTCTATACTTTGAGGAGTTTCGAAGCATTAATTTAGCCATAAAAAGAGAAAAGGAAATTAAAGGCTGGCGCAGAGATAAAAAAGATGCATTAATAAAATCAATAAATCCTCAATTTAACTTCCTTAACGATAAACTAAAAAGCATGTAAAAACTACCGGTCAAATTAATCACAGAAGTCTGTTACTTCTACCGGTCATCCGGAGGAGCGGTAGCGACGAAGGACCCCCATCAATAAAGCTCCAAACCCTCAAATACCAAAATCCAAATATTGAAAATTAACCAACACATTTCAAATTGACAACACAGAATACAGAATCGACAATAAAAAAGAACGCCGCTCTCCACCTTCGTTAAAACTTCGGCGGACAAAGGAGCGGCGTTCTTTTTTGTGGGCCCACCAGGACGAAGAATATAAAATTCTGTATTTGGAATTTGCTCCCCCGCCTTTGGCGGGTGTATGTATAATGTGATTTTCGATTGCCTGCCCGCCCCTGGAAGGTCGGTTTTATTTCTGATTTCTGCTTTCTGCTATCTGATTTCTACTTTCTTCCACCACCACCACCAGGCCGTCTTCCCTGTCCACCGCCCATCTTCTTCATAAGATCAGGGTTGTCCTGGATAAACTTCATCCTTTCTTCCTGGGTCATGTTCATGAGTTTTTCGCGCATTTCTTCCGGCGTCATTTCAGGCTCTTCCTGCTTTACATTGTTTTTTTCTGCATCCAAACGTGCAAAATGATTTACAATGGCTGTATCCAGGGGAACAATGCGGTATTCATCAGCAAATTCAGATGGAACAAGGTAGATTTCCTGGCCTTCTTCAAGGCCGGCACGGATGATGATCTCATTTTCATTGCTTTTGCCAAGGATTACCTGCTGCTTTGTCCTCCCCAGGTAAACATACGTCATGCTGTCGTTGCTGTGCAGACATTCAATGGGCACATACAAAACACTATCAATCACATCAGTAACGATCATATTTTTACTTGTCATGGCCGGCCGCAGGATTGAATCAAACTCATTCACATCAATAATAACCTCAAAGACCTTGGCATTGGAGTTTCTCATTTGTTCACCGATGTTGGCCACCTCGGTTACCTTGCCGGTATACTCCTTATCCGGGAAAGCATCTATACCTATGATCACCGACTGTCCGACTTTTACCTTGCTGATATCGATCTCATTTACGTAGGTGCGTGATTTCATCTCAGTTAGATTGGGAAGTTCCGCTACAACAGGATCCCAAATATTTATGGTAGCACCGATCCCCTGTTTCTGGCCATCCCAGCTTCTGCGATAGATCACCATTCCGGCTTTCGGGGCGTAAACAGTAAATTCATTCAGAAGGTCGATCATTTCCTGATATTCTCTATTGGCTTTTCTTAGTTTGGTATTTACCTCATCCATGTTGGCCCTGGCTTTTTCCAGCTTAAGCTGGTAGTTTACAATAGCCTGGTCGTGGGCCCTTTGTGCTTTGTCGAGATCTATCTTTGTCTGGCGCTGTGTTGCAGGTGGTTCATAAATCGACTGGTCAACAGTGATCTGCCTTTCTTCAAGGTTATATTCAAGGTTAACCAGCTCGTCACGGGCATTTCGCAGATCCATGGTTGTGTCAAGTTGCATTTTGGTAAACTGTGTCTGGAGAGATTCGAGGTCCAGCTCATTATCCTTCAGTCGATTGGTTAGTTCTGAACGATCAAGTGTTGCCACATATTCCCCTGAGTCGACCACTGTGCCGTCAGGAATGATATCATCGATCTTGATACTCCATATCCTGAAATTCCTGAGTCCTGAGGGCCCCAGGATCTTCTCGGAATTTTTGGCTTCCAGTTCACCGGTAGTGGAAACCTGGATCTCAAAAGTGCCCATCTTTACAGGTACCTGGATGGTTTCCGTTGTTTTTTCGGCAGAGCCCCAAAATACATACAGTAGAACGATCACCAACACTGCAATGCTTAATGCGATATAAATCCTGTATTTTTTCATGAGAAGAAATTTATTTTATTTATTCATCATTTCCTGAACGATCTTTTCTACAGTAAAACCTTCTGCTTCGGCCTTGTAATTTCTAACTATACGGTGTCTCAACACGGACACTGCCACAGCCTTCACATTTTCAATATCCGGCGAATATTTCCCATGCAGGGCAGCATGGCATTTTGCACCAAGGATCATGTATTGCGACGCCCTCGGGCCGGCTCCCCAGTTTATATATTCATTGGCCAATGAATGGGCCTTATCCGTTCCGGGCCTGGTCATAGAAGCCAGTTCTACAGCAT
This sequence comes from Bacteroidales bacterium, assembly GCA_021107535.1. Lineage (GTDB taxonomy): Bacteria > Bacteroidota > Bacteroidia > Bacteroidales > B18-G4 > B18-G4. The sequence goes on along the minus strand of JAIOSQ010000303.1, from coordinate 167 downwards.
ATTCGTATACATTATCAGGCACCGGAATTTTCCTTACCAGATCCTGGAAATAGATGATCTCTTCCGAAGTCAGTACCATTTCCGGTTCTGCCATTTCTTTATAGGTTGTAGCCTTAACAATATTTATTTCATCCGTGAAGGATGGATAGTCAAGCCAGATGTTAAAC
>JAIOSQ010000168.1 GCA_021107535.1 Bacteroidales bacterium | reverse complement strand
CGAAAATCATTTTCCCTGACCATGCGTTTTATGGCAAAGGCTTTGTTGCCAATTACTACCACACGAATGTCGTGATCGTTATCCGGAATAAAATCCTGGAAATACACATAGCCTCGTTCCTTTCCACTTATCCTTGAAAATTCTGTGGTATAACCCAGCCGGATAATCCCTTTAAGCACGTCAAATAACGAAGATTGCCCCTTTTTGAACTTTCTGATACGTTCTTTCAGGTTCGGCCAGGCAGCATATTGACTGAATCCACGGCCAAAAGCCCGCTTAATTAGTTTTTTTGCATCACCTTTTGTCTTTATAAGTCTGACGTTTTGTGATCCGGCACCGCCACGTAATTTAAATACCCTGGGAAAATCTGTTTGCCGGGCCCAGGCCAGGGCTTCCTTTTTATTGTAAAACACATAAGACGGCACCAGCGGGGCACCAATGGCTTCGAGCAAATATTTCTGGCCAAGCTTATCATCAAAATGCCACATGGTATTATAATCGGGAAAAACAGCCTTGCCGGAGGCCTGCACCGAATAAAGCAACTGTTTTGCAAACAGAAAATCCCTTGGGCTGGCATGATGGAAATGCCACATCAGGGCATCACAATCATGCAATTGCTTAATGATATCATCCTGGTAACAATTAACAAGCTTGTAGGGTATCTTATTTGCCTTGCAATAATCTATCCAACGCTCGCTAAATAAACCTTTAGTTTGGTGTATCCCAATTTTCATTGTTCTGATCTAAATATGTTTTGGCCCAGATCTCAAAAGTAATGGCGATCCATAAAGCTTCCAGTTCATGGTAAGTAATAGCCGACATGTCAGACAGCCATTGATTTATTTTAATGGAATTGAATATCCCTCTTTCACGTATTCCCGGTAAAATATCATCCAGCAGGTACTCATTGAACCGGCGGTCGGCAAAGAACTGTTTTAATGGGATGCCAAAACCCATTTTATCACGGAATGCGAAATCATTTCCAAAAATGAGGGCTGTTAATTTTTTCAGCAAATATTTTTCTGTGTTCATGCCTTCCGGACTTTTAGGCTGCAACAAATACTTTTCAGGGATATTAAAAGAATTTTCAACCACTTCATTGTCCAGAAAAGGAACCCTGTTTTCTATGGAATGCGCCATCGACATTTTATCCTGGCGTATGAGAAGATCAGGCAAATAGGTTTGCATTTCATATTTTACCTGCCTGTCGAAAAGTGATCCCTTCAACGACTCAAATAACAATTTTCTGCTATGCATGGCATCCTGAAGGTCAATATCATGATACAACTGCAAAGCTATTCCCGGCTGCATATATGCAGTTGCCATGATTGCCCGGTGTTTGGCATTGAAATATTTAATTATTTTTAAGGGATTTGCTTTGCTGTTTTTTATCTCAGACAAAAGCCGTCTGTTGAGAAATGGATAGTTGACATCATAAAATCTGCTGTAACCGCCAAATACCTCATCAGCCCCTTCTCCACTCAGTAAAACCGTTACATGTTCTTTAGCCCTTTGCGATAAGAGGTAAATCCCAATAGTATTGGGGTGGTTGATGGGTGCCTCAAAGTGCCAGGTGGCTTTTTCGATATGTTGCAGATAATAGGATGATTCCAATTGAAATTTATGTGCATTGATCTTTAATTGCTCTGCCACCCGGTCAATATATTTTTCTTCACTGTAACGGGGATCATCAAACACAATGGATACACTTTCAAACTGCCCCTTATTGCTGTTTTGCTTAGCGAACCAGGTAACCAGTGATGAATCAATTCCTCCCGAAAGCTGGCACCCCAGCTTCACATCACTCATCAACTGGCTTTTTACACTTTTGCCCAGCCCGTTCCCCAACTGTTTTTCAAGCGATTCAAAGTTCATATCATTTACTGTTTCACGGGTATATTGATTCACATCAAAATAGCGATGCTTGCTTAAACCGGCTGAATGGGTGAAAGTAAGATAATGGCCAGGTTCCAGCGAGTGTATGCCTTTAAACAGGGTTCCTTCAAGGTTATTTCGAAAGATCAGGTATTCATTTAACTGCTTTTCTTCAAGCTGAAAGCGAAAATTATCGAGATAATTAAAACTCTTCAGTTCCGATGAAAAAGCAAGTATCTCCGAATTGGAGATGTAATACATGGGTTTGATGCCAAAGCGGTCGCGGGCAATATATAGCTTTCCCTCACGCAGATCGACTATCGCAATGGCAAACATGCCGTTCAGCCTGTTAATCATTCCCTGGAATCCATATTTCAGGTATAAAGCCAATACAATTTCAGTATCGGTAGTGCTTTTAAACCGGTATCCCCAGTTGGTCAGTTCTTTTTTATAATCGAATGCATTATAGATCTCGCCATTAAGGGTAAGCAATACCTTTTCATCAGGGCTTGCCATAGGCTGGTGCCCGTTCATAGAAAGATCCAGTATGCTCAGACGATTAAAGCCCAATACAGCTTCATAATCCCCATCGATCTGCACCGCTTCATTTACTGTTAACTCAAGCGAAGTGCTGTTTTTTAAACTAAAGGCACGAATACCTGAATCATCAGGGCCCCGGTGTTTTTGCACCCTCAGCATTTCCCTGATCGTTTGGCTTGATCTTAGGGGCTTGTTGTTTAGATTAATGTATCCTGTTATTCCGCACATGGTTGGAGACTTAGGCTTTGAGAATCAGAGAATCAGAGAATCAGAGAATCAGAGACTGTGAGGCTCATTCATATTTTTTTAGTAAACGCTGCAATACTTCTCTATGCGATTCGCAGCGTGTAATATTCAGTAGCAGCAGTCGCTTTCTTTTTCCCATTAATTTGGGGAACAAGCCCCGTTTTCGCAGGGAAGTGATGGTTTTTCCAAAATATGGTTCTATAAAAGCATCGTACATTGGATTTACCTTTTCACAATACTTTTGAAATTCAATTTCCAGCAGTTTGTCATCTGCAATGATTGCATTGAGCTCAGTGATCCGTTGTGTAAAGGCTTTTTCTTCATCCTCCTTTAAATGAGACATGCCGGGTATTTCATTGCACTGGTTCAGGGGAATAATATCAAAATCTATTTTTTCCGATAGTTTCAATTTTACAACATATCCTTTATTCCAATCTGAATGTGTTTTCCCCGGCCAGTCGTAAATAAAATTCCCCAATCCATAAAAGATGGGCTTCCCCTGATATACTTCATATCCGGAGTAAGCGTGTGTATGGTGCGAGATAACGGCATCTGCACCAATGTTTACATAGTGCCGGTATAGCTCTTTTATACGAGGCGACGGTAAATGATAAAATTCATTGCCTCCATGCATGATCACGATTACAAAATCATTTTCCTGCCTGGCTTTTGTAATGTCATGATAATTATGAACCGGATGGATTGGATTGCATTGTATTGTGCTGCCGGGTGCTGTCAGAAATTCGTTATCGGCAAAATTAAGGATGGCAATGCGTTTGTTTTTTGCGTTTAACACAAAGTATGCCCTGGCCCTTTCAGCATCTTCACCGATCCCTGTTGTTGCAATTCCGGCATCGTGTAAAAGACCGATGGTTTGCATTGCCCCTTTTGCCCCATAATCCATCATATGGTTGTTGGCCATGGCTGCCAATCCGATATTGACAAATTTCAACAGACCCGGCGTTAGCGGGTGGGCTTTTTGGTGCGGGCCTGTCTTTGGCCTGCCTGTGGTTAACTCAGTCAGTGGACATTCCAGGTTCACGACGTTCAGATCATTGTTGCGAAATACCTCAATGAAGTCATTGAAGACCTCCTCAAAATTTCCGTTCAATGCCAGCTTCTCAATTCGGCCATGCGGGCACAGATCTCCTGTGAAAACAATTTTTATTTCGTCAGTCATTTATTGAAATCATTACTGTCCGGTTAAAAAGATGAATTGCTTATCTGCTAAGTTTTATTCATTTGTATATGTGTCGCTCGACGGAGTTTATACTGAGGCTATCGAAGTGCTCGCGATGACAATTCTTGGTCTGTTTTT
>JAIOSQ010000219.1 GCA_021107535.1 Bacteroidales bacterium | reverse complement strand
CATAACCCGGAGGTCCCGAGTTCAATTCTCGGTCTCGCTACAAAAAAAGCCCTGCACGATAGTGCGGGGTTTTGCTTTTTAGGACGAACAACAAATTTATTTGCTTGTGAGAACTAAAAAGCAGAACCACAACCGAGCAAAGCGAGGAGGGGTTTTGTTGACACCCCCTCAAAAAAGAATCAGCGAAGCTAATTCTCGGTCTCGCTACAAAAAAAGGTGTTGGGTGTTAAGTGTTGGGTGTTGGGTTGGGTGCCTAATGCCTAGTGCCGAATTTTAAATTGCACCTACCCCGAACCTCGGACCGCGCACCGCGGACCGCGGACCTGAAGCGTTGAATTCCAAGTTCCAAGATATTGATCACCTCACCCCCTGTCCCCCTCTCCTGAAGGAGACGGGGAAAATTTAACGATTGAACGATATTCGAAGGTGTTAAAACTTCGTTAAATCGCTACATCGGGCAATCGATATATCGTGCAAAATATTGAGATTTATGAAAAAATGGTACATTTATGTCTGAAAACGAATAATACAAATAAACCTTATGAGAAATTCAATCATTCTGCCAATTTTAATTTGTACAATTCCATTATTCATATTATCGAGTTGTTCTAAGAAGGAAAATAAAACCAATCAACTCCCAACTTGTATTATAACCTCACCTAAAAATGGGCAAAAATACCCCAAAGGTGACCCTATAACAATTTCTGTTAATGCCTATGATAATGACGGGAGTATTGTTGAGGTAAGGTTTTTTATTGATGATATTGGAATTGGGTTCTCCAATATGTTCCCATACAATTATCAATGGGATACGGGTAATGAAACAGGTGGTTATCATAAAATAAAGGCCATTAGTATTGATAATGATGGTGGTACTGCAGGCGATGAAATTACAATCACTTTAACAACATACGGCACCAAGCCTATCGCTGACTTTTCAGCTCAACCAACAACAGGAAATGTGCCATTTACGGTAGATTTCAGTGATGAATCTTCATATGGTGTAAATAGCTGGTTTTGGGACTTTGGAGATGGGAATACAAGTACGGATGAGAACCCATCAAATTTATATTTGGCAGAAGGTAAATATTCCGTCACTCTGATAGTAACCAACTATTATAGTTCTGACACTGCTGTAAAAGTAGAATATATCAATGCTGTACCTGCTGGAGGAGGAGGTGAACCTTGTCCAGGAATACCAAATATAACATGGCAAGACCAAGTATATCATACAGTAAAAATAGGAGATCAGTGTTGGTTAAGGGAAAACCTGAATTGGGAGACAGGAAATAGTTGGTGTGGTGAAGATGACCCCGCCAACTGTGAAATTTATGGTAGATTATACGACTGGGAAACCATGATGAATGGTGAGCTGAGTAGCAATTCTGTTCCAAGTGGTGTTCAAGGCATTTGTCCAGATGGATGGCACATACCAAGTGATAATGAATGGAAAATTCTTGAAGGCACAGTAGATAGTCATTATCCGGTTGGAGATTCAATTTGGGATTTAACTGGTCTGCGTGGTTTTGATGTTGGGACGAAGCTAAGGTCGACAACAGGATGGCAAAGTAGTGCAACAAATGAATCAGGCTTCAGCTTGTTGCCAGGTGGATACAGAGATGAAGGATACTATGCAGGTGTTGGGATTAGTGCCTGGTTATGGTCTGCAACACAAAACTCGAATAGTGGTTCATGGTATAGGGCTCTTGGTGGAATACTATCATTTAGAAACGATAGCACTAAAGTATATGGTATGTCAGTACGTTGCCTTCAAGATTAATAATCTAACTTCACAGGCACGCATCGTGAGATGCGCGCCAGCGGGGGATGCATCATAGATGTTAGAGTTGATAGATGAAGGCGAGATGATTTGAGATTTTAGAAGGTGAAGGGGATAGATGATTGAAGAAGTAAAAAAAAGCCCCGCCTTTTTTTTGGCAGGGCACTGCATCTGACGATTCTGTACTCGTCAAACAGAATGATGGGTCAGGGCAGGATTTTCTTTATTTACCGACGATCATTTTCCTGGTGATCTGCTCTGCACCGGCAGTTACAGTATAGAAATATACACCATTCTGCAGATTGTTTACATCCAATGACACGGTATGAACACCAGGATTCAGTGTGCCGCGATCAATTTCTATCACCTTTTGCCCTATCATGTTATGTACATGAACTGACAAATTTGATGAAAACATCAGGTGGATCTTGATATCAGTCTTTGAAACTGCAGGATTAGGCTGATTCTGAGATACAAAATCTATACCTGAAAGCTGCTGAACAGGATCTTCAATTCCCAGTATCTCCGGCTTCAGAATTTTAATATATGGAACATTATTATCTCCATAAGGATCAAGATCACCTTGAACAGCCTGTCCGGGCTCCGTATCTTCATGATAGATCATGTGGATATATTCATCGGTATTGTCTGCCATAGCAGGATGGATGCATTCTGAAAACATATGCGCAATATCACCGCTCAGGTCATAAAACTCATCACCCCAGGTATCGCCGCCATCTTTGGAAGTGCGGGCCCATATATGCCTGTAATTCTGTTCATCCGTTTGAAATGTCTCAGCAATGGAAGAGAAAACCACATAGATGTAATTATCCTCATCAATGGTCATTGTCGGCATGGTAGAGATGCCTGTCCGGTAGTTGCCTAAACTTGCAACAGTTCCGATCACATCCCATACACCATTACCATTAATATCTTGTGTCCAGCCAATCAGGTTTACATCTTCTTCAAGTAATTCAGGATCCAGGGCATTCAGGTTCATATCACCATCTTCAAAGGGAGGCATGCCTTCCTTCCAGTATGCCAGGCCATCATAAAAGGGATATGCAGTATAGGTGTTTCCCGTTTCATAGTGCGCTACTCTCGTAATTCCGAAGGTTATATGGGCAATTCCGTCATTATCCAGGGCAACAGCAACAGCGCCGTCGGGGCAGTAAAATGTGTCTGTTATCGTCACGTTCCAATCGAAAAACGGATAAGGGTGTTCGAAGATCATGGTTTTCTCCCAGTTAACCCCATTGTCTTCTGATTTCATCAGGTACGTATCCTGCCACTTGCTGCACATCACAAAAGCGATATTGTCGCCCACAGGATTAGCAATGGCATAATAATCACCACCGGTATGATTATAATAATCCGGGCCCATACCATCAAGGATGATATTCTCATCCACCCAGGTCATACCACCATCCGTTGAGCGTGAATAAACCATGGCTCCATCCATCCCCATATACGGTGTACCGCCATTTCCAGTCGGTTTAGTCACAGCAAAGAGATGTACCGTCATGAGATCGGGGCCTGCAGTAACCACCCTGGGCCAGATAAAGTTTTCATGATCTTCCGGGCCGGTAAAGAACATTTCTGTCCAATCCCCTGAACCACGTGGGGTCCTGTAGTTCATCACAAGGCCTACATCGACACCGGTATGTGCAACGACCATTTCACCTCCGGTACCATACTGCATATAAGAAGGCCAGCCACAACGAGTGCTTTCGATCCTTTCAGCAGGTATGTCCCCCCAGGCCGATCCGTCATAAAAGTTATATCCGGTTCCCCGATCTGGAAAAGCGGCATCCGTGAAACCCATGGTCCATGTTGCACCAATGGTACCGTCATCAAACAGGTAAATCCTGTTTTGACATGCGTAATTCGACTGTAGGTCGTAAACAGTTTCTCCAACATTCTCTTCCGTCCATTCTCCGAATTTGTAATCAGCATATGTAGCACTGAAATTCAATGACTCGTCGACAGAAGCGATTGGGACATTCTCCAAAGGCAGATTTTTAATGGATTGAGGGATCACAGCTCTGCTCTGTGAGAATGCAGCAAAGCCAAACATTAAACAAATTAATAAAAGGGTAAGTTTTTTCATAGTATTAAGTTTTGGTTATGAGTTAAAATTCTCTATAAAGGTTAAAAATAAATCAACACAAAGGTATATAAAATATACCTTCATTCTACGGTTGACATCAAACAGTTAACGGTTATCAGAAATCAGTTTACGGTTGACAGCAAAAAGACGATCGGATTTGTGATTTGTTACAAAAATTGCGACATTTACCACCTAAGAGTTTGCTAATTAAGTTTCATTATCCACCTAAAATTTATTATCATGAACAGAAAAAACCTGATCCTGCTCAGTCTTCTTGTTATCCTGTTTTCATCCTGCGATGAATCATGCAAACATAAAAGCAAGGATAGTTCTGCTATCATTGGCAAGCAAATGCCTGAGTTATCGAGCGACCTTCAAAGCCCTGAAGTGCTCTGGGCCTATGGCAGATTAAGCGACGTACAAGTGTCACCTGACGGGGAAAAACTGCTTTACGGAGTTTCATATTACAGTGTTGAACAGAACCGGGGAAACCGTGAATTGTACCTGATGAATACGGATGGCAGTGATCTGATTCAGCTGACCCACTCCCCTAAAAGCGAATTCAATGCGCTGTGGCGCCCGGACGGGAAAAAGATCGGATTTCTTTCATCTGCCTCCGGTAGTGTTCAGTTATGGGAGATCAATCCGGATGGATCTGATCTGCAACAGATCTCAGAAATCGAAGGTGGAATTGGTGGATTCAGTTATTCACCTGACCAATCAAAAATACTATTCATAAAGGATGTCATCATCGAAAACCCTTTTGCAGCACTTTATGAAGGCCTGCCCGAGGCCAGCGGAAGGCTCAATAATGACTTGATGTACAGGCATTGGGATCATTGGGTG
>JAIOSQ010000208.1 GCA_021107535.1 Bacteroidales bacterium | reverse complement strand
CCTTTTCCCAACTTTGCCATCATTGAAATATCAGCAGGATTGAAACCGATGATCCATTGCAACTGAAGTTCTGCAGCTTCCAGATATTTCGGTTCATCCAATAAAATAGCTGCTGTGGCAAGTCCCCATGCAACTGCACCAATACGTCTGTTTGCACCGGCTACATACCTGTAACTCTTAATAGTCCCATCATTTGTTATTCCACCGATAAGCCCGAAACTTGAAACATCGGCATACTTCATCATGTAATCTGCCCAGCGTTTGAAAGTATTTTTTATTTCATTATTCAATTCACTTTCGGGAAATGCTTTATAATATTCGTATAGTGCGAGCATTTGAAAACGGCAGTCAGCCTGTCCTTTCGATTTTTTTGCTTCGTCATGATGGAAAAAACCTTCCCTTCCGTCAATCTGTAATTTTATAATATTTTTAACCCTGATTTCAGCATCTTCCTTATATTTATTATCCTTTGTGATTTTATAAAGTTCGACATCACTTAATAGCAAACCGGCTTGAAGTCCTAAAAATGAATTGAGTTTATTTTCATCAAGTTCAACTTTGGAATCAATATTATAAGCATCTTCGGCAATTGCGATACATACATTTGCAAATTCTTCGTCATAAGGTTTTATCTGTTGGGCAACTATTGCTAATGAAGCACCGGTCAAACTTATTCCGGGGGATATACTAGGTCCATAATTATTTTCCAGCATTTCTTCTTCCAAAACAATTCTTGGCGGTTCACATTCGGGGGCGCCCAGCCATTCGCATACATTCTCAAAGTTTCCTGTAAAGCCGGGATGAAAAGCTCCGTCCCAGTATCCTTTGCAGAAATATCGGGCTTCCCAGGCAGCTTCATCTGTTAATTCGGGAACACCGGAAATATTATTTAATTCATCTTTAAATTGATCCTGGAATATTGTAAGGGCAAGAACTCCCGAAGTTCCTCCGCCAATCCATTTTCCGTAATCGCCTGCATCGTGCCAGCCGCCTGAAATGTCAATTTTTGTTCCGTCTGTTTTTATTACAACATCTCCGGTATGGCATGCTTTATGAAAACCGGGAACTTCGGTTCCGCAACGCTGGTAATAAAACCATCTGGCAGCCTTTGTTGCAAGGTCAAGATAAAGATCTTTCTTTATCGGGAAAACATAGGAGTCGGATATTTCCCTGGTTTCATTAACTTTAATTCTAATAAAATACAGGCCTTCCTGATTAAAATCTGAGAAATCAGCAATGTAGTTATTTCCGCCCCAGATATGATTGCCGGTTTCTATCAAATTGCCTGAATATACGACAGGTTGCAGGTCCGGATGCTGAACGTTGTTTAAAGCATCAATCAATTCGAATTTGCCAGTAAGTTTTGTATTGTTTGCCCAGATGACAGCTCTTTTAACTCCATCCACAGCATAGCCACCATGAGAAATTATCGGGCGTAATGTGGGCTGGGCAATTATCTGATTTGATGCCAATGGCGACCAGCTATCAAGTTGTTGTTTTATGCGTCTGATCGTTCTTGCCTGTTTTAGTTTGTCTTCAATTGTTAATGTTCCGAGGTTTTTCAGTTTTCGCGAAGCAACAACAAACTCAATATATTTCAGGCGATTGTCAACAATTACTTCATCAAATATCACCCGTTCGTTTTTAAATTCAAAATCAATATCTTTTTCCTCCTTTGTTCTCTCATTAATTAAAACCGGCTTGCCCAAAACAAAGAAATACATCGGGTCAAAGCTGAGTTTGCATTTTATACTTTTAGCATTCGATTTTTCGGACAGCACAAAAGTCAAGCGTACTTTTTTATCATTTTGATAAATATTTGCCTGCACCGATTTATTTTCAGGATTTGAATATACAGACATGTCTTTTCGTAAAATCCAGTCCTTGTCAAAATTAACTTGTGCTATACCAGACAGGGAATAGAATAACATCCCTGCAATCAGAATTAGCATTGGTTTGAATAGTTTTTTCATTGGATTAATATTTATAATCGCTAAATATAATAAATATATAATTTTAATCCATGTAAATCAGCAGGACTTTAATTTTGAGAAACAAAATTATTTAGTTGAACTGATCCCGTTTGACTGCACTGAGCTTGTCGAAGTGCAGTCGAGGGATCTCATCGGCTATGCTTATAATATATTAATTGTATGATCAGCCAAAATCGGAGATTTGCTGCAACTTTTCTTTATCAACGATCTCTATGAATTTCCCAAAGATCTTAATGATGCCGTCTTTTCTGAATTCTGATAAAGTACGGATCACATTCTCAGTCGTTTTGCCAATGAATTCTGCAATTTCCCTTCTGTTAAGCGGAAGTTCGAAATACTTGTCTTCATAGATTTGATCAGCAAAGAACAATAATATGTATGCAACCCTGCCATGGATATTCTTTTTTCTTACAGTAAGTGATTCCAGTATGATCGTATCGGAAACCTTACTTATCTTCTTCATGATACTCAGGGCAAATTCGCCATTGGCCCTGATCATATCTTTAATATAATCCAAATCAAGATTACAGGTAACTGAATCTTCCAGCGCAGTAACAGAATAATTGTAATTTGTATCTGAAAAAACACTCAACAGATTAACGAAATCAAATGGTTTGGCAATTATAATGATCTGTCCTTTTTCATCTTCACGATGTTTGAAAAGTTTAACCAGGCCACTCTTTAAATAGATGAAACTTTCAATGGGCTTTCCTTCCTCAATGATCATATCACCTTTTTTGAATGCTTTCTCGATCTTTATATTGCACACGACCTCAATGTGTTGTTCTTCAACATGCTCGTAGAACATTTCTTTCACATCACACTTTTCACAGTCGCATTTATTCGGCGCTTCTTTCATTAGTGAAAACAAAATTACTCGATAAAGTTATGATATTTATCATACTATGACAAATGTCATACTGTATTTATGGGTTCTGCTTAAAAGATGCAATACTTTTGTCACATCAAATAAACGACATATATAGATTTAGCAATTTAATAAACACATAACGAATGAAAAAGTTACTTATTCTTGGAGGTGGCACGGCCGGCACAATGATGGCCAACAAGTTCCGGAAAGCATTTGACAATGATGAATGGGAGATTACAATAGTAGACAAACATAAAACCCATTACTACCAACCGGGTTTTTTGTTTATACCTTTTGGTATTTATAATAAAAATGATGTAATAAAACCCAAAGGTGACTTCTTCCCTTCAGGAGTGAATGTTATTTATTCAGATATTGATAAAATTGAGGCAGAAAAAAATGTTGTTCAGCTTATTG
>JAIOSQ010000285.1 GCA_021107535.1 Bacteroidales bacterium | reverse complement strand
TCTAAATACTTTAAATACTCTAAATACTTTAAATACTCTAAATACTCTAAATACTTTAAATACTCTAAATACTTTAAATACTTTAAGTACTCTAAATAATCTTACTTTTGCTCCTGCCGCATAATATACCGGCTCACAAGACGTAATTCATTTATGGAATTCATTCATCCGTACTGGCTTTTCGGACTTCTGGCGATTGCCATTCCAATTATCATCCACCTTTTTAATTTCAGGAGGTACAGGAAATATTATTTCACCAACCTGAAATTTCTTAAATCAATAAAGAAGGAAACTAAAAAGCAATCACGTCTCAGACACCTGCTGATTCTCCTTGCGAGAATACTGGCCATTGTATCGCTTGTTCTCGCCTTTGCCAGGCCATATTTCCCGGGTCCGCAGGGTTTGCAAAAGACAGATGTTGCCATGGTATGCATTTATCTGGATAATTCCTTGAGCATGCAAGCATCAATCAGCGGCCATATGCTGCTTGATGATGCAATAACAAAAGCTGCAGGAGTGGTGGATGCATATGGTCCTTCAGACAGATTTCAGTTGATCACAAACGATTTCGAAGGGAAACATCAGCAATTTTATAACAAAGATGAGTTACTGAAGTTGCTGAATGAAATACAGGTCTCGCCTCGCATGAAAATGCTGTCGGATGTGTTTCAACGTCAGCAGGAACTAGCTCCGGATCTAATAAAAGAAAAACTGCATTTCTATATCATCTCTGATTTTCAGAGATCCTCAATAGATTTCGAAGCCCTTGACGAAGACACTGCTAAACTGGTATTTTTGATGCCATTGATGGACGCGGGTTATGAGAATGTATATATTGACAGTTGCTGGTTTGCCACCCCTTTCAATCATTTGAACCAGCACCAGGAACTCTATGTCAGCTTAATGAATGCTTCCGGTACCGACCTGGAGAAAATTCCCATACGTCTGCTAATTAACGGAGGCCAGCGGGCGATTGCAACCTTCGATATTCAGGCGGGAAGCAGGGCTGAAGTCAGGCTGCCCTTCACCAACCGTGAAGCAGGTTTTCAATCAGGCCTGCTTTCGATCGACGATTACCCCATCACCTGGGATGACCGCATGTACCTTTCCTGGGCTGTGAAGGATATAATTCCGGTCCTTGCCATCTATGAGGATTCACCCGGATTTTACCTGAGTTCGCTCTTTTCCAATGACTCTGTTTTTTATTTTAAAGCCGTAGAATTGCGAAAGCTGGATTATAGTATTTTCTCCGGATTCGACCTGATAGTCCTTGATAATATTAATAGAATATCGACAGGTCTTGCTGCCGAACTCCAGCGATATATTGGATCAGGTGGCAGCCTCCTGCTTATTCCGGGTATGGATGCTGAGCTGAGCTCAATAAACACTTTTTTGACTCAAATGAACTCCGGGCAGTTGATGCCATATGATACCTCCGGACTGCAGGTTACCGGAATAAATGCCACTCATGAAATTTTCAATGATGTGTTTGAAACCATCCCTGAAAAAATAGACCTGCCGGCTGTCTTTGGACATTATCCATTCAGAAATTTCCGCAACACTTATTCGGATGTTATCCTTGAGCTTCAGAATGGTGATCCGTTGATCAGTGTTAGCAGGAACAGAAAAGGGAAGCTATATGTGATCACATCACCCGCCGGTGATGAATCCGGTAATCTTATCCGGCATGCGCTATGGGTCCCTCTCATGTACAGGATGGCTATGCTGAGCAGACCACAGGAGCGACTGTTTTATACCATGGGTGAACAAAGCATGATCAGCATCGACAGGATAAATATCTCAGGGGATCAGAGTCTGCTTGTGAAGCTGTCAGGCTCATCCTTTGAGTTTATTCCGGGGCAACGAAGCAATGTAGAGACCACTGATCTGTTCTTTTATGACCAGATCAGGGAAGCAGGAATTTATGAATTGATTGTTTCAGGAAAGCAACTTATTGGATTTGCATTCAATTATAACCGTAAAGAGTCGAATCCGGAAATAATTTCCCCGGATGAACTCATAGAATATATTTCGGCACTGAATATGGATAATATATTCATGCTGGATGCAAGAGTAAAGCCTGTAAAGCAATTAATTACGGAATTTAATAAGGGGGTGGAATTATGGAAGATCTTTATCTGGCTTGCCTTGCTCTTTCTGTTGATTGAGATCATTCTCCTGCGCATACCCTGGGGCAGAAAATAAGCCTTGCTACTTCAGTTTTTCTGAACTTTTGAATGTTAATAAAAACCGTCTGTACTATGACTGTTTTACCATAATAATTAGGAAATTTGTATTCAAATTGACTCAAGATGCGTTATCATTAAATACTTATGAGTTGATCCTGTTTGAATGATTAAAATATTCCGGAACTGAAGATTTCCGTGAAATATCAGGAATATAAAATAACCAGATCGAATGGCAAAGAAAAAAGGAGGTGAAAATCCATTACCGGATGAAGAACTGAACACTGCTCCCCAGGCGAGTGAAGAGCAGCCGGAAAAACCAGCTGCTGATACTAAAATTGAGTCTACGGAAACCAAAGAAGAGGATACTGAATCATCCAAAAGCAGTGAATACCATACCATCCAGTTATCAGGGATGTATGAAAACTGGTTTCTCGATTACGCATCCTATGTCATACTTGAGCGGGCAGTACCTAATGTTTTGGATGGGCTGAAACCTGTACAGCGCAGGCTTCTACATGCCATGAAGGATCTGGATGACGGCCGCTTCAACAAACTTGCCAATATCATTGGCCATACCATGAAGTATCATCCTCATGGCGATGCTTCTATCGGCGATGCACTTGTTCAGATTGGGCAAAAGGACCTCTTGGTTGAAACCCAGGGAAACTGGGGGAATATTCATACCGGCGATGCATCTGCAGCTCCCAGGTACATTGAAGCAAGGTTGTCAAAATTTGCACTGGAGGTTGTCTTTAACGCAAAAACCACTAATTGGAAACTCTCATACGACGGAAGGAACAATGAACCTGTTACACTACCTGTCAAATTTCCCCTCTTGCTTGCTCAAGGCGTTGAAGGTATTGCTGTAGGGCTCGCTTCTAAAATATTACCCCATAATTTTTTAGAACTTATTGATGCTTCGATAAACATATTAAAAAGCAAGCCATTTGAATTGCTTCCGGATTTTCCGACCGGTGGCCTGGCTGATTTTTCAAGATATAACAATGGCCTGAGAGGTGAAAAGATCAGGGTGAGGGCAAAAATAAACCAGATCGATAAAAAGACCCTTTCCATTAGTGAATTGCCTTATGGAACCACTACAGGCAGCTTGATTGAGTCCATACTTACTGCCAATGATAAAGGGAAAATCAAGATTAAAAAAATTGATGACAATACGGCGGAAAATGTCGAGATCCTCATTCATCTGACCTCAGGCGTATCACCGGACCAGACGATAGATGCACTGTATGCCTTTACCAATTGCGAAGTGTCCATATCTCCCAATGCATGCGTGATACATGATGATAAACCTCACTTTTATTCGGTAAGGGAAATACTTGAGATCTCTACTCAGAATACGGTTGAGTTGTTGAGGAGTGAACTACTGATCAGGAAAGCAGAACTGGAAACACAATGGCATTTTTCTTCGCTTGAAAAAATATTTATTCAGGAAAGGATTTACCGGAAGATTGAAACCTGCAAGACCTGGGACTCGGTGATCTCAACCATCGATAAGGGCCTGGAACCCTTTAAAAATCTTTTTAACAGGGAGATTACGCGTGATGATATTATCCGCCTGACGGAAATAAAGATCAAACGGATATCCAAATATAACTCCATGAAAGCCGATGAGATCATCAAGGGCATAGAAGCGGAAATGGAGGAAGTTGAAACCCATCTCGATCACCTGATTGATTATAGTGTTAATTATTTCCGCCAGATCAGGAAAAAATATGGAAAAGGGAAAGAACGGAAAACAGAGATCAGGAATTTTGATAATATAGAAGCAACAGCGGTGGTTGCTACCAACCAAAAACTTTTTATTGACAGGGAAGAGGGATTTGCCGGTACATCGCTCCGGAAACATGAATATATCTGTGACTGTTCCGATATCGATGACATTATTGTGTTCAGGGATAACGGGAACTTTGTGGTAACCAAGGTTACTGCCAAAACCTTCGTGGGCAAGGATGTGATCCATATTGATGTGTTTAAGAGAGGTGATGACCGTACCATTTATAACATGGTATACAGAGATGGTAAAAGGGGTAACTATATGGTAAAGCGGTTTCCGGTTATGGGCATAACGCGCGACAAGGAATACATGCTGACCAGGGGTACGGAGGATTCAAAAATATATTATTTCAGTGCCAACCCTAACGGTGAAGCGGAAATGGTCAAGATTGTACTGAGGCCCAACCCCAAGCTGAAACGAACCTCATTTGAGTATGATTTCAGCCAGCTAGCTATTAAAGGCCGTGCTTCTTATGGGAATATCCTGAGCAGAAAACCGGTGAAGAGCATTGTGAAGAAAGAAGAAGGGGTGTCTACGCTTGGAGCAAGGGCAATATGGTACGATGAAACAGTTAAAAGGCTGAATACCGCGGAGCGTGGCAGTTTTCTCGGCGCTTTTATTGCTGATGATAAGATACTGACTATCACATCAAGTGGGCATTACAGGCATTATAGCTATAAGCTGTCAAACCATTTTGATGAAGATATGCTGCTTATCGAAAAGTATGACCCGCGTAAGATCCTTACCGCGGTTTTCTGGGATGCCGCCCAGGAGTACGTGTATATAAAGAGATTTCAGTTTGAAGTAAGTGAGCGGAAGCTCAGCTTTATTGGCGACCACCCGGATTCGAGACTGCTCGCATTCAGCATGGATTATCTGCCGGTACTAAAGGCGAAATTTGATGAAAAAGCCAATGGGAAAATTATTGATGACCTTAGCGTTGAAGCCGCTGAATTTATTGCTGTAAAAAGCTATAAAGCCAAAGGTAAACGCTTGTCTACATACACTATTAAGTCCGTTAGCTTTCTGGATCCATTGCCCTATGATCCCCCCTCTGAGGAAGCCGATCCCCTGGAAAATGATATAACTCAGGATGATCTGCCTGCTAAAAAGCAAATTATAAAATCAGCAGAAGCACAGGAAGATAATACCAATGAGCACCCGAAGACTGATAAAACAGAAGATACTGATGATTTATCACAAACCAAACTGGACCTATAATTTGAATTAAAAATCCACCTTCTTAGAGGGTGGATTTTTACTAATTTTGCAGAACATATTGAAAATTCAGATAAAATTCCTTCATGAAATTAAATAGCGACAATAAAGTCCTGGAAGTAAGCCCCGACGTACATTGGATAGGGGTGCTTGACCGTGATATCATCACCTTCGATGTTGTGATGGAAACCAAATATGGAACAACCTATAATTCATATTTTATCAATGCAGAGAAAAAAACAATAATAGATACCAGCAAGGAGAAATTCTGGGAGCCATACATTGCCAAGATCAGAAGCTTGCTTGACCCGGCAGAGATTGAATATATTATCCTCGATCATACTGAACCGGACCATTCCGGTAACCTTATGAAACTTCTTGAACTTGCACCAAACGCAACCGTGGTTGGGAGTGGTAATGCCATCCGGTACCTGGATGATATTTTTGCACCCGGATATAAGTTTTTAAAAGTGAGGGACGGCGATACCCTTGATCTGGGAAATAAAACACTGAAATTTATCGGGGCTCCCAATCTTCACTGGCCGGACACTATGTTTACATACCTTGAAGAGGATAAAATATTGTTTACCTGCGACGCATTTGGCAATCACTTTTGCGATGAGCGGATGTATGATGATAAAGTAGGCGATTTCAGTGATTCCTTCAAATATTATTTCGATGTGATCCTCAAGCCGTTCAGCAAATATATGCTGAAAGCCATTGAAAAGATAAGGCCTCTTGAGATCAGTGCAATATGCACGGGCCATGGGCCTATCCTGCGGAGTAACTGGAAAAAATGGGTTGACATTTCAGAGAAATATGCGCAGGAAGCCCTGGATTTTCCTGATGATAACAGGGTTTTTATTCCCTATGTGTCTGCTTACCATAAAACAGGTGTTCTTGCTGAAAATATTGCGAAAGGAGTAAGGAAAGTGAGTGGCATGGAAGCTGATACCATTGATATCGAGACAACTCCTCTCGGAGAACTGGATTCCATGATGGCGAAATGTGCAGGTGTAATTGTTGGCTGTCCGACCATCAATCAAAACATCCTTCTTCCCATATATAAACTCTTTGCAGTAATTAACCCGATTCGTGATAAAAAGAAACTCTCCGGTGGTTTCGGCTCTTATGGCTGGAGTGGAGAGGGACAAAAGATCATTGAAACGAATCTTAAAAATTTGAAACTTCAATATTTTGAGGAAGGAGTCTTTGTTAAATTCTCACCTGATGAAGATGACCTGAAGTTTGCAGAAGCATATGGTGAAGCTTTTGGCAGAGCACTCCTGGAAAACAAGTGACGATAAATTCATGTCAGGGAAAATCCATATACCAGCTGTTTTAGTAATTTTTTTATTGTTCGCGCTGATTTTATTGTCATGTTCCATTGAGCGAAAGATTGCCAGGGAATATATTGGGAATGATACCACACGTTCGGTGCTGGTTATTCCCCCTGATTATGTTTTTAAAACTTCACTGAAGTCATATGAGATCGACAGTGCAGGGTTCCTCAATGAGTGGGTGCTTGATTCTATGCTCTGGGAGAAGAGCCTCTTTTTAAAATATATATCGGATTCACTTTTTCTGGATTATTATTTTGAAAACTATTATGCTGAAATGGAAGCCCTGGGATTTACAGTCTACAGGGAAGATTCACTTATGTCATTTCTTTCCGGAAAAACGAATGCTTATATCGTGAACCTGTCACAACTTGAGTTGGAGGAGTATGTAATGCCCATTAAAGAACAAGAACAATTTGGTGAATACCTGTATTCTGAAGTGATCGACCTGAATGCGATCAATGCAAACTCCTGGTTCGAGATCAGCAGGGTGAATAAAGAGGAAGACAAAGTACTCTTTTTTACCAGCCATTATCTTACAGATGAAATGCAAGGGGCATTCAGATATTATTATTTTACAGGAGACGTAACTTTCAGCTATAATATAGACACCTTGCTCGTAGAGGAAATATACAGGCTTGGGGCCCTTATCGGCCATATCTATGCTGGTTATACTTTTGATTATCTCCTGAACAAGTATATCGATAAGAGGATGCACGAAGAAGGCGAAAACAGATCAGATATCTATTTTCATTACAACAGGCAGAAAAACTACCTGGCCCCTGCGAAAGAGAATGAAAGGTTTATCCCGTTAGATCAATAAATTGCTAGAATAGAATAGCTGCTGCCATTGTGTTTTGGGCTTTAGGCATTGGGTGTTGGGTGTTGGGTTTTGGACTTTGGGTTTTGGAATTTGGATTTTCTTTGGATTTTGGACTTTGTTTTTTGGAATTTCATTGGATTTTGGACTTTGGA
>JAIOSQ010000085.1 GCA_021107535.1 Bacteroidales bacterium | reverse complement strand
TGCCTATAACCCGGCCAAAAGATGAATACTGGGAATTATGCATGACCATGAACGATTCATGGGGATTTCAACACAATGACCTCAACTATAAAACACCGAACCAGATCATTCGCATTTTCGTGGACTGTATCAGCATGGGAGGAAATCTGCTTTTAGACATTGGCCCGAAAGCCGATGGGACGATTGCCGAAGAACAGGTGAATATCCTGAAAGAACTTGGGCGCTGGACCAATAAACATAGCGACGCGATCTATGGCACAAAAGCCGGAATCCCACACGAATATTTTTATGGGCTAACGGCACTTTCAGCAGATAAAAAAACCCTTTACCTCTTTGTTGATGGCAAGCCAAACGGGCCACTTATGGTCAAAGGACTTAAAAATAAGGTCAACCGAATATGGGTAGTTGGTAACGGAACAAAGCTCAGCTACGACATTAAAATGAAGGCATACTGGAGTGCCAAACCAGGTATCCTTTATATTGATATTCCCGATGAAGTCCTTGACTCCGAAGTAACCGTAATATCCATCCTGCTTGACGGCGAAATTGATCTTCACAAATAATACCACACAACATGAGAGTGAAAACTTTTACATTCATCATTACACTTCTTCTATCTTCTACCTTCTATCTCTTTGCTCAGCATGCTGAGCAAAAGTATTATTCTGAAACCGATCCGCTTGTACTTGAAAAACTTGAACAGTGGCAGGACATGAAATTTGGCCTGCTCATGCACTGGGGTGCGTACAGCCAGTGGGGCATTGTGGAGTCCTGGTCGATCTGTGCCGAAGACGTAGGCTGGTGCCGGCGCAAATCCGATAATTACACCGAATATAAAAAGGAATATGAAAACCTTAAAAACACTTTCAATCCCATTGATTTCAATCCTGAAAAATGGGCGAAAGCAGCCAGAGATGCAGGGATGAAATACGTGGTTTTCACCACCAAGCATCATGATGGATTTTGCATGTTTGACAGCAAATACACCAATTACAAAATTACCGACCCCGACTGTCCTTTCAGTGTTAACGATAAGTCAAATGTCACCCTGGAGATCTTCAATGCCTTTCGTGATGAAGGCATGTGGGCCGGAGCCTATTTTTCCAAACCCGACTGGCATTGTGAAGATTATTGGTGGCCGAATTTTGCCACCCCCGACCGCAATGTGAATTACGACATTAAAAAATACCCTGAGCGCTGGGAAAACTATGTGCAATTCACTCATAATCAGATCATGGAACTGGTGAGCGATTATGGCAAAGTAGACATTTTATGGTTTGACGGCGGATGGGTGGCAGCGAACAACAAGGACCAGGATGTCCGCATGGGGGAATTGAAGCTGAAAGCCCGTGAAAAGCAACCCGGATTGATCGTTGTTGATCGTGCTGTTCCTGGCCCAAACCAGAATTACCTCACCCCGGAAAACAGGGTGCCGGAGAAGATGTTGCCCTATCCCTGGGAATCATGCATCATCGCAGGGGGCGGCTGGTCGTGGGTTCCGAATGCAAAATATAAATCGGGGAGGGAGGCCATTCATCTCCTTGTAGATATTGTTTCCAAGGGAGGCAACTTATTGTTCAATATTGCCCCGGGACCTGATGGTACCTGGCATGATGAAGCTTATGAGCTTCTTGCCAAAATAGGCGATTGGATGGAAGTTAACAATGAATGCATTTATGGTACACGGCCGGTTTCACCATATAAAGAAGGCAGCGTCTGCCTGACGGGTAAAGAAGATGGCAGTACATTTATCATTTACCTTGGCGGAGAAAATGAATCCGCTCCCCCTCCCCTGATCAGTATGACCAGCTGGTCGCCACCGGAAGGAGCAGCTATTACCATGGTGGGCCTCGACGGTCTGCTGAAATGGGAAAAGAACGGGGATGGCTTTGTGCTGCATGTGCCGGAGAAAGTTCAGATTACTCCGCCTTGTAAGCATGCGTGGGTGTTTCGGGTGCATCCAAAATAGTATTAAGTACAAAGTATTACGTACAAAGTACCAGGTATAACGATATTGGCCATTCGGCATTCTGCATTGTCCATTTTCCATTTTCTCTTTGAATAATACCAATGAAGATTGAATTGGGGATTTTAGATTTTGTTTAAACACAAAGGACTCAAAGGGTTTCACAAAGGATCCAAAGAATATCCCTTCGTGATACTTTGTGCGGTACTTTGAGTCCTTTGTGTTAAAAAACAACTCAAAACTTAAAACTCAACCCAACATCCAACAACCTGTCCTGAGCTTGTCGAAGGATCCAAAACCAATTTTTGCATTTCATATCATTCTTTCCTTATATTTGTTACCCTCGATCATCCCGATTTCCCTTTTTGATGGGCGGGATCTGTTTCACTTAAAAAACAACCATGGAACCAACCCGACTCTTCGACATTCTTGAACTCTACCGTACTGACTACGCCGGCAAAGATGATGCCTTCGCAAAAAATGTAGATGGCAAATGGATCAAATATTCTGCAGAAGACTACATAGAACTCTCCACCAGTGTGAGTTACGGCCTGCTGGAGCTGGGACTTGAAAAGGGCGACCGCGTGGCCACCATCTCCCAGAACCGACCTGAATGGAACATGCTCGACATGGGCATCGCCCAGGCCGGGATGGTGCATGTACCCATATACCCAACCATCAACTCAGAAGAACAGGAATACATTTTGAATCATTGCGAAGCAAAATGTTTATTTGTCTCCGACAAGATGCTAATGAAAAAGATTAAGCCCGTACTGGAAAAAGTACCTTCTTTAAAAACAGTATATACTTACAACGAAGTTGAAGGTGAAAAGAACTGGATGGAGCTGGTTGAACTTGGAAAAAGTGTGGCAGTGAAACAACAAGATGCCCTGAAAATGGCCATGGAGGCCACCAAACCCGAAGATCTTCTTACCATTATCTATACTTCCGGCACCACCGGAAGACCCAAAGGTGTAATGCTTTCCCACCATAATTTGCTGAGTAATACGCTCGCCACAAAGCCAAGACTTCTGGTGAAGCATCCTGAAAGAGCCATCAGTTTTCTGCCGCTTTGCCATGTGTATGAACGTATGGTGAACTATATTTTCCAGGTAAACGGAATTGGCATTTACTATGTCGAAAACCTTGCCAAAATCGGTGATTATATCCGTGAGATCAAACCACAGATCTTTAATACGGTTCCTCGTCTGCTTGAAAAGGTTTATGACAATTTCATCAAGAGAGGGAAAGATCTTAGCGGCATTAAAAAGGCAATTTATTTCTGGGCAGTCAATATAGCCCATCACTATAAACATCCGCTGAGCAACAGTTGGTGGTACGAAAGAAAACGCCGCGTGGCCGACAAGCTGATCTATAAGCACTGGCGCACAGGCCTGGGAGGAAACATTAAGATCATTGTTTCCGGCGGATCGGCACTACAGACCAGGCTTATTAGAATATTCTGGGCTGCAGGCCTCCCGGTATTTGAAGGATACGGCCTGACGGAAACCTCTCCGGTGATCGCCGTGAATGACCCCCGTGGCCTCGACAGGGTGCGTTTTGGAACAGTGGGTCCCATCCTTGAAAATCTTGAAGTAAAAATAGCCGAAGACGGAGAGATCCTCTGCAAAGGCCCCACGATAATGATGGGCTACTATAAAGACGAAGAACAAACCAGTGAAACCATCGATGAAGACGGATGGCTGCACACCGGCGATATCGGGATCCTGGAGGATGAAATTTTCCTGAAGATCACCGACAGGAAAAAAGAGATCTTTAAGAACTCTGCCGGAAAATATATCGCCCCACAGGTGATCGAGAACATTATGAAGGAATCATCGTTTATCGAACAAGCCATGGTGGTTGGTGAGAATGAAAAATTCGCCAGCGCCCTTATTGCTCCAAGCTTCGATGTCCTCCATTTCTGGGCCACAAAACACAAAGTTCACTTTAAAGACAACAAAGACCTGATCCACAAGAAAGAGATCGTACAGAGAATGCAAAAAGAGGTAAATAAGGTGAATAAACGCCTGGGCCAGGTAGAGCAAATTAAGCGTTTCCGTCTTGTCTGCGACAGCTGGTCACCCGAAACAGGAGAACTTTCACCAACGCTTAAGCTTAAGCGTAAAGCGATTTATGCCAAATATGATCATATTCTGAGAGAGATCTACTCCGTAGGAGAGAAGATATGATTGTCGATTGTCGCTTAAACTAAGGAAGCCGTGATCAAGGTTTCACCTATATTACGAAAACCTTATATCTCACATTCCTTCAACAATCTTCAATCTGTAATATAATTCTGCAATCTGCAATATAATTCTGCAATCTGCAATCTGCAATCATTTAGCATCCTCCAGCATCTTCCTCTGCATCATGGCTGCCACCCAGCATCTCCAGGTTTTCTTCATACTCGAGAGGATATACCATTTCCCAGGCTTTCCATCCTCCCTCCAGGAATTTTACATTCTCGTATCCCAGCCTTTCAAGATAATCGGCTGCGATTACAGAACGTTTTCCTTTTTTGCAATAGGCAATTATCTTATCTGTTTTTTCCGGAGGATAGATCATTTCATTATCCCAGAAGGCCTCGTTCCCCATCTTGAAAATAAGGATTCCTCCCGGTATATTAATGGCACCGGGAATATAGCCATAAACATACTCTCCAAGTTCTCTAACATCAATAAGATAGAACATTTCCAGGCTGTCCATTTTTTGCTTCAGGTCTTCAGGGGTGATCATCTCAAGGCCTTCCATGGCCTGCGCAACAATTTCGTCCGGGCTGGATACTTCCTGTTCACAAGGACAAGTGCAGGATGAAATGAAAAGTGTTATCGATGCTACGACCAACAACATGTATTTTACTGATCTGTACATAATTATAGTTTTTACTTATTTTAATTCTGAGTCTGTATTTTTATTTTTCTTTGCTTTCTTTTTCTTATCTCCGTTTATTTGCTTCACATAATGTCTTTTTGTGCTTTCAATCACATCCTCAACCGCAACCTGGGCTTCTTCTTCATCCATTTTTTCCCATCCAGTGATCATGGCCACCAGGTTAGATGTAATTGTATGGCCTGTGGTGATCAGGTAAAGGTGTATGATCACGAAGGTGATAAGGATATACGCACCTATGGTATGAATAAACGCTACAGGTTCTAAACTATCTAATGCAAAGCCCTGGATCGGATAATTAAAATATAAGTATGTGAAACCCGAAATTACCATAACAGGGATCACGATAATCGTAAGTGCAAAATAAACCAGTCGCTGTATCGGATTTAGTTTGCTAAGTATTCGTTTTCCTGTAGGGTGGGGAGCATTCCTGAAGATGCCGGTGAGGTAATATTCCATCTGTGCTCTCACGTTTTTGGCTGTGGGAATATACTGTTTCCATTCCCCTGTTGTTACATGCCAGAAGCTGGCAAAAATCATGAGAATAAGAAGGGCCCAGCCGGCATCATCATGCCATCTTACTGCATTTTCGTAGCCTATAAGGTTGTATGAACCATGTATTTCAAATCCTGTCAGCATTAAAAAGAAGATCAGGAAAGCCTGGGTCCAGTGCCAGAAGCGTTCGAAACCTTTATATAAATATACTTTTTTCATGATTCATTTCCTTCCTTAAATTTTTTACTTAAAAAATAACGTCTCCTGAATATAACACGGAAAATGGCATGAATGATCACGCCGATAAGGGAAAGTATAATCAGGGTAATACCTGATGCCTCAACTTGCCAATTAGTATCCCTTCCGGGCAAATAGAAGTCATTCAGGTTTGCCAGCCTGCTGTTGTTGCGCGTATGACAATCGATGCACTTCAATGATTGTGATGCCGGGGAAACCATGTGATTCAAGGGCCAGTACATTTCCGTTTCAACAAAACCATATTCACCACTGTATGGAAGCTCCAGGTATGCCATCCCTTCTTTCACTGAGGCATCCCAGTCAAAATCCAGCCAAAAGGCATTTTTACCTTTTTCCTTAGCCCAAAGCTTGGGCTGAACCAGTGTATTGTTTACCATGTCATAGATCTGTTTGCCACGGTGTACCTTGACAGGCCATATCTTGGAAGGCTGCTCGGATTCCTGAAAAAGGCCCTTATCACGATAGGAGCCCATCAGTCTGTTCATTTGAACGGGGATGGTATCGATCTGATCGGATATTAGCTGATGATCGGCAATTCCATTAAACCAGTAATACTCCGGAATGACATGGTTGGCCCATACAAAAGTACCCTTGATGGACATATATTTATGGTTACCATCTACATCGGGTTCGTGAAAAGCTTCACCATGTTCATCCAATTCCCCTGCCGAAGACCAGTCCCAATACATCTTGGTATCATTAACTTTTGCATAAACCGGAATGTGGCATGTCTGGCAGGCAACCCTGAGGTTGTGATCATCAATGATCTTGTCATTGTGGGGTTTGTTGGTATGGCACTGCTCACAGGTTGCCCTGCTCTTGTTTTCTGATGAAAGCGCATAAAGTTTTCCGGCCATCTGGTGTTTTTCCGTAACATGACAATCAACACACGACATATTTTCACCTTCAGTGGCCATGTGAACATCAACTTCCAGGGTACAATCCAGCAAGGAAATTTCCAGGTCTCCATGCTTCACATTATTTCCGCCTCCGCCCCAGAAATGGCAAACACCGCAATTATCACGGCCCGGGCTTCCGACATGTGTAGAAACATAATTCAGGTCAACACTGGCTTTAGGATATCCCCCATTCCCTTTTTCCTTTTGATAAGTGCCGGTTTTATCATGACAAATCAGGCAATCGACATTGGTTGGTTCTTTAAAGTCAAATGATTGATCAACCCAGCCATAACCAATATGACATCGCGTGCAGGTTGCTTCACTGCCGGCAATCCCGATACAAAAGTTATTCAAAATGTTCTTTTTCCCCAAAGGAATTATTCCACGGCCCTCCAATACTTCATCTCGCTGCCAGCGCCAGTGTGAAGTGGCCATGATCTCCTCATGTCTGTTGGTGTGGCAGCTCAGGCAGGCAGCCGTTACTTTGTGAGCATCTTCAAAGGGTTGCTGAAGAATTTCAAACTGGGTATGGTCCACCGAAGGCGTCATATTCCTGTCAGCTTTTTTAACATAGTTGTAAACAGTCACCCCAGGGTCATTCAATGTATCGTTCAACTGTATCAACGCCAGTAAAAGCAATGGCAGGAACAGCACAAACGCAATTACAGATAACTTCCTCATGTGTTTTAGATTTATTTGTTTTTACTGTAAAACCAGCTGTTACAAAATTAACAATAGAAGTTTTACCCAAAACATCAATATTATGATTTTGCTCTACTGGAATATTGATATAGATCAATATTTTTATACCAGAAGGTTGGTTAAAATTATGATTTATTTGTTATTTTTGTGCAGAAATTTTTAATTCACAAGAAGATGGCTGCTGCCCTTTCAAGTTGTACCGTAGTAGATGATCATTTCAAATGCTTTGAGGCCTTAACCGACAAGCAGAAGATATTGCTTGAGAAGAAACAGGTCACACTTGAATTCAAGAAGGGCGAAATTATTGCCAAACAGGGATCTTTTGCCTCTCATGTTATATTCTTATGTGAAGGCCTGTTAAAGGTATATCTCGAACATGGAAATGAAGTTCTTATCCTGAAGATCATCAGCCCGGGAAATCTTATCGGTCTTTCATCCCTTTCCGAGAGTGAGGATGTTTTTCAGTATTCTACTGCTGCCTATCATCATTCTATTGTCAATCTGATCGACATCAATACCTTCAAGCTGTTGATCCGTGAAAATGGCCATTTTGCATCAAAAGTGATCAATATCCTCAGCGAAAACAGCAATCAGATCAATAACCGTTTTTTCTGTCTCACCCACAGGCAGTCTTATGGCAGGCTGGCTGATCTTCTTTTATGTTTGTCCAAAAGGGTTTTCAAATCTAATGAATTTGACCTAGACCTTACGAGAAAAGAATTGGCAGAGCTGGCAGGCATGTCGACTGAAAATGTGATTCGGATCCTTAAAAAGTTTCAGGAAGAAGAGCTTATCACCCTTAAAGGGAAAAGATTTGAGCTCTCAAACATCAATGCCCTTCATCGTATTTGTGATTTGGGATAAACAGAAATGAAACTCCCCGCCGTGCTCCGTCGCTGAGGCCTCCGCCAAAGGCTATGGCCGCCGGTGGAAGCTATGGCGCAAGCGACAAGCAGCGGGGTATCTCAAAGGAATATTATTTTTTCAATACGTCCCGAGTACTCGGGAGGAATAAGACCCGGAGATCCCCTCGATAATTCGAGGGGATCAATTCGGCTTTGAATTTTCAATTCACTTCGTTCTTGAAAATTTAGTCTCATTGATTTAAAAAGCAAGTAAGCGAAAGCCCAAGCCCACGGTTAAACGCCTTCCGCTCCTTATTATAATCCTTATCGTCTTTTCGGGGTGGGATGAGATTGCTGAATCCATGGGAATATGTAGCTGTGATCAATACAGGCCCGGCACGAAAACCAAGACCCAGGTTCATGCCCAGGTCCAGAGCATTATAGAAAATTATCTCTTCATCTAAATCTTTTTCACTTATTTCACCCCAGTAAGGTTTAAGTTTTTTTTCGCCTTCATCCTCATGCTTCGGTCCCATGTAGGTATACGAATAATTATACTTGTTCTTCCCGCCAATGCCAAAAGCAACATAGGGCCCCGCAAAAATCTGGAAACCATGAGAATTTAAAGCCACATTAACGGGAACCTCAATATAGTTTATGTTGTATACATCATACCCACTGACATTTTCAGCATTGTTAAACTTATCCTCCATATCCGAATTATAGCCTTTCCTTGAAAACATTGTACCTAGCTGGATGCTTAAGTCACTGATCGCGAAATCAACAATTACCCCGATATGATAGCCTAGTCGTATTTTTGTATCAACCTTCTCATTCTTATCTTTATAATCCTGCTTTATGTTATTTCCACTTAGTCCTGCTTTCAATCCAAATGACACCTGGGCCTGACTGTGTGAACACACCGTTATGAGTGCAATCAGAAATAATATTCTTAATAGGTCTTTCATATTAACAAACAATTTTATTGAGCAGCTTTCACACTCTTAAAGAAGATATTTTATATATAAATTTTTGATAATTCTATTCGCCACCGTCCTATTGTAAATCCAAATAGGATGCTTAAAGATAAAAATTTAATCCGGAATTCCAATCGGCCCTCAGCAATTACCGCCTACTGCTTACTGTTAATCCCGGAACCAGTGAATACTTTTGTCCGGAAATATTTGAACAGCTCCTTAAAAGAATGCTGAGTATTACATTTTTTATATAGCCAGCATGTTAGGATATCATAAAGTTCTGGAATCAGGTGCTCACTTTAAAATGGTCTGGGGTATTCACTTTCACAGGAATTCCCATTAATGGCCGTAAAAAAGATAATTCCAATAATGATAGAACAGTAAGTAATCATATTTCACCAAATACTTTATATTTAATTAAAATTCATGAGTTGTATTTATTTTTCATACATTTGCTAATTATAATTCATAAGAAGACATGAAAAATAACAACTATTCACAAGAAATAACTGTTTTTCATAATAGAGCTACACCAGAACCTGGTATGCTTGCTGGTTATGGAGCTCTTATTGATGCTAACAACTTAGCAGTCCCAATACCTGATAAGTTAGCCCTTATTAGTAAAAAGCACAAACGCTATTCATCTGATAAGTGGGAAATTTATACTCCTCGTCATGAACCAGCCTATAATATTGCCGGACACCTGACATTTGCATTGAAATACGAAGGAGTTGATCTGTGTGTATTAAAAGCTTTTTTTAGCGTAATAAATGGTGAAGAAATAAGGAAAATTATCGAAACCGAACCAACTGGCAAATACAATAGGAGAATCTGGTTTTTATATGAGTGGCTCATGAATGAAGAGCTCAATCTCCCGGACCTGAAAACAGGAAATTATGTGGATGCTCTGGACGAGAAGCTCCAATTCCCCGGGTCTTCAGAGAACTCACCCCGACATAGAGTACGCAATAACCTACCAGGAGTAAGAAACTTTTGTCCTTTGATAAGGAAAACTGAACGGCTGGAAGCATACATAGTTGAAAAATTGGATGAGAAAATCGAAGGGTCATTAACTCCAATCCGGCGAGATGTACTCATGCGGGCAGCAGCATTTCTGCTCTTGAAGGACTCAAAGGCTTCCTATGCAATTGAAGGCGAAAGCCCTCCTCAAAACAGAATGCAACGATGGGGCCAGGCAATTGGACAAGCAGGACGGAATGACTTATCAAAAGAGGAATTATTGCGTTTACAGACAATTGTGATTGAAAATGCCAGGTTTATTCATTTGGGATGGAGAGAGCAGGGTGGATTTGTTGGAGAACACGACAGAACTTATGGAACACCCATCCCTGATCACATATCAGCCAAATGGCAGGATATAGAAACACTAATTGATGGATTAATTGATACAAATAATAAACTGCAAAATTCAGATTTCGATCCTGTTTTAGCAGCAGCAATCATTGCATTTGGATTTGTTATCATTCACCCATTTGCAGATGGCAATGGTAGGATTCACAGGTATTTGTTCCATCATGTATTAACAAAAAAGGGATTTACAAAACAGAATCTGATATTTCCGGTATCGGCAGCAATATTAGAACGAATAAATGAATATAGAGAAG
>JAIOSQ010000016.1 GCA_021107535.1 Bacteroidales bacterium | reverse complement strand
TTCCGTCTGAAATGTCTTCGGTGCTATTATTGCTGGCATCAAATACTCTCACTTTTACAAGACATTCATCGGATGGGATATTCGGAACCTGCCACGAATAAATTTGCGGATTTCCGGTATGGCTTGCTATTAATGTCCATTCACCTCCATTATTTATAGAATAAAAAACACTGTCACCTACAACACCTACGTTGTCATCGGCTGTCCATGTAATAGTATGCCATTCGAATGTGCCCCAGTCTTCGCCCCCGTTTGGCTCAATAACTCCGACTGTGGGTGGAGATGCGTCGGCAGCAATAGTAAATACTGCATCTGAAACATCATTAGCTGAATTATCGCCTCCATCATATACTACAACTTTCACAAGACACTGTGCAGAAGGAGCATTTGGTATAATCCATTCGCAACTTTGAGGGTTTCCATTATGCTTTGCTATAAATATCCAATTAGAACCATTATCAATAGAATAGAACACACTATCGGAACTAATGCCCATATCATCTTCGGCAGTCCATTCAATTGACTGTGTTTGTCCCACAGTCCAGACTTCCCCGCCATTGGGGATATCGACAGTCACGGTGGGTGGAATTGTATCAGGAACTACGGGAGATATACTGATATCATCAAAATAAATATCACATTGATGGTCGCTATATCCGTTCCGGTTATGTCCTGCAAAATAAAAAGTAGCTTGTCTGCCTGCCCATGTTTCTACATTAACATGGTGATATTCCCAGGGATAAGATTGTGAGTTTCCGCCGCCACCGCCGGTATAAAAAAGCCGTGTATAAGTACCGACAGAATCGGCATCCATAATCCACACAAATCCACCATCGTGCCAGCTTGAACCTGATACTGCCATATAAAAATTTAGAGAATCTGCCACACCCGGAATAAAAACAGATTGTGATACCATTTCCCATTTATCATTAGGAGGGCCTGCACTTGTTGAATTAGAAGCATTACCGGAACTAATATGAATATGAGCACTCCAGCTTCCCTGATATTGGATAACCTCGGCATTGTGCGGACCTGTAACGGTCCATCCGGTAAAATCACCTGTCTCAAAATCACCGTTAATTATTTGTTGTGCATTTACAGACATGGCAGATAATAGCAAAGCAAATACAACTCCGCTGATAAGTATTTTAAATTTGCTCAGATTTTCATTTTTTTTGTATTGATTTTTCATAAGTTTTCCCTTTGTTTAGCATTGATTATAAAAATATGATTATAAAACTACTATAAAAAAACTTAATATGACATGAAAATAGATGTGTATTTTTGATTTTACCTACAAATGAATTTTGTATTTGCTGTTTTATAAGTCTTTTTCGGCAATATAAACGCGGTTTCCCACAGCTTGTCGCTTGCGCTATAGCATCCACCGGCGGCCATAGCCTTTGGCGGAGGCCTCAGCGATGGAGCACGGCGGGGAAATAACCTAACACTCACTGTGTCCGCCGTAGCGAAGCGAAGGAGGAACACCCAACACCTTACTTTCTATTGGTTTAACATATTTTGTGACATCAAAATCAACAGGCATTTCTTCTCTGTTTTTGTAAATTTCAGATGTTAATCCTGTTTTATGCCATTTTCGGGCACCATTATTTAAAGAGAAATAGAGGAGTGTTTCTGTTACACCTGTAAAGATATGGGGGAGTGCTCTGCTAAATATTGATTTGTAATTATATGCTTGATCTTTAATGTGAGTATATCCTTCTTGCAACTCTTCAGGAGTCATATTTTTTGGCGATATAATTACTTTTTTTGCATCAAACTGACTCCAGTCGTCAGTAAGTATCCTGTTTTCCTGCTTCATTTTTTCAAAAACCTGTGTCCCCGGATATGGAGTTAAAGCACAGGCCTGGAAAAAAGCGGGTTTTGCTTTTCGGAGAAAATTATAAGCGTTATCAAAAACTTGTTGATTATCATTATCTAAACCAAAAACTAAAGAAGCCATTGTCATTATACCATTGTCTTGTAATGTTTTAATAGCTTCTACATTTTTCTCAAAACTAGAGAATGTTTTTTTGTATTTGCTTATTCCTGTTTCTGTCATTGATTCAAAACCAATAAGAAATCCTATACAACCTGATTTCCGAGCCAGTTTCATTAATTCCTTATCGTTCACAATATTGATAGATGCCTGGCCAACCCAGCCTTTTTTAAATGGAATCATTCTTTCAAATAATTCTTTGGCAAACTTCTTATTTATTGTAATATTATCATCCAGAAAGAAGAGAAAATTTTCATCAATTGATTCAATATCTTTTATAATAAAATCAATTGGTTTATTTCGTTGTTTTGTTCCGAAAGATGCTGGGACAGTGCAAAAATCACAATTATAAGGACAGCCTCTTCCTGTTTCAATTGGTGCAATTTTAAATTTTCCCGCGATTTTTTTAACTAAATCTCGTCTTGGGGCAACAGGATGATTAAGTTCCGGGAATTTATCAAGTTTATAAAATTCTTTTAGACTGTGAGTCTTAATATCATTAAGAACCTGCTCCCACAAACCGTTTTCAGCCTCACCAATCACAACGGCATCACCGTACATAATGGACTCTTTTGGCATTACAGTGGCGTGAATGCCTCCAAATATTACTACTTTATCTCGCTTTTTAAACTCATTTGCAATTTCGTACCCACGTATTGCTGTTTGAGTCATAATTGTAATTCCAACAACATCAACTTCTTGGTCAAAATCAATTATTTCGTTATGAACTTCTTCAACTATATTTACTTCATGTTCTTCAGGGGTCATCCCAGCAAGTAACGATAGTGTTAATTGAGGAATAGCCATTGAATCATGGCGTTGATTATTTTGTGGACAAGGTGCAATTAATAATATCTTCACAGAACAAAATTAGAAAGTGTAAATGTATGTGAATTTCTTTGATAATCTAATATTTCACAATCCTGTGTACAAGCTTGGCTTTAATCTGACGATATATCCTCCCAGTAGCCCACCAGGTATGCTCAGGCATATCATGGCAAATTCATTTAGATAGCCTATTTCAAGGTCAATATTTAACAGATTCAGCCCCAATGCAGCAACCAGCAACCAGTAACATTTTCCCTGCAAAACTTGACTACAGCCCTGAAATACAGTATATTTATGCTTTAATATGACACATGACTGCCCCTTCCTGCCCGATTCTCAACTTAATTAGTATTAACCCAAATTCATTAAATTATGAAAAAATTAGCTTTTTCTCTCTTAATTTTTGTACCAATAATCGTTTTTGGACAAATCATTAACATCCCTGCAGATTACACTACAATTCAAGAGGGAATAGATGCTGCCAATGAGGGTGATACCGTGCTGGTGCAGCCCGACCTCTACATGGAACACCTTAACCTGGATGGAAAGAATATTACGCTGGCTTCCCTTTTTCTGACCACTCAGGATACAAACTATATTGCCCAGACAGTGATTGATGGTGATACTTCAGGAAGGGTGATGAATATGCAAAATCTTGGTCAGGATACGAAATTTGTGGGCTTTACACTTAAAAACGGGAATGCACATGAAGAATTTGGCGGTGGTATAAATTTGAATAATGCTTATCCTATTATATCCGCTATGATCATCAGAAATAATACTGCAGCACAAGGTGGAGGTATTTACTGCGATAATGCAATGCTTAATCTCCATAATGTGATATTACGGAATAATAATGCAACACATCATGGTGGTGCAATCAGAGCAATCAATTCCAATTTATCTCTTATTGCTTGTACGATCTCTGAAAATACAGCTGTCCAGGGAGGTGCTGCCCTGAGATTTTCTACAATGGGGACCATTGAAGAAAACTTTATGTTGAATATTGAATCAAGCAGCATCAATAATAATTCAACAGACTACCAAACGGCAGGTATCCTTATCAGGAACGACGGGACAAATAAGATTATTGATGTTCATATTGAAGACAGCGATTTTTCAGATAATATGAGCGGCAGTAATGGTGCATTACAAATAAGAGGCGATAGTATATATTTCAGTCTCATTAATACCAGGTTTATCGGAAATGAAGTAGTCAACTATGCAGCCTCACTTGCTGCTAATAATTCATGCAGTGGTGAGCTTATAAATTGCTTGTTTGCCAACAACATTGCTGCTACTGGAGGTGATGACTGGAATGCCGGAGGCCCCAGTGTCTGGGGTGGCGCTGAAGTTGATTTTATAAACTGCACATTTACTGATAATTCTGCATCATATGGTGCCGGTTTAACTGTCGGAGGTGGAGGATTGGCTACAGCGTTGAATTGTATTTTCTGGGGGAATGAACCGGATCAGATTAGCCTGATCGATTATGATGTATATGGAGGCACTCTGATGATCGACTATTGCGATGTTGAGGAAGGGATTGATTCTATACGCGTGGATCCTAATTCAGTGCTGAACTGGGGTGATTTTAATATTGATGAGGATCCAATATTTGTGGGAAGTGGAGCAGATCCTTATGCATTATCATCTTCATCAGGCTGTATTGATACCGGGACACCAGATACAAACGGGATGGATCTGCCCCCATATGACCTGATGGGAAATGTCAGGGTCTGGGATGGCAGCGGTGGAGGAACAGCTATCATCGACATGGGCCCCTATGAGTATGGTGCACCTGTTTGGGTTGGGATAAACGATAATCCAATAAGTCCGCAGGAAGAAGAGATCAGTTTATATGTATATCCTAACCCTTGCTCAGAACTTGTGCATCTGAGATATGAAATATCTGAAAGGCAATTGATAATATATGATCTGTATACGATTACAGGAAAGAGGATGAAACGCCTGTTAAATGAAGAGCAAATGCCGGGCAACTATGAATTTGAAATTAATGTCAGTGATCTTTCTCCCGGGATATATTTTATTCGGCTGCAATCCGGCGATCTGGCGGGAAACGGAAAGATGATCCTGGTGAGATGATACAAAAATTATCTGGGATGTCTGCCTGAACTCTGACGGTGGCAGGCCGGTAACTCCATGCCATACCTTATAGTTTGCTACGAAGAACTTGATTAATCAATTTAATTTCGTATATTACTACCCCATATAGGTAAGGAAAATCATTATGTCAATTCGATTAAAATTATCGATAGGATTAATCATAATAATTCTGGTATCCAATGTCATATTGGCTGCTGTAATGACTATTTATGTTAAAAAAGTTTATTTTACAGAAGTACAAACCCGTGTCCGTCTGGATTTAAATTCTGCCCGTATTATCTATAACAATTCTATTGATCAGATTGAGCAAGTATTAAAAGCGATTTCCTTTCGTCGAAGAATATCATTACCCATAGAACAAGAGGTTAAAAAAGACCTTGGGATAGTATTGCAAAATATTTACCATGAAAGTGGCATGGACTTCCTTACCCTTGTCGGGCCCGATGGGCGGGTAATATATCGTGCACACAATACTTTAAAAAACGGGGATGATATATCAGAAATGTCCATAATTAAGAAAGCCTTAAGCGATCAGAATTATACAAAAGGAACCATGGTGGTATCGCAGGATTATTTGAATAATGAAAGCGAAAAATTAGCCCGTCGGGCAATTATTAATATTGAAGAAACACCAAAAGCCCGACTCATTTCAAAAGAAATTGAAAACAGGGGTATGATTATAGCTGCCGTTGTGCCTTTTCTATCCCTCGATACTAATGATAATGAAAAGATGCTTGGTCTGCTGCTTGGTGGATATCTATTAAATAATTATTTTGAAATCGTTGATAAAATAAAATCAGAAGCTTTTCAAGGTCAAAGTTATAAGGGCGAAGACAT
Source organism: Bacteroidales bacterium (assembly GCA_021107535.1). Lineage (GTDB taxonomy): Bacteria > Bacteroidota > Bacteroidia > Bacteroidales > B18-G4 > B18-G4. The sequence goes on along the minus strand of JAIOSQ010000016.1, from coordinate 46,456 downwards.
AGGAACAGCAACTATTTTTTTTGATGATCTTCGAATTTCCACGAATGTAAAAAGAAAAGATAATCAAAGAGCCATTGGAAGCAGGATGAGTTCAGAGGTTTATGATTGTGTAATTAACCAAGGGAAAGTATGGGCTGACCGGGCATTCGTGGTTAATAACTGGTACATCACATCCTATGAACCTATCCTGGATCCGGATAATAATATTATAGGTTCACTTTATGTGGGCTTACTCGAAGAACCCTTTAAAGAACCTCAAAAAATCATCATAGTATTTTTTATAATTATGGTGAGTATAAGCGCAATAGCAAGTTTGCTACTTATGTTTTTCTACACCAGAAAGTTGCTTAAGCCTATTGATAATATTATCGTAATGAGCGAAAAAGTTATTAACGGTGATTTAACAGCCCGTTGCTGTGTTCAATCTGCCGGTGAAATAGGGAAGCTCTGTAATACAATTAATCAAATGGCTGAAGCAATTGAACAACGAGAAAAAGAATTGCAAAAAACCACCCAGCAACAGATTATCCAAAGTGAAAAACTTGCTTCCATCGGACGCTTATCTGCCGGAATAGCACATGAGATAAATAATCCTCTCACAGGGGTACTCACTTTTGCACATTTACTTAAGCAAAAGGAACATAATTCGGAAAAAGACCTGGAAGATATTGATATAATTATTAGAGAAACAACAAGAGTGTGTGAAATTGTAAGAGGACTTCTTGATTTTGCACGACAGACTCCCGCCCAAAAAGGGGATATAAATGTCAATGACATATTACAACAGATTCTGAAATTGATCAGGCGTCAAAAAGAATTTATGAATGTTGCCATTGAAGAAAATTACTCTAATAATATTCCGATCATTAATGGAGATAAAAATCAGTTACAACAAGTATTTCTTAATATTCTTCTAAATGCCGGGGAAGCAATTTCAAAGAGTGGTAAAATAACAATATCTACTTCGAGTAATGAAAATCACATACTTATAACTATTGAAGATACTGGTTGTGGAATAAAAAAGGAAGATTTAAATAAGATTTTCGATCCTTTTTATACAAGCAAACCTCCTGGTAAAGGAACAGGTCTGGGATTGAGTATAAGTTATGGAATTATTCAGCAACATGGGGGTGATATCGAATGTGAAAGCGAACCAGGCAAAGGAACTGTTTTTAATATTCTTTTACCCATAAAAACAAGAACGTAATATGAGTATTGATAATAATATAGTGAAGTATCGCATATTAGTTATCGATGATGAAGCTGTTGTTGGACTGAGCTGTAAGCGAATTTTATCTTCAGAAAAAATATATGATGTCAATATTGAATCAGAACCTAAACATGGTCTTGAAGAAGCATTAACAGGAAATTATGATCTGATCCTTCTCGATATTATTATGCCGGAATTGGATGGAATAGAAATATTAAGAAGAATTAAAGAAGCAGGAATTTCTTCTGAAGTGGTTATTATTACAGGATATGCAACCATTCAAACTGCAGTTGAAGCAATTAAACTGGGAGCTGCCGATTATATTAGCAAGCCTTTTTCTCCTGATGAACTAAAAATAATAATTAAGAGAGTAATTAAACATTCTGCCTTGCTAAAAGAAAATATTGCACTAAGAAAAGAGTTAAACCTGCATAAAGGATTTGAAGGGTTAATTGGAGAAAGTCCTGAAATGGAGAAAGTCTTTTCATTGATAAAACGTGTTGCACCTACAAATGTTACAGTACTGATTACAGGAGAAAGCGGGACAGGAAAAGAACTTATTTCAAAAGCGATTCACAGACTTAGTTTACGAAATAGCAAACCGTTTATTGCATGTGATTGCAGTGCATTGGCTCCGACACTTTTAGAAAGCGAACTGTTTGGGCATGTTAAAGGCTCGTTTTCCGGGTCTATTGCCACTAAAAAAGGACTGTTTGAAATTGCAGATAAAGGGACTTTATTTTTGGATGAAATTTCAAATATTAGCCTTGAAATACAAAGTAAACTCTTAAGAGTTCTTGAAACCTGTGTAATTAGAAAAGTTGGGGATATTATTGAGCACACCATTGATATCCGTTTAATTACTTCAACAAACAGGAAGCTATCCAGGATGATTAAAGAAAAAACCTTCCGTGAAGATCTTTTTTATCGTTTACAGGGAGTTCCGATTCATATTCCCCCACTTCGGGAGCGGAAGGGAGATATTCTCAGATTGGCTTTAACTTTTTTAGAAAGAGTTAAAAAGAAAAACAATTTAAAAGATAAAATATTTGATCCGGAAACAATCAAATTAATGGAAGAATACCATTGGCCAGGAAATGTAAGGGAATTAAAAAATCTTGTTGAAAGACTTGCTATTCTTTGTGATTCTGATATAATTGAACCATCACATCTTCCACCGGAGTTTAAGAATATTTATTTACATGATGCCATATACGGACTACCTCAAAAATGGGATGAATTCAAGGACTTTAAACAGCAGGTAAAAGAAAATGCTGTCCGGGAAATAGAACGACGCTTTCTTGTTGAAGCATTACGACGTGCTGAAGGAAATATAAGCCATGCTGCTAAAGATGTGGGAATGCAACGGACTAATTTTCATCAGTTATTAAAAAACCATGGAATAAAATCACAAGACATTATTGAATAAAATCCTCATATTATCAATCCATTCCTAAAAGTATAATATCCCACCTGGAGAAGAGCTTTTGAGACACCCTCAGTTCATTCCCCATAAAGTTTTTAAGCATGATAATTTTATACTAAAAAGTGTATGATTAAACTATACACTGTATAGTTTACATGAACAAAAAATCAATATTTAGAATAAAAGGCAAATTGCTTTGAATAAATAGAAGTCTGTATTAGCACTTGATAAACAATCAGATAAGTAAAAAATAAAATTAAGACTTCAGCCCTTTGCTAGTATGGAACGCAAGTTGCATAGTATATAAATGAATTACAGAATGCTAAAAAAATTCATTAATAAATTATAACATGGAGGGTACTATTATGAAAACAAACGCTTCAATACTGGTCATCGATGATGAGAATGTGGTTTGTGAAAGTTTCACAAGAATTTTAACCAATGAAGGATATAAAGTGGATACTAAAACCAAGCCTCGCGAAGGACTAAAACTGGCATTATCAAGAAAGTATGATCTTGTTTTTCTTGACTTAAAAATGGATGAAATGGATGGGATTGATTTACTTACTCATCTTAGAGAGAAAGATCCTGTTTTACCCGTTGTGATTGTAACAGGCAATCCCAGCATGGAAACAGCAATAGAATCTATAAGATTACAGGCTGCAGATTATATTTTAAAACCATTTACTCCATTGGAAATCCTTAAATCAATAAATAAGGTAATTTCGGCAAAATTGCAGTCTGATAAAAAGATTTTATCCCCTTCAATTGAACAATCCAGCCTGCAAAAATGGATTACTGAAGGCAGGCCTGTCAAGTTCTATGATATAGCCTGGCTAAAACAGGATAAAGATGGAAAATTTCGTGCAGGTTGTCAAATTCCCTTTTTCATTTCCAACAGGATTGATGAAATAATACTTCCAACAGTGAATGATACAGTATTTAGAGGCTTGCCATTCGCCACGGCTATTTTAAATGATGGATCCAAAATCATGCTTCCTTCTCCGGCAACAGGAAGAATTGAAGAGATCAATAATGAGTTAACTTTAGATACCTCAGTGTTTGTGAGAAATTCTTTTGAGAAGTGTTGGATTGCCCAAATTGATCCATTCAATATTGATGTAGACCTTGAAAGCACTCAAACACGCGATATAATAATCCTTAGTAAAAGTGCAGATTATTTGAATAGAAACATAAAATATAAAAAAGCATATATACCCAGGCTTATTAATCTTGGCTGTGCAATTGATTGTGTATATACAGTTGAGGAGGCTATAGAAGCAATGGAAAAAAATCCCAAGAGTATTATTTTGATCGATGCAATAGGCCTGGCTGATAATGGACCGGCATACGTGCATAGAATTAATCAGGAAGTTCCTGATGCAAAAATCCTTGTACATGATATGCCCGAATCAAAATTTGAAGAAACATATCGAAAAAATAAGATATCTTATTACTGTATCGATTCACTTTTTGAAATAGAAATTTCAGATATACTTTATAGTGTCTTTAGTTCAGTTCAAGCCAGTGATGTTATAGATTATTATCAGTCTGGTATTATAACCAAATCGATCAGTCGAATACGCATCACGAATAAAAACGGTACAAAAGTCTCACTATTGGTATTCGGAGACCTGCTTTACACCGATCATGGTATAGGTCATTTACTTTTAAATAAACTTAGAGAAAAATCATTTCCTATTGAGGTATTGCGGAGTATAAATCTTTCTGGTCCGGATGATAACACAGGAGAGAAAATAATTGATAAAGAAAAAGAAAAGAGCGAACATATAATTATTCTTCAGGACAAAGACTCTGACAGGATTCCCGGTCAGATATTAAAAGAAATGTATAATTGTACAAATAGTAAAGGTTCATATGTTCAAATGACTAATTTGGTCATTCAACCAAATGTAATTGATGATAACGAGCAAATGTCTTTCAATGGAATGACAACAAGGGCTGTTGCAGAATTAATATTTGAGGAAATGATTTTTGGTATTTAATTTGTAAACTAAAAAAAAAGGCGCCACCAGCGCCTTTTTTTATGTAATGAATGTCTATTCCGTTTCAGCAGGCAGAAGATCTTTGGTTTTATTCGGCGAAGGCCTGAATATTCCCAGCAAGCCATTGATGCCTACACTCATAATGATATTATACAGGAATGCGAAGAAGGCAAGTAAGAGCAGCAATCCGCATATTCCTGCCAGGATCATGTAAAGGTTGAATTCTCCTTCGTAATAAATGGTTCTTCTGAGCATACCCTGTAGTCCGGCCATGCCCATAAAGGCACCCATGCCGATCCCACCGATCAAATGTGCCCAGAAATGGAAGTTCGCCAGTTTCTGGCTGTAAAGTTTAGCCCCGTTGGTTACGATGGGGAACAGCAGGTAAATGGCTGCATAAAGGGTCATGGTTAAGCCAACCAATATGGCCACATGAACATGCGGGCCCATGATCCATTGTGTATTGTGAAGGATCCTGTTGAGTCCGATATCGGCCTGCATGATCCCGGCCGGAACGGCAAGTCCGAATCCGAGAAGCCCACCAAGTAAAAACTTCAGCTCATTGGTCATCTTCAGTGGCCTGGCCAACCATAGGGTAGCAAGAGTGACAAAGAAAGCAAGGCCCTGTGTGATCAATTCAAAGGCTGTAACAAATTCTCCGGAAATGATTTTCAGGATACCGGGCTGTGCCTGGTCGGATAGCAGATGATGAGACCAGACCGTCCATGATACGATCAGTTCCACCAGCAAGGCTGCCCTTGCAATGTTTTGCATGAATATCTTTCTACCGGTGATCATCATGGCCAATAGATACCATGTCCCTGCAACAAAGATCAGAACAAGCCCATCGGCAATGAGGTCAAGTCCCCACCAGAACCAGTTTTTATATAAAAGTGCATCGATTACTGTTGTTTTCAGGTCGTAACCCATAATGGCTGCTACCATGTAAACCAGTATTAATACCCCGGTAAAAAGAATGATGCCTGCATTTAATGCGGTATCAACAGTACCACGGGCAATGGCCGCAACAGGAATATCAACAAGATGCTCCTTTTGTTTGGTTTTTTTTCTAAACATATTCCGTAAGCCGCTGTATCCGATGGCATCGGCAAGAAGCGCCCCGGAAGGCTGTTTTTCCCATCCTTCGGGTGTATATGCGATGGTTTTGAAAATGTTGATCACAAAGAAAACAGTTCCAAGCATCACAATGGCAATCCCGGTAATAAAGAATGCTCCGCTAAGTGGATCAAACTGGTTGAAATCAGCCGGAAGTGGCCAGTAAAGTGTATATAATGGTGCATAATGGGTAAGAAAACCTGAGAACCAGAACACAAAAGTACCAATCGTGATCAACCAGAAAGTAGCATTTGCAAGTTTAATACTCCACAAAGGTTTCTTCATCATAAAAGGTACCACGAAAAGAAAAGCACCGAATACAATTAAATAAGTAGAGCCGAATATTCCTACCAGCGGGTGGGCGGTAAGGATTGCGAAATAATGATCTGACCCGAGAAAAGTAATGGGCTCGATCTGATAAATCCGCATGATCATTCCCTCAATGGCAGCAAGGCCGTAGTAAAGCACGCCGACCACTACAAATCGCAGGGTGATCCTTTGCATGGGTGTCAGTTTGCGAGGGTTGAATATCGACTGCTCACCATTCATTAAAGTCTTTATATAACTCATAATCATTAATTTTTAGTTTGAAAACTTTTTTACTCACATCCGATCACATGAACAACATCTTTTATGATCATCTGATGCCCTTTCGGGCCGGAATATTCAGTAGATCGGATGGTATAAATACCATTCTCATTGAATTCCCAGAGAATATCGTTCACATGCCCCGGCACTACCTGCATCTGGAACATCATTGAATTGTCTTTCCTGAAGAGGCCGAAGCCATAAGTAAGATCGTTGGATGTTACATTGAACATCACTTTTTCGCCGCAGTTAATAACAAATTTCTCTTGAGGAAGTATGAACTGATGATTTTCCATGGTGATGTCGAATACCTGGTCAGCCTGGATATTTTTCCTGTCGAGATCCATGGATACCCATGGAATGGTGTTGAAGGTCACAATGTGAAGAGATACTCCGAGAATGACCAGCATGGTTACAAAAGAATAAAATAAGGTCTTGCTTACCTTGTTTCCCTTTCCCTTGCGGGTAACAACAAACCCGAACCATGCGATCACAAGTATGATCACAATGGCATAGCACGTGTATGCAATGGTTTGTCCATACAAAACTAGTGAAGAGTCGGTCATGGTTAATTTTTTTAGTTAATAATAAAATACCACCCAAAAGTAGTATATAAATTTAAAAAAAATCAAAATTTTATAATAATATCACGCCCAAGGTCATATAATGTTGTGTTATGAAGGGTTTTAAACAATTCCTCACGAATATCAAGCCATGGTTTATGCATGGCACAGGACTTGTCATTGATGCAATTTTTAATTCCGAAGAAACAACTTTCATAGTTCTCAAGTCCTTCAAGGCTATCAATCACATCAGCTACGCTTAGCTTTTTGGCATCCTTGCTAAGCCGGAAGCCGCCACTTCTTCCACGGCTGCTTGTGATAAATCCGTGTTTAGAGAGATCGGTGAGCAGTTGCCGCAGGTATCTCCTGGGAATATTCAATTTCTCGTGAAGAAATTCGGATGAGTACAGTGTCATAGGTTCGTTGGCCATAAAGGCAAGGATACTCAATGCGTATTTTGTAGTTTTATTCAGGAACATATAATTAGGATTAATTTGACAAAACTAAATATTTTTCTCAGAGCAGACCGTAATAAACCATATCGCTCAATCGCTCAATTATATTGTGATATCTTTGCATTCTAATACAAGAATGAATTTCCATGTCCGAAAAGAGAAGCCGTAAAGAGAATATTCCGCAGGAGCTGATTGATTTCAGCCTGGCTATTATCCATGCAGAAAGTCCAGCTGACACCGTTCGGAAAAACCGGCACCTGATGGATGAAATCACACCTTCGGCAGTCCTTGCCCTGGTGGATCACCTGGTGCAACTCAACATTCCTATGCCTGTATTGAAAACGGGTGTAAATAAGCTTCTGAACCTCTTTCATACATCCCTGAAAAATTATCCGGGACAGGAACCGGAAAAGGACAGCTTTACCGACTATCTGGTAAGGAACAATGCTGAGATGGATATACGCCTGAAAGCCATCCGTCCTTTGATCAGAAAGATCAATCAAAACAAAAATGAACTGGAAGTAAAGAAAAAACTTTTGAAACTTTTTTCCGGACTGGAAATCTTTGATGCTCATTATGTGATCAAGGAAAATGTACTTTTCCCTGTACTTGAAAAGCACTGGCCTGATTACAGGTGCCTTCAGGTGATGTGGTCATTTCATGATGATATCCGGCGAAACAGGAAAGGGATCATCAATATTCTCAAAAAAGTTGAACTGGACCTTAAGAAATTCAACAAGTTGGCCGGCGACCTGTTCTTTAACATGCTTGCCATCAAATTCAGGGAGGAAAAGATACTATTTCCGCTAATGCAACAAAGCATTCCGGCAGGGGAGCTCAGGAAAATGCTTGATGACAGCCGCGACCTGAAATTTCCATATGTACAGCCTGATTTCGAAGTGGAAAATCTTGAAAAGCCACCAAAAATGATCAGGGGCGAAGTCAACCTGGGAACAGGCTTGCTTAGTGTAAAGCAAATTATGCTGTTGTTCAACCATCTTCCGGTGGATATTACCTATGTGGATGAGCATAATAAAGTAAAGTACTTTTCGACCCCGAAGCACAGGATCTTTCCGCGTGCAAAAGGGATCGTGGGAAGGGATGTCAGGAACTGCCATCCTCCCGAAAGCATCGATATCGTGGAAGAGATCATCGAAGAATTCCGCAATGGGAGGCAGGATAAAGCCAGTTTCTGGATCAAGATGGGCAAAGTGTATATCCTGATCCAGTATTTTGCCCTGCGTGATGAAAAGAATAAATATTGTGGCGTGGTAGAGGTTTCCCAGGAGATCAGTGAGATCCGTAAAATTGAGGGGGAACAGCGTTTGCTTGATTGGACGAAATGACACCTTTAGATGTGTTTACTTATTACGCATCTTTAATAATTAATGTATTCTAATTCGTCCCGGAATCAGGTCCTCATGAAATTAATTCAAGCCTGTCTTCAACAGGACCAATCCTGCAGGGAAGAAATCCTGCAGGGTCACCGTCGAATTCTACATCGGGATTTTTATAATTACCTTCAATTTCTATGTTGCGGGCATAATGAAGGAATAAATAACTTGTTGTTTTTATTGGTTTTCCGCTATATACCTTTCTGAGTAAACCGGGCAGCTTCAGCAGACTTAAATTCTTCACAAGCAAACAATAAAACCTGTCATCGTCTTCATTCAGCTTATGCTGTATTTTAATGCCCGAGGCAATAAAAGGTGTTATCCCAACGGAAAGGTTATAGAATTTTGAAATATTGACCGTATGACCATCAATTATTTCTGTAATATTTCCGGGTTTATAGCTGAGGATCACTTTTAGCAAAGAAAAAAAAGTTCCGGCGAAATCGCCTAAATATTTTCGAACACCCTTGTTTGCTATTCTGGCCAGGGAAGCACCAAGGCCTATATTTGCACAACAGGCAAAATATTTCACCTGTGCATCCGGAATCTTATCAATACTTAAACCATGGTTTTCAATTTTGTTATGTCTGGAAAGTATGATTTTCCCAACTTTCACAAAACGGGATTTATTATCAAGTAATACGGTCACTGCTTGCTTAATATTCGTCGGAATGCCATAGCTCTTACAGAAATCTGGACTGGTACCGGTATAAATTACTCCAAATTTAGAAGATGATATCCTTTTGCCGAAGGTATCATAAAACCCATTCAAAACAGCATTGATTGTTCCATCTCCCCCAACAGCTGTTATCACATCGAGTTTATTTTTGTTGGCCTCTAAAGAATACCTGTAGGCATCATCTATATTTTTTGTGATCTTATATTCATAATCTATTCCGGCTTCATCAAGCAAACGGATCAGCAAAGGGAATTTTTTCCTGCTGCGCCCACTATGTGAAGAGGGATTTATTATGAACATGTATTTCAAATGTTTAGTCATTGATATTCCGGAATGCTTTCAGGGCTTTATCCAATGTTGGCTGGGTCAGGTTAGCACCGGCAATTAATCTTATTCTACCTTCATTATATTGTACAGAGGGATAGATAAACGGAGTTACCAGTATTCCCCTGTCAAAGATTTTTCGTGTCAATTGCAATGTCTCTAAGGGATTGCCTGATTTTATTGATGTGATGGCTGTTGAACTGTTAGATACCTTATAATCTAATTCAATAAGAGTATCACAAATTAGCTTTGTATAATGCCACATTTTTTTGCTTCTCTCCGGAAATTCTTTATCTATAATGTCAAGAATAGCATCTATTCCTGCCAGAGATGAAGGAATTATTGAAGTTGAATATACCAGGTGTGAACTATAGTATTTCAGAAAATCAATAATCTCTTTTTTCCCGCTGATCATGCCGCCCGAATTGGCCAGTGATTTACCCAGGGATGCAGTATAAATTCCGTTATAGTCTTTTATATCTGCATGTTCAAGGATTCCTCTGCCTGTTTTGCCAATAACACCAATACCATGTGAATCATCAATAACCGGAAGTGCACCATACTTATCACATAATGCAACGATTTCATTAAATGGCACAATGGTTCCTTCGGTTGAGAATACGGATTCTGTGATCACATAGGCCTGACGATATTTCTGCGATATTTTCAGTCCTTTTTCCAGGTGGGTCATATCATTATGCCGGAAGGGCCATATCTTGCATCCGGCACTTTTAACTCCTTCTATTAATGAAGAATGGGAGCATCGATCGATAATAGCAATATCCTCCCTGCCTGCTATCACATTGAATAAACCATTATTGGCTTGATAGCAGGATGGATATAAAATGGTGTTTTCCAAACCTACAAATTCTGAAAGTTTGTGTCTTACCATATCATACAACTCAGAATATCCAGAAGCAATAGGAGTAGCACATAATGACATGCCATATTTTTCTATTGCCAGTTTTCCTGCATCTTTAAGGCGTATATCATTGGCTAGGCCGAGGTAATTGTTCGATGCGAGGTCAATAAATTTCTTTCCTTCAACGATGATTATATCATCAAGGCCTGATTCGATCACCGGGTAATAAGGATTGAACCCTGCCTTCCGAACAAGTTCATAATCTACGTTAAAACGTTGATAGAATTGCTGTAAGTTCATGTCTTCAGGCATTTACTGAAAGAATTTCATTTAGCCGGTTAATAATATCAGCAACAGTACCCAGTCCTTCAATATCTTCATTGCTGATTTCAATACCGAATTCATCTTCCAGTGTGTTAATAATCATCAGAACACCAAATGAATCAATTCCCAGTTCATCCCTGAGTGTTTGTTCCATCTTGATCTCACCGTCCCAACTGGTATTTTCTTTCAGGGCAGTGATTACTGCTTCTTCAATTGTTTTCATGATGTTGTAGTTTTATAGCATTTAGTATAGTGTTTAGTATCGCACATTATCGCGCAATAATTACAGTTAATGCATGATGATTGGTGCGATTTATTTTTGCTGATCTTCTTTATATAATCCGGTTCGGCAATAAATGGTCTGCAAATGCCAACAAAATCTATATGATTCTTCATTATTGCAAATTCAATTTCTTCCAGGTTTCTATAGCCCCCAACTGATATAATCGGTATCCCGGAATGCTGCTTAGCCATAATCGCATATTTTAGATTATATATGGGTGAAAAAGCATATAGTTTTGACCGGATATATGGGAACAAGATGTTCCGGAGAAAAATTCTTCTCAATGGATTATGTGTTTTAAAAAACGGATTTTTTGCCAATATCAACTCAGTTGGGAAATCCCCTCTAAAAATATTTAATGCGTAATCCATTGATCCATAGCTGATCTCAATGGCATCTACTCTTTTTTTATCAAGATATGCAATTAGGTCTTTAAAGTTCTTTTCTGTGAATTTCACCCTATAATCATCGCTTCCGCTGATTTTAACCAGCAGGGGAAACTCAATACCGCATTTTTCTCTGATATTATCAATAATGAGCCCGAGAAATCTGCATCCGATACCATATTCAGGATCAATACCAAACTCATCATTCCGATTGTTTACTGATGGCATTAGGAATTGATGGATCAGGTACCCATGGGCGGCCTGCAGTTGCACACCATCAAAACCACTTTCTTTTGCGTAAAGTGCAGATCTTCCGAATTTTTCGATAAGAGTGTAAATCTCAGAAGTAGATAATATTTTCGGGGTTTCCCTGAAATATATTGACTTTTTCTTTGAGCATCCGACAACCGTATTTTGGGTGACAGATTGAATAGTTTGTCTTCCCGTATGTGCAATCTGTAGGAAGATTTTTGAATTATAATGGTGAACAATGTCTGTCAACTTCTTATAGTATTGAATCTTTGCCTTTTCATCAATTCCTGCCTGTCCTGATTGCATTGCCTTCCCCTCTTCAGATATGTATGCGAAACCGGTAATGATTCCGCCAATATCATTTTTTGCAAGTGTTTCATATAGTGAATAATATTGAGCGCCTGGGAATCCTTTATCATCACACATCCCTTCATAGGTACCAGAACGAATGATCCTGTTTTTTAAGATGCAATTGCCAATGCTTGCTTTCGCAAAAATTTCCATACTCCAGGAATTAAGCTTTTATGTTTGTATGAAGGTTAAAAAGGAAACCAACAAATACATAAGACATTAAAAAAAGTATTAGCCCAAGTGTGGGATTGAATAGCGCTATAATCGTTGCCTGACCACAGGTGCATGCCCTGAAATTTGTCACGAGGGAATAATATGTCATTTCTCCTCTGGGATTCCTGTAATACAACACTCCTGTCCATACCTGTAGGAAGATGGTCATAAAACCAAGGATAATAAAGATGTTGTTTAGCTCTATCTGGAAAGCTCCGAAACCGAAATAACCAGTTAGAAAAAAAATAGAGGGGAGAAAGGACGCGATAATGGCAATAATTTTGTTTTTTTCAAGCCCAAATTTTACCACAATAGTTTTCTTGCCAGTTAACTTATCACCCATATAATCTTTGAAATAGGTATAATAAGTCATCAACCCGTTAATAACAGCAATGAATATGAGGGCACTAACCCTGCTTCGGGTGAAATATATTTCCATAGGTCCTGAAGCAAAAAATCCAAATAATCCACACATACTGATCATTACACCGAAAGATATATTTCCCCAGATGCCGTAGCCTTTGGCATATTCATAAATAACATTTAATGAGGCCCCAATCACCAGGGGGATAACTGCAATGGGCTCAAGGTAAAACCAGGTTACGAGAAGGATAAGAAGCATAAGGAACATTGAAAGGATGAGAGCCTTATACCTTGAAAGTTCACCACTTACCATCGGCCGCATGGGTGCATTGATCTTGTCTTCTTTGTATCCAAGGAAATCATTAATTATCTGATTTATTCCCCAGGCAAGGAATAGGATAAACAGTATTAGAAGTTTTTTATCAAGTTGTGTGGGGGTTTCTATAGTTTTTATCATATTCGAAGTACCTCTTGGTCCTTCAGAGGTAGCAATGTATTGGTAAAATGCTACACCAATCCATCCGGCAATACCTGTTACGAAGGAATAATACAGCCGCATGGATTTTATATAGACTTTAAGAAATCTATAAATGCTATTTTGATATATCCTAGAATAGTTCATTGATCTTAGATTTTTTCAATTTTTCTATAAAAGTCAGAAGGCTCACCTCTGTTCCATTGCCCATACACTTTGGCCGAGAGATCAGGCGGCAATGGCAACGAATCAAGTTTATGTTGTTTAAATATATCATAGATATTTTTTGAGTATTCTTCACATAACAAACAATCGCCCGGAACCTCAAAGTGTTGCCTCATTTTATCATATATCATTTCAAAAGGCTCATTATTAATGTTCCCAAATGATATATTCAGAAATTCGCAGGGCTGAACATCACCTTTGGCATTTAAATAGAAGCGGTCAGTACCTCCGGCAGTACAACCAAACAACTCCTTGCTTTCCTCAATAGCCATTGGTACGATGAAGGGATAATCCATAAAATCCTTGTCCTGGTTATATTTTCTTGTTTTCTCATATACCACCTTTATGTCTTCTTCAGAGAAATTATCTGTACCTGATTCCAGCCAGCCTCCGGCTGGTTTTGGCTTGATCAATTGAAGTATGGCACCATTGAATTTTTTAGCCCGGTCCATCACTTTTTCAAAGGTGCCATCATAAAACTCTTCTTTCATAATGCAGGAATTGAAAGTGACAGGGATCCCTGCTTCGTGGCAAAGGCCGATTCCGTTTTCCAAGGTATTAAAAGCATGATCGCTTCCCATGAACTCATTCAAACCTTCAGCATGACTTGTATGCAGGGAAAACATGATCCCGTATAAATTTTTAAGTTTTTTCAATTCCGCCAGCTTTTCATATGTCATACCATCACCTGTGGAATTAATTAATATTTCAGACCTGTTGTCGATAGTTTTGCATACTTCCAGCAATCGATCGAAAACAATGAAAGGCTCACCTCCTTCAATATTAAAGAAAGCAATACCCATATCCTGTAACTTATTGATAGTGTCTGTCAATAAATTGAGCTCAATATCTTTACCCTTATCAAACTTCTGATAACAATGCTTACAATTAAATCGACAGGCGGATGTAATGGACACCAATGCCGTGACACTTGGCATTTTGTTTTCAAATTCTGCAACTTTATAGCAGGCAGTGAAAAATGCCCTGCTTGGAAATGCAGGCACATACAAGTTGATTTTTATCTTTCTCCCAATTCTAATGTATTTATTGTGTTTCATCATTGACAAGAAAAATAATAGTCTTTTTAATACCCTTAAAAAATATTTAAGCCTGATATTTCCCCTTATAATTTGTGACAAAAAGAACAGAAATGTGATGATTATGATCCGTAGATCGACCCATTTCTTTTTCTGTCCAATTATCTTCTTAACTCTTAGCATTTTCATCATTTAGAGATATTTGTTTTTAATATACCAGCTTACTGTCCGGTGAACACCCTCTTCCAGGGTAAATTCATTTTTAAATCCTAATATGTGTTCAGCTTTTTTTATACTGTATTCAATGTTGTCATACATCATATCTACGCGAGCCCTGGTTAAAGCCGGAGGATTTTTTAAATTGAATATCTCGGCAAAGAACTCAAGAGCTATACCGACAGGATTTGCAAGCAGGCGTGGAATATTTCGGGGTTTTTTACTGTTAATTTGCTTGCAGAATAATGAATAGATGTACTCCATCGAATCTATATTATTATTGCCGATAATGAATCTATTAATTCCTGAAAGATTTTTATCGTAGGCCAGGTAATATGCTTTTGCCAGGTCCCTGGCATATATGACATGGAATTTATTTTTCTTACTGCCGGGAAAAAAGGAGATACCCGACTTGATAATTTTTAAGTATTCATAAAAGCCGGACGAAAATTCATATTCCCCATAAACCCACACAGGCTCAATAATTGTTATGTTAAGATTATTCTTACTGCCAAAATCTGTTGCTTGTCTGGTACACTCTGCCTTCGAAATCCTGTAAAAGTTCATCCGGGAGGGGATAAGTTTTTCAAGAAAATAATGTTGACGTGGCTTAAAAGGAGAGTTTTCGTCTTTGATAATAATTGAATTTTCTTCTCCATAGCTTGCAATAGACCCTGTAATAATTACATTTTTAATACCATTGATTTTACATGCTCGCAGCACATTTAAGGTGCCGACAACATTTGTTTCATATGTATCCCTGTATTTGCTCCAGTCGTTTGTGAGCCCGGCTGTATGTATGACAAAATCGCAGTCGTTGAAGCTGGTTATAAGCGAATCGAGATGCCTGATATCAATATACCTGAACTCAACAGGTAAATTGCTGATATGTGAAATGTCAGCTGACTTTCTTACCCCACAAACGAGGCTTATTTTCATATCACTGAAGTATTCAGTAATATGACTACCAATCAGGCCATTTGCTCCGGTAATAAATACCCTATGTTTATCATTTCCCTTCATGTTCTTTTATCCTGATGTTGTTTAAGAAGTATACCGACATTATGACCTCCAAATCCATATGATGTAGTAATAGCATAGCTGATTTTGCCAACTGTGTTCTCAGTGGCGAGGTTAAGGTCTTCAAATGTGTTTTCAGATATATTGGCATGAATGCTTGAGTTTTTAACCGAAAGTGCTGTAACCCCAACCTCAATGGCACCGCTTGAACCAATAGAATGACCAAGAATACTTTTTGTTGAATTGATCAGTGGTTGAGTGGTTTTGTCGCCAAAAACCTCTTTAATTACCTCTCTCTCAACCTGATCATTATGAAAAGTAGCTGTCCCATGAGCGTTAATGTAATCGATGGATTTGCCTTCGGATAATTTGCTAAATATGCTTTTTATCCTACTTCCCGACGGATCAATCTGAACGATATTATAAGCATCACTGTTAAATTCACAGGCATCAATTTCTGCATAAATTTCAGCGCCACGCTTAATTGCTGATTCATATTCTTCGAGGATAAGTATGCAAGCTCCTCCTTCAGAGAACAAAAAGCCACTTCTGTCTTTGGAAAAAGGCTTGGGCAAGCCGTTCTCAGACTTTGTCAATGCACCTAAAGAATCAAAACCTCGCATGATTGTTCCGCTGTCATCCTGCAAACATTCTACACCACCACATATCACAAGGTCATGGTATCCGTCCCTGATTTTACGAAATGCTTCAACTACGGAATAAGTGCCGGATGCACAGGAAGCATTTATCGTGTATGCCGCACCGTGAATGTTAAATAAAACCGAAATCCAGCTACTGGCAGAATTAGGCATGATGGTGGGAATAACCATTCTGTTATACCTCGCATTTATTCCATTTTTCTCAAGAAAATCTGTATCAGTGCCAAAACTATGAGCAACATAGGCCTGGAAAGCTGCCTTCAAACTGCATATGCCTATCCCAAGGATTATGGCAGAATTCTCTATAAGCCATGGCTCATCCGGCAAATTCCCAGTCATGTGAAAACCTGCATCCTCAAGTGCCAGCTTTGTGCCTATTACTGATAATTTTGAGGTCTCTTCCATAACTGAATTATACTTATTTGAGAAGCCATAATCTTCAAGAAAAAACTTCGGGTAGGGGATATAAAATCTTGAATGAAAATGGTGATTCTTTGTAAAGCTTTCAGGAATTTTTTGAACAATTTTCTGTTTGTTAAAAAGGTTATTCCAGAAATCATCTTTCCCAATACCAATGGGAGTTACCGGGCCAATACCTGTTACAACTACTCGTTTTTGGATTGATGTTTTCATGAGGATACATATTTAAACAGTTCATTTAAATAGTCTTTAACATTTTCAAAGCTTCTGGCAGAAATATTAAAATCTTGAAAATGAATAAGCTTGCGATCTTCCTCTAAGGTCCTTTCCTTAGCTTTGGTGATCAGGCCAATTTCATGAATGGGGTAATTGTACTTATCAACAAGATTTAGAAAAATATTTTTTTTCTCTTCAGGAACCGTAAAAAGCAATTCATATTCTCCACATTCGCCCATAAATAATAGTGTTGTGGGCTTAGATAATAGTGTGCATACCAATTTCCCTTCATAAATGTAGGGAATATTGGTCATCCGGTAACCGACTTTATTGATATCAGCCAATGTATTTATACCGCTGAGTACACCGTCGCTGGTATCAATACAGCTTGAGGCAAAATCTTTGATAAGGGCAGATTCGTTCAACCTCAACTTAAAAGTGCCACTAAGACCTGTTGAAAGTTCGGTGATACTTTTATTTTCGGAATAAAGGGATAAGGCTGCCTCCAGGTTTCCGGCACCTACTTTACCGGTAATAAATATTGTATCACCGGGACTGGCCCCCTTTCTGGTAATAGCATTCTTTGCCTCGCCAATGCAAATACCAGTATAGTGCCAGTTGGTTCCCGACCCAAGATCTCCACCAATAAATGTAACATGGGATTTAATCATTGCTTCACTTATCCCCCGGGCAAACTCTTCAATATAATTTTTATTCCAATGCTTTGCTATCTGAACGGTCTGCGCATAAAACTTCGGTTGACCTCCACTGGCCAGAATATCGCTTATAGTGCAAACAACCACATTCCATCCCAGAACATAAGGATCGTGATCCCTGAACAGGTCTTCTTGAGAAAATTCATCAGTTGTAAAAAGAAGTTTTTTCCCATTATAAATTATTATTTCAGCATCCGATTCAAAAAACTTATTACAATGATGCTCATTCTTTGGTAATTTTTTTAAAAATAGGCAGATTATTTCTTTTTCTGTAAGCATTTTTCAACCCCGTTTTAAATCATCATTCGTGTGTTTAACTGATAAAATTAAGCAATACATGATTGATTGTCAACCGAAAAAATCAGAACGAAGAATGATTTTATGCATAATATGACTGAGGCATATGTAAAAACAAGCAATGGTGTCAATTTTTAATAAAATGCTTTATTATGCAGTGTGTTTTTGGATTTTTTGATAAAAATCATCGTGAACATCACTCACTTTAGTAAAATTTGCAATATTTTGTTTCAATAGCCAAAACAGGCATATATTTTTTTTATGCTGGGTCTTAACACGAACTTTGGCGACAATGCCCGCATGAATCTGGTCTACAGCTATGATATCATGCTAACCGATATTACCAGGGCTACGAGTGGTTCCCATGAGTTGACCCTCATCTTCGAACTGGGTGAAGTGCACTTGTTTGGTAACAGTAGCAGGAACAGCTTTGGTAATTTCCGTAATAACAGTATGCCGGGAGCGCTTGAATCTTCACCCTTCTAAATGAGCACAACAAGTAAATGACCCTGGGAAAAACTTTTGAGACAGCCTCTTTTTTTTGATTATTAATTTCTATATTTGGGCTGCGTATAATTCACGGAAAAAAACCAAAATTTTCATAATGAATCAGATTGCATATAAATTTGGAGTTATCATACTCTTAACGACATCTGTCTTTTTCCATACGGATACCTTCTCACAAAAGCTATACATCAAGGCCAACATTGGTTACGGTTTAGGAATAAACAAAGACGATTACAAACTCAGATCAGACTATAACCAAATCTATTTAGATTCGATTGAAGGATATTCAAAGTATGAATTGAAAAGTTTTTCACTCGGGCAGGGGCTAAATGTTGAAGCAAGCCTGGGAAGTTTTCTTGGAAAGCATATTTCAGTTGAGATAACAGGCTTTTATCATAAAAGCAGTAAGCATACGCTGAATTATGAGGAGCTCAACACGCTATATTCGCAATACCAGGTTGATTTCCATACAGAGGAAGTATATACCGGTAAAATGTATGGACTGAAACCTAATCTCGTATTTTGGGGCGGGGGGGATAATTTCCGGCCATATATTAAACTTGGGGGAGTTATTGGAATAGCATCAATGACCAGGGAATCCCAAATAAGAATTTATAATACTCACCCCAATTACTACCCCACAGAAGATTATACCTGGGTTTTTGAATATAAGAGCCATCTAAACCTTGGGTATATGGTTTCTGTGGGATTTGAAATTATTCTCGCAAAAGACCTGAAATTCTTTAGCGAATGCTCATATACAGCAATAAGCTACATCCCGACTTCCGGAGAGTATACTGAGTATAAATACAGGGGAAAGGATATGTTAAATACATTAACTATTAATGAAAGATATATTGAATTTGAGGATACGTATTATTCAACTGAAAACGAGTCAGAAACCTCACCGACAAAGCTTTTAAAAAATGCGTATTCATTCAGTAACATTAGCTTAAGTGTTGGAATCAGGCTTAATCTTATTAATTAAACAATACTATTATCAATGCCTGATTAATCACGAAGATATAAATGAAAAGCCCTTTCAAACTTTTAATGACCGGTATTTGCCTGATCCAGTCTCTGAGCATGCTGCCTCAGTCAAGAGAAGCATTGATTATTTTGGAGTTCCAAAATTATGAATCTAAAGAGATGAGGGGGGAGGTAGTCGGTGAGGGGGAATATATTGATGGCAAACCACACGGAAAGTGGGTATATTATTTATCTTATAACCACAACCTGATGTATTATAAAGGTAATTATGAGCATGGGGAAAAAACAGGGATCTGGCAGAATTATGCTTTGATACCTCCGCCGGGATTTACGGAAAATTATAATATGCCAAGGTCGTCTGAAGCCTGGAAAGAAGGTAAACTATACCGATTTAAAATGGGGCAGAATAATTTATTGCTTACTTTCGAAGATGGTCTTGGAGAACCCTATGTCAGCGAATTACGCCGCCTGGATGAAGCATTTGAAAATTCTTTTCGCAGGACATCAGGAAAAACCTATACACCTGAATTTGGAGAATCACTTGAAAGTATACAGTCGCGAATACTTCCTATGATCAGGACTGAGTTACTGAAAAGCAAGCAAAAAGCTGAACTTAAATTCTGGACATTATATAACAAATTGAAATTATACGAAATTTATGACAGCGGTAAAATCGTTAGCAAAGTATATCAGTCCTGGGAAAAGGAGATCCTATACAGAAAAGAGATTTATATAAATGAAATGTTAACGGAAAAGTATCTGTATCTCGAGGGCGATCCCTCAAATATTATGGCATATCGCTATTATCCCAGCGGAGGCATAGAATACCTGAAGTATTTTAAAAATGATACTGTACCCAATGGCAAATGGATTGAAAATTATCCGAATGGTAAAAAGAAGTTTCAGGGCAACTATAGTAATGGGAAAAAAAATGGGAAATGGAAGTACTGGGACGAAACGGGGGAACTGAAAGTGATCAAATATATAGATGGTGAGCCTATTAATTAGTGAACCAAAATAAATTGATATTTCCTGACATATCTGTTTATCAAAATAGATAGATCTCTTACTTTACATGTTTTTACTTATGCCCACCCAGCGTATATGATGTAGTCTAATTCACTATCTACCAGTGTGTTTTCTCAATATTCCTTTGAGATACCCCGCTGCTTGTCGCTTGCGCCATGCTCCTACGCTGAAGCTTCGGCGCAAGCGTAAGCTTCAGCGTAGGAGCACGGCGGGGAGGTTCATTACTCCAGAATTATTCTTTCTCCGGTCTTTTCTTTCTATCGACCCCTATGGGGATCTCGGCAAATAGATAGAGGGAGGAATTCGTGCCGTAGTCGGGACCGGTTTTAAAAACATCCACGAGCCCGTAATAATAACGTACGCCAATATTCATCATGGCGCCATAACGAAATTTATAGCCTAAGCCGGCAGAAAGCCCGGCATCAAGCCGCTTGTAATTATCTTTTGTTTTGTGTTTATAAACAAGATCATCATCAGAATTAACTGTATTGGTGAATTCATCTGTTGCCCTGGTCCTGAGGCCAAACTGAAAACCACCAAGCACAAAAACATTGCTTTTAAACCTGTACTTTATGGTAGCCGGAACATTGAAGTAGCTTATTTTTCTGTTAATGCTTCCGCCAACCATAGTGCTGTCGAGATTAAGATCGTTGAGAGAATAAACAGGAACTCCGGAGGCTCCCATGGTTGATTTCACCAGTACTCCTGTATAAACGAACCAGTTGTTTTTTATTCGGAAGTCGAAATAAAATCCCAGGTTGAAATTATTAGCTCCTTCAGCATCTTTCAATCCGATAAGATGAGTGTAGTTATATCCGCCGGTCAGGCCGAATTCGATGGCACCGGAATTGAGCTTGTCTCCCAGCAAAATTGATATCAGTATCTGGGACCTGGCCGTATTGGTAAATGTGTTAATAAGAAAAAGGAGGGCGAAAAGTCTAAAAAATAGCTTTGATTTCATGATGTCGGTTTATATTTAATGTTCCTTAAGGCAAGCTTGCTTTAAACTGCATGTAACTGTCAACATAAAGATTTCCTTCCTTGCCGCCAAGGCTCTGCCATACTTCATTGATCTTTTCGATACGGTTTTCGGGAGATGGATGGGTGCTCAGGAATTCGGGCGGGCGTGGAGCATCTTCGAGTTTAATAAAAAAATCGGCGATGCCGCGGGCATCATAGGATGTCTGGTAGAGGTACTTTACTGAATACTCATCGGCCTTATATTCATGGTCGCGGCTAAAGGCAAGGGTACCCAGGCCGTAAGCCAGACTGGCAATGATCTCAGTTAGCTGTCCGGGAGACTGCCCCAGCAATATAGACAGAAGGATCTGGACACCATAAACCTTGGTAAGCGTATTGGTGCTGTGGCGTAGGTCGGAATGAGCCATCTCATGTCCCATTACTCCTGCAAATTGGGCTTCATTGTCCAGGTATTTGATGATGCCGGTATAAAAATACAGAAAACCGCCCGGTGTGGCAAATGCATTCAGCATACTGTCGTTTTGGATAATCTGCACCTTCCATTCAAAGCGGTCTTCGTAATGGATCAAGCCGGTGCCGAGAATGGAATCACGTATGCGGTTCAGGTGCTGGTATGCTTCAGGGTAGGCAACAGGATCCAGGATGGGGAAGTCTTGTGGGTTGGCAGCAATCTCTTCCTCCATGGCTTCTCCGAATGCGATATCATCATCAACTGAGAAAAGGTTGATAATGCTTTCATCACTGCCCTTTTTACATCCGGCAGATGAAACGAATACCAGGATAAGGACAATTAAAAGTGAGTTTATTGGCTTGGTCATAATGTTAGGTATTGGATTTTCCACGATTTAAAAGATGTACAAAATTAAAAAAAAATACGAATTCTTAAATGGAGATGTATGCAGGAGTTCAGAGTGCCTGGTGTAGAATGTAATGACCCGTCTTAAAGTCATCCCGTCTTCCCGTCATAATACATCCAGTCTTTAAGTTTCTTTTTCAATGCTTTTCCTTTTTAAGATGCTTCCTGTCGGAATGGGAAATATATTTTCCAACAATCAGTGCAATGATCACAGCCAGGTATATTTGTCCTGTCAGGCTGAAAAACACTGCTCCAGCCCTGGCGACCCGGGAAACCGGGATAATATCCCCATATCCTAATGTAGTGATGGTTACATAGCTAAAATATCGTAAATCTGATTTATCCGTTGGGTCAAAGTTTCCACTAAATGCAGTATTATCAAAGAAATAAATGAGCAGATTGGATTCTCCGGCTATAAGGCCAAACAGGATATAGATCGTAATAACTCCGAAAATCATATTTGCATTAACCTCTTTGCTCCTTATAATCAGAATGATTATATGATAAATGATCACTCCAATGAATAATATCACGATTAGCTTTTCTAACGGGTAGAATGCCTTTCCTGGTTCAGACTCGTCAGGGATCCATACAAGGAAAATGCTTAAAAGTGCAAAGAACAGCATTACGATAATAATTCTTCGGCTATGCCTGACCAGGTTAATATTGGCCAGCATGAATATTGAAAAAGTTATTTCGTTGATCAAAATGTTATGCCTGCCAGGGAAAAGCGAGACGAGAAATACCTGTAGAACTGTAGCGAGCAATAAATAAGGGAACCTATATTCGTATAAGTGCCTGTCGATTTTACTCCGTTCTTTCATGATGAGAATTTTATTGAATACTGATATTTTCTTATAGTAAGATCAAATTTAAGTGATTTTTCCCGCTTCAGCAAATGAGGGTAGTAAGTTTTGGGTGTTGGGTGTTGAGTGTTGGGTTGGTGTGTATTTTGAATTATGGATTATGGATGTTGGGTTAAATTATAAGTTTTGAATTTTAAATTTTAAATGTCTCGTGATTTTTGTGCCTTAGCACATAAGTGGCTTTAAAATAATTCAGAATTCGAAACTCAGCACTCTAAAATCCACCCAACACTCAACACCCAACACTTAACAGTATCCAAGAACTCAAAGAATATCGGTACTGCATTACCACGTACCGTCATGATTCTTTTTCCTGCCGGAAAGAATTTTCCACCGGATTACCAGTGAACCTGAGAAGCGGTCACCTCCAACAACAATTGAAAAAATATCGATGGTACTAACATAAATATCCATGAAATGGGTTTGATAGCCCAGGCCGATCGCTCCACGGCCGATTTTGAGTAAATCATAAGTGTATCCACCAAGAAGTGATGGCCATTTCGGTTTGTAACGATATTCAAACCCAAGTGAAAAGCGGGAAGCTGTGAAATTGGAAGGTTCATTATTCAGTCCCTGGTTATAATCAAATCCGACAAGCAACTCTCCAGGGAAACGGTCGAACATCTTTTCAAACTGCAAGGCAAGCCCAAGACGCAGGGCAGTTGGAGTCGGTGTGCTGAATGATTCGCTTACTTCATTTTCGAGATTAATTTCATGTGCCAGCGAATCGATGGTTTCATGATCGATCACACCGCTGATATCAATATAGCCATCGAAATTAGATGTTTTGGCAACTCCGGTCCATTTCAGATTGCCTAAATCAGTAATAGCGAGGCCGAAGATGAATCCGTTCTGCAACTCAGCACCAAAACCCAGGTCAACAGCATATCCATAGGCAGCAGGTCGCAGGCGGAGAAACCCTCGTGGTTTACTGTCCTCCTGGTTAAAAGAATTTATACTCGAAAGGTCTTCCGAGAACGCATGAACCGATCTTGCCTGGTAAGATCCCGACAGGGTTTGTGTGGCCGTTGAATAAGTGGCATTTGCTGACAGTCCAACATCTGTGTAAGCATAGCCGGTCATGTATTTAAGAGTGATCCCTCCTGAAATATTTTTTAGCAGGCTGTTGTCGTTTTTATACAGGTATCTTCCGTATGATATAGCATAACTCCTGATCCACCAGGATTTAAAGGTAAAATCATCCAGATTAAAGGTGCCGTCTTTTATTTCGTCGCCATAGTTAACTTCGAGAATGATATCCGGGATGTCCATATAGGCGGTGATGTAATCGGACATGGAAAAAGCAAAGCTACCTATATGCTCTCCGGGATGGTAGGCAGCAGAGAAAAACCCGATCAGACCATCAACAAAGATTTTACCATTATTCTCTATGGCAAGCTTAAATTTATCCTTCGTTAGTTCAATGATGCCATCACTTCGTAGTTTATTTGTAGAATAGTAATCAAAGGTACTCAGCATGTTACCAATGCCATATTGCTGTGCAGTTAAATTGGGGAAGATAAAAGAAACTTTTTCATTCCCATGTCGCATGGGAAGTAAACCTGGATTTTTCCCGATAGCATAAATATCATAAGTGGTAGCGGTATAGGTATTTCCCATCCCAAGGCTGCGCGCATCAGTTACTCCGAAAGAACCATACTGGCCATTGGCTGAAAATGACAGAAGTGTTAGGAAAAGTATGAGAAAGATCCACCGCATAAAAAAGCATTATATTTTTATTTAAGGATGGTATTACATGATTAACAAATGTACTTAAAAAGTGTTTCCCCAAAACATGTTAATTATTTCATACATTTGTGTATAAATTCTTATGTTATCCAAGTGTTCAATGTAAGTAAAGTATAGCTTAAGCATAAATTTATATTGCATGAAAAAATCAATTATTCTATATCTCATATTGAGCATCGTATTTATTATGAATGCCCGGGCTCAAAACAATTCCAAAACTTATTTCACAACGGGTGGCGAGTTCATATTCTCCTTTGCATCTATTGATAATAAGGGAGATGAAGGAGGCAATGTGATGAGGTTTAACGCTTTTCTGAATCTGCAGGGTATGCTTAACCATGATTTTAATAATACTCTTGGAATATTTACCGGCCTGGCCATTCGGAATGTTGGATTCATTTATAATAATCCGGAAACAGGACTGAAGAAAAAATACCGCACGTATAATATAGGGATCCCTGTTGGCTTCAAGCTGGGTGCCATGAACAAGACCCACCTGTATGCCGGTTACGAGATAGAATTCCCTACCAATTACAAGGAAAAAACTTTTCATAATGAAAGGAAGGATGACAAATTCAACGTCTGGTTCACCAGCAGGGTGCCAACAATTTACAATACTGTCTTTGTGGGGATACAATTCCGTTACGGTATTAACCTCAAGTTCAAGTATTACCTGACGAACTTCTTCAATCAATCATATACGGAAGTGAATAATGACGGGATAACAGAACAACCTTTCAAGGATATCGATGTTAGGATCTTTTATGTCTCCTTGAATATTAATCTATTCCGGGGTGCCCATTTTAGCTATTCCAAAGAAGAACTAAAATATAAATATTGATCAATATTGATCATAAAGAATGACCCGCTTTGTCAGATTTCTGCCTCTTGTAATTGTTTTGCTTTTAAGTGCTCCCGGCACTCATGCACAGGGCATACTGCAAAAGCTGTCGGGCAATCCTGATACTAATTATATTGCATCTTACCTGGATCATCTGACTACCCGTTTGTATGCTTCAATTAAGTCGGCAGAAGTTTCCTTTATGGATAATAAACTTGGGAAAGACCTGATCTATCATCCCAATGAGGCCCTCATCCTTGGATTCGGATTCAACTATGGCATCCTCGGGCTGAATATCGGGTTTAATTTCCCCTTTGTAAATAATGATGATGATAAATATGGTAAAACAGATTATCTCGACCTCCAAACACATATTTACATGCCTGTGCTCGTACTGGATATTTATCTGCAACTCTATAAGGGGTATCACCTTACCCAGCCCAATGACTGGATCATAGACTGGCCAACACATGATACGCTACCCAAAAGGCCTGATATCCGTTCTATCAGCCTGGGTCTGAACGGGCAGTATGTCTTCAACCACAAGCGCTTTTCCTATCGGGCTTCTTATTTGCAGAACGAATGGCAAAAAAAGAGTTCAGGATCCTTTCTTCTTGGCGGCAACCTGTTTTTTGAGGATACACAGGGAGATTCCTCCTTTATCCCCAGAGGCCTTGCTGATTCTAACTTTTTCGGGGGATTGCACTTCAATCAGTCTCGTATTGCCAATATCGGGGTGACCGCAGGTTATGCCCAGACATTTGTAGTTAAGCAGCATTTCTTCTTAACATTATCGCTGATTGGCGGATTATCAGGGGGAGGATCATGGGTATACACCAGTGAGGAAGGAGAACCTGACCGTTCTGGTTTTACAGCTGCTGCCAATCTCACGGGAAGGATAGCCGTAGGATATAACAGCAAAAGATTTTATGCGGGGGTGTCTTATCTGGGGATATTTCTCAGGAATCAGTCACCCGTGCCCCAAACCTGGTTGGGCTATGATACAGGCATATTTCGCCTGAACATTGTTTACAGGTTCCGGCTCAAAAAAGATATAAGGTTTTTAAGCAGACCCGGAAAATAGACTAAGTGACAGAAAGACTGAGGGACGTAGTGAGTAGGAGGAATCTTCCTGTTGGAGTAGCTGAACGGAGCACTCAAGTTTGTGTGCATCATGCATTTGCATCCCGGATCATTATAATTACATTTTTTCTTGCGGTCAGAAGGTTTGATTTATATATTTGCAATACGAATAACGCCTGAACAAATATAAGCCTGTGTTGTTCTGTATATGGAAATTAGTTTAAACCTTTATTTAGCGAATATGAAAAAATCAATCAAGAGATTTCTCTTCCCAGTAATGCTGATAGCATTTATGGGACTGATGATCGCTTCCTGCAGTAAGTATCCTACTTACACAGTGAATACAAGCGATCTGGACATGGTGTGGACACAGTACAAAGAGACTGCTGACTTTACACAGTATAAAACCTATTACATACCGGATTCTATCTTGATGGACAGTAATGCAACTGCGGAAGAAATTGCCTATATGCAGGAGTATTATCAAACCATCCTGGACAAGATCAATTCAAATATGCAGGCGAGAAATTTTGTGAAAGTTGATTCATCCGACAATCCGGATCTCGGAATGGGGGTTTCCATTATCACACGCACAACCTATGTGTATTCCTATAGCTGGTGGTATTATTATCCCGGGTACTGGGGATACCCTGGATATTCTTACTATTATCCCTGGGGTACCTACATGGGTTCATATGAAGAAGGTGCGCTTATCATTGACCTTGCTGACCTTAAAAATATTGATCAGAGCAATAAGCTGATCGATGCCCTCTGGGCAGCCATGATCGGAGGAGTATTGAGCAATAATGACGGATTGATCGACAAGCGCTTGATCGACCAGATCGATCAGGCCTTCGAGCAATCTCCTTACCTGCTTACAAATTAATTATATTTTACAATCAGTAAAAAATCAGATCATGAAAAAATATATTCTCATAACTATATTAGTCATGCTTGCAGTAGTAATTACAAAACCGGCTGCAGCACAGTTAGAAACACATTGGGAACTGCAGTGGAACATTAGTATACCCACCAGTGATTTTAAAGATTATATTGACGAAACCAGCATCCGCGGGCTTGAATTCGGAGGGAATTACCACTTCGAAACCAACGTAATGCTTGGCGGTGCTGTCGGCTACGGTGCATTCTTTAAAAAGACCGACAGAATAACCGTTGAGTACAATAATAACACAATTACTGCGATTCATTTCAGGGACCTTTACAGCTATTATTTCCTTGTTGAAGGCGGTTATGCCTATCAGTCGGATTTCTTCATTTCTCCTTATGCCAGGATAGGCATTGGCGCATATTATACAGAACAGATCGTGCAAATTGGATTGCTTTACTGGAAAGATGAAAGCTGGGACTTTGGCCTACGGCCCGAGATTGGTGCACTTATTGAGGTGCCCAATTCCGGAGTAGGTTTCATCGTAAATGCCAAATACAATACTGTATTCAACTACGGAAATGATCTCGAAAATCTGAATTACCTCACCATTGGCCTCGGGATGATCTTTGGCTTTTAATTTCATTTGCTAATACCATTTATTTATTAGAGCATAATTATGATGAGTTATAAACAAGGAATAGGCGTATTGGTATTGCTGTCACTGATGATGGCATGCAGTACAGGAACCAAGGTAACCGGATCATGGACCAGGCTTGAGCACCAGCCTGAAAGCTTTAAAAAAATTGTGATTCTGGGGATTGCCCATAACTCAGAAAACCGCCGGATATTCGAAGATCAGGTAGAAACAAGGCTGGAAAGCAAAGGCTATCCTGTGATTGCAGCCCTTGATCTTTTACCGCCTAAAGCTGCTATCGGTACCATCAGCAGGGAGATCGTCAGAGATATTTTTATTTCAGCAGATATAGATGCTGTCTTTACCATGAGTATGCGGCACATGGAAGATACAAGGCGCTACGTTCCGGGACAGGGATATTATATGCCTTATTATTACAATGTGCCATTTTATGATTATTATGGCGGATTCAATAATTATTACTATTCGCCTGGCTATTACACCGGTTCATTCCAGGTATACCTCGAAGCCAACTTCTTTGATTTTGAAAGCGGAGAACTGCTCTGGTCTGCGCAGACCAAAACAGTAGATGTTTCAAGCATCCATAAAATGGCAGAACAATTTGCAGATGTAATTGTCGAAGACTTCATCAAGAGTGATGTAGTCCCTGTTCCTCAGAGTCAATAAACGCTGTTAAGCATGCTCTTCAAGAGCACAAAGGCAGAAACTGTCAAATCCTAAACTGGCGGTGCTCCTGCAGGGCCGATATATTTTGAAGCCCCAAAACCGAGGATAGGATAGAACACTACGGATAGCAATATCAGTCCGACGGTGAATCCAACATCCTTTCCAAAACTTTTCGAAAGCAGGTTTACCATCCAGATGCCGATGATAATGTTAAGGAAAGGAATCATTAGCAGAAACAGCCACCACCAGGGTTTTCCTACGATTTCCAGCAAGACAAGGATATTGTAAATGGGAATGATACAGGCCCATCCGGGTTTTCCGGCCTTTTCATAGATCCTCCACTCTGCAACAATCACCAGCAGACTCAGAGCAATAACGATAAATAGGTAAACATAAATTGCAGTTGTCATGATTAAAAAATTTTAGATAATGATTAATTGGACTAAAGACATATCGCAATAAAGATAATACATTTTTTGTTATAAGAAAAACCCTGAAGGTGAAGATGCACCAACAGGGCTTTCGCTTGAAAGGATAATACTGTTCTTAGCTGCCTAAAGTTGCCACCATCACGGCCTTGATCGTATGCAGCCGGTTTTCGGCTTCATCAAACACAATGGATGCTTCTGATTCAAATATATCATCAGTGGCTTCCATGGCTTCAACTCCAAATTTCTCGTAGATCTCTTTGCCAACTTTGGTTTCACGGTTATGAAAAGAAGGCAGACAGTGGAGAAATTTGGTTTTTGGGTTTCCGGTCTTCTGCATCAGTTCTTTGTTGACCTGGTAGGGCATCATCATCCTGATCCTCTTTTCAAATTCCGAATCCGGCTCTCCCATCGATACCCAGACATCGGTATAAAGGAAATCAGCTCCTTTTACTGCCCTGTCGACATCTTCAGTGATCAGAATCTTTGCACCTGTTTCCCTTGCAATTTCTTCACATTGTTTTATCAGCTCTTCTGAAGGATGAAATTCTTTCGGCGCTGCTGCCCTGAAATCCATGCCCATCTTGGCAGCTCCTACCATTAATGAGTTTCCCATATTGTTACGGGCATCACCGAGGTAGCAAAAAGAAACCTGGTGGAGGGGTTTGTCGCTGTGTTCCATTATGGTCAGGAAGTCGGCAAGGATCTGCGTCGGGTGATATTCATTGGTGAGTCCGTTCCATACAGGTACACCTGCATATTTACCCAGTTCTTCAACGATGTCCTGTCCGAAACCACGGTATTCGATGCCATCATACATACGACCCAGCACCCTGGCGGTATCTTTCATGCTCTCTTTTTTCCCGATCTGGGTTCCTGAGGGCCCAAGATAGGTGACCTGTGCCCCCTGGTCGAAAGCTGCTACTTCAAAAGCACAACGCGTACGGGTCGAAGCTTTTTCAAAGATCAGGGCAATGTTCTTGCCTTTCAAACGCTGCTGTTCAGTACCTGCATATTTGGCCTTTTTAAGATCCATCGAGAGCTCAAGAAGAAAATGGATCTCTTTTGGTGTGAAGTCGAGCAATTTCAGGAAATTCCTGTTTCTGAGGTTAAATGCCATCGGAGTGGTTCTTTTATTTATTAGTAATAAATTTTATTTCAAGGGCTTAATGCAATGCAAAATTAGAGATTTTCCTGTCAGGAAAAAATAATCAATTGTTTTAAATCCATAAGACTAAATTTTCAAGAACAAAGTGAATTGAAAATTCAAAGCCCAATTGATCCCTTTAAGGACTCAGGGGGATCTCAGGGTCATATTCCTCATCTTCACGCCTCCGGTAGCCGGTAACCGGTAGCCGTTTACCGATAACCGATATCAATTCCACCATGTATTCGGGTTTCAGCCTTAGCCAGTGTCACTCACTTTATACTATATTTGCATCTATGCTCATCATCGACAATATCATGGTGTCTGACGACCTCTACCTGGTAAATTTTGTTTGCCCGATGGAGAAATGCCTCGGTGCCTGCTGTGTTGAGGGTGATGCTGGTGCACCCCTTGAAGAGGAAGAAATCTCCCTGATGGAGGACTACCTGGATCAGATCATGGAATATATGATCCCTGAAGGAATTGAAGCGGTGAAACAAAGCGGTGTCTTCGATTATGATATTGAAGGTACATATGTTACACCCCTGATCCGTGGTGGTGATTGTGCCTTTATTAACTTCACTGATAAGATTGCATGGTGTGCGATAGAAAAGGCATACGAAAAGGGGAAGATCCCATTCGGGAAACCGCTCTCCTGTCACCTTTACCCTGTACGAATCTCGAAAGTCGGTGAAAGCGAAGCTGTGAACTATCATCGCTGGCAGATCTGCAATGTGGCCCTTGAAAAAGGGAATGAAGAAGGTATACCACTATACGTATTCCTGAAAGATGCCCTGATCAGGAAATACGGGCAAAGCTGGTATGATAAACTATTGGAGGAGACCAGTAAAATACGGCATTAACACTGGAAACAATAAATCAAAATATTTATTATGGCTGAGATGATCTACGAAAGCGAGCAGGCCAAAACCATAGAGGTGGGAGAACTGCTCAAGGATTTACATGTTGATCCCAAAACAGGGCTGGCTGAGAAAGAAATCAGTACCCGAAGGGATAAATTTGGATTTAATGAGATCGTAGAGAAGAAGGAAAGCCTCCTGCTCAGGTTTCTGAAGAATTTCTGGGGGCCTATCCCGTGGATGATAGAAGCCGCAGTTATTTTGAGCATCATCGACAAGGATTGGAAAGATGTGATCATCATTGGAAGTTTGCTTCTGATCAACGCCCTGATTGAATTTGTGCAGAGCTATAAAGCCGACAATGCCATGGCTATGCTTAAAAAAAGCCTGGCGAGTAAGTCCAGGGTGTTGAGGGAAGGCCAGTGGCATGAAATGGAAGCCCGTGAGCTGTTGCCGGGCGATATTATCCGCATACGGCTTGGCGATATTATACCTGCAGATGTAAAGTTATTGGATGGTGAGTATCTTATCCTTGACGAGTCTGCTCTCACAGGCGAATCCCTGCCGGTTGAAAAATATGCTGGCGACATAGCTTTTTCCGGATCCATTGCCAGGCAGGGTGAGATGAATGCCGTGGTTTATGGTACCGCTTTAAATACTTTCTTCGGAAAAACAGCAAAACTTGTAGCTGAGGCAAAAACAAAGAGCCATTTTCAGAAAGCGGTCATCCGCATCGGCGACTACCTCATCATACTCAATTTTATATTGGTGCTGATCGTGATCCTGTCCGGACTATTCCGGCAGGAAAGGCTGATAGACCTGTTACAATTTGCTTTGGTGCTTACAGTAGCATCTATTCCGGCTGCCCTGCCGGCTGTGCTCAGTGTAACCATGGCCGTGGGGGCACTCAAACTTTCAAGGAAGAAAGCCATTATCAGAAAACTGGTTGCCGTTGAAGAAATGGCAGGCATGAACATTCTCTGCTCTGATAAAACAGGCACTATTACACAAAATAAGCTTGGCGTGAAAGGCTTGCATCCCATTGGCAATTACAGTGAGGATGACATTCTCATGTTCGGAGCTATGGCATCCAAAGCCGAGAATAACGATCCCCTGGACAATGCTGTATTGGAGCTGGCTGAAAAGGATCCCGGATTATGGACGAAAATTACATCTTTTATTCAGAAAGACTTCAAGCCTTTCGATCCGGTATCAAAAAGAACGGAAGCATTAATCAATATGGAATCCAATGAGATTAAGGTGAGCAAAGGTGCTCCCCAGATGATCCTGGAACTGCTTGAAGACAAGGAATCAAGACAAGAAGAGGTTGAGAATATCGTTAATGAGACCGGAACTCATGGATACAGAACCCTGGGTGTGGCCAGAACAAATGAAGCCGGAAAATGGCAATATGTCGGCCTGATTGCGCTAAATGATCCGCCGAGGGAAGATTCTGCAGAAACCATCAGGCAGGCCCAGGCGATGGGTGTCAAGGTAGAAATGATTACCGGTGACCACACTGCCATAGCCATAGAAATTGCGCAACAGGTGAATATCGGTAAGAACATCATCCCGGCCAGCGAATTTATTGACCTTCCCGACAGGAAAGCCAAAACCATGATTGAAGAGGCCGATGGATTTAGCCAGGTCTTCCCGGAGCACAAATATGAGATCGTACAATTGTTACAGGAGAGCAATCACATTGTGGGGATGACCGGCGATGGAGTGAATGATGCACCGGCACTGAAGAAAGCAGATGCCGGGATTGCCGTCGACGGAGCAACGGATGCGGCCAAGTCTGCCGCCGACATTGTTTTAACTAAACCGGGCCTGTCCGTCATAGTAGATGCCATCAAGGAGAGCCGGCGAATTTTCCAGCGCATGCAGAGTTATGCCATCTACAGGATCTCGGAAACCATTGATGTGCTGTTTTTTACTGTGCTGGCGATACTTTTCTTCCATGAATATCCGGTCACGGCTGTAATGATCGTAATGCTGGCAGTCTTCAACGACTTTCCCATTATGACCATTGCCTACGATAAGGTTCGCTATACAATGAAACCGGAAAGCTGGAACATGCGGAAAGTGATCAGCATTGCTTCGGTACTTGGATTTACCAATGTGCTGTTTACATTTGGGATGTTCTACCTTGGAAAGCACTATTTCAAGATGGAATTTGAGCAGGTTCAGACCCTTGTCTTTGCAGAGCTGGCCATTGCCGGCAACCTGACCATCTTCCTTGCCAGGACATCCGGTCCGCTCTGGTCTATTGCACCTGGGAAGGGATTGGTCTGGTCAACGCTCTTATCAAAGATCCTGGTTTCGCTGATTTGTGCTTTTGGCTGGATCATTGCTCCCATCGGCTGGTACATCCTGCTTGTATGGGGTTATGCCATTGTGCAGATGCTCATTACCGACAGGGTGAAATTACTGGCTTATAAAGTGTTTGATCATTCAGGCTTGCGATTTGCAAACTAATTAGTGTTTGTCCATAATGTCCGTTTTATTCCGGGGATGCTGCTTCAGCGGCTGCCATTGCTGCAAGTTCCTTATCAATATGGAACAATCCGCCTTTTTCACCTGCAGCAAGATTGAACTTGTCGATGATAGAGCGTGCAAGGCTTTCCTCTTCGATCTGCTCGGTAACGAACCACTGCAGAAAATTCAGTGTAGTGAAATCTTTTTCTTCCATGGCAATTTCAACCAGCATGTTGATGAGACTGGTGACCAGAATCTCATGCTCGAGTACCTGCTCAAAAACCTGATGCAGAGAATCAAATTCTGCACGGGGTTCTTCGAGGGCAAGCAAGTTGGCATGTCCGCCCCTGTCATTGACATAGCTGAGGAGTTTCAATGCATGCATGCGTTCCTCTGTGGCATGTTCAAAAAGGAATTGGGCTGCACCGGCAAAGCCGTTCACCTCGCACCATGAGGCCATGGATAAATATAATCTGGATGATTCCTCTTCGGCTTTGATCTGGTCGATAATAGCCTTTTCGAGTCTTTCTGGTAACATAGCAATAAAGTTTCAGGTTTAATAATATGGTTTTACAAAGGTAATGATCCTTTGGAATAGTAACAAATGCCTGGAAAAAATGTTGATTCGTTTAGTCGAATAGGTGCGTGGTGCGTGGTGCGTGGTGCGTGGTGCGGGGTGCGAGGTACGGGGTACGGGGTACGGGGTACGAGATACGGGGTACGTGATTTAAGAATTCAAAGTTCCACTTCTATATTCTTATTCTTATTCCTTGTTCTCTATTCTTAATCCTTGTTCTCAATTCTTAAGAGCTTCTGCCCCGCTTACAATCTCAAGGATATCATTTGTGATAGAGGCCTGCCGTGCTTTGTTGTAGGAAAGCTTAAGCTCTTTCAAAAGCTCACTGGCATTGTCGGTAGCCATATGCATGGCAGTCATACGGGCACCATGTTCCGAAGCAAAGGAATCCAGTACCACTTTGAAAAATTGGATTTTCAGGCTTTTGGGTATAAGCTCTTCAATGATCTGTTCCTTATTGGGTTCGAAAATATAATCGACCTGCAAACCAGAACCATCATCTTCCGGAGGGAGTATGGGAAGGAACTGTTCTGTCAAAAGGACCTGTACTGCTGCATTCTTAAACTGGTTGTAAATGATATCAATGCGATCGTATTTCTTTTCGGCGAAGTTTTGCATCAACTCTTCAGCGATGGGGAGTGCATTTTCATAGTTAAGATCATCGAACAGAACAAGATTTTCTTTTATGACAGGGTATTGATGTTTGCTAAAATATTCTGCGCCCTTTTTACCGATACAGTACAGCGACAGATCTTCGCGTTCATATGCATCCTTGTAAGTGGTATGAATGAGATTATTAGCCAGTTTTACAACATTGGCGTTAAATGCCCCACATAGACCACGGTTTGAAGTTACAAGCACGATCAGAACCTTTTTTACTTCTCTTTCTTTTGCATACACGGCTTCATCAGTCTGGTCGAGGTCTGTACTCATCCCCTGCAGGAACTCCTGCAATTTCTGTGCATAAGGACGTAGCTGCAGGATGGCACGCTGAGCCTTTCTGAGCTTGGAGGCAGCAACGAGTTTCATCGCACTGGTGATCTGCTGTGTTGATTTTACAGATTCTATCCTTGTTCTTACTTCCTTAAGGTTGGACATGATCTCTCACTTATTTTTTTCGTCTTATGCTGTATAGCGTCCGGAGATGTTCTGAGCAGCAACATCCAGAATCTTGGCAATATCATCATTGAAGATCCCTTTTCTCAGGTCTTTCAGTGTTTTTGAATGTTTTTCTTCCATGAAATGGAGAAATTCTTCTTGAAAATCATGTATCCGGGCAACAGGAACATTTTTTAATAGGCCTGTGGCACCACAGTATATAATAGCAATTTGCTTATCCACACTCATGGGTGAGTATTGATTCTGTTTCAGGATCTCAACATTTCGCTTCCCTTTTTCCAATACTGCTATGGTAGCAGCATCCAGATCGGAGCCGAATTTGGAAAATGCTTCCAGCTCCCTGTATTGTGCCTGGTCGAGTTTGAGTGTCCCGGCTACTTTTTTCATTGCCTTCACCTGGGCATTTCCTCCTACCCTCGATACCGAAATACCCACATTGATAGCGGGCCGAACCCCTGCGTTGAATAAGTTGGATTCGAGGAAGATCTGGCCGTCGGTAATGGAAATCACATTGGTAGGAATATATGCTGAAACATCACCGGATTGTGTTTCTATAATTGGAAGAGCCGTTAAGGAACCACCTCCTTTCACTTTTCCTTTTAAGGAAGCCGGTAGGTCATTCATGTTTTTGGCAATATCGTTGGATGAAATAATCTTGGCAGCCCTTTCCAGCAGGCGGGAATGGAGGTAAAAGACATCTCCGGGGTAGGCTTCGCGTCCGGGAGGCCTTCTGAGAAGGAGTGAAACTTCACGGTAGGCAACAGCTTGCTTTGAAAGGTCATCATAAATCACCAATGCAGACCTTCCTGTATCCCTGAAATACTCTCCGATGGCAGCACCGGCAAAAGGAGCATAAAATTGCATGGCAGCCGGATCGGAAGCTGTGGCAGTGATGATAACAGTATATTCCATTGCACCTTTATCCTCAAGGATCTTCAAGATATTAGCCACTGTTGAACCTTTTTGTCCGATAGCCACATAAATACAATACACCGGTTCACCTTTATCGAAGTTTTTTTTCTGGTTGATGATAGTGTCAATGGCAATCGCGGTCTTCCCGGTTTGCCGGTCACCAATGATCAGCTCACGCTGTCCACGGCCGATCGGGATCATGGCATCAATGGCTTTAATCCCGGTTTGCAAAGGCTCATTTACAGGCTGGCGATAAATAACACCCGGGGCTTTCCTTTCAAGGGGGATCAGGAAAGATTCTCCTTCTATTTCTCCTTTTCCGTCGATAGGCTCTCCAAGGGTATTGATCACCCTTCCAAGCATACCTTCGCTAACATTAATGGATGCTATCTGTCCGGTACGCTTTACACTGTCTCCTTCTTTGATATCTTCAGGTTCTCCCAATAACACTACACCAACATTATCCTGTTCAAGGTTCAGCACGATGCCTTTTAAACCGGTTTTTTCAAATTCGATCAATTCTCCTGAACCAACGTTGTTCAGTCCGTAAATGCGGGCAATCCCGTCACCTACCTGCAACACAGTGCCGACCTCCTGAAGTTCTGTTTCATTTTTGTATCCTGATAATTCCTGTCGTAAAATGGCGGATACTTCTGCTGGTTTTATTGATGCCATATCATTTGTGTTTTTTAAATTCCTCTGACGTATAGATTGATCTCAGCTGCAGTGTGTTTTAATTTCTTGAGCTGGTATGCAATGCTCGCATCGTATTTATAATCATCATAATTCATTACAAATCCTCCGATAAGGTCTTCTTTCACTTCTTCAATAAGCTCAATGTTTCCTTTGGTTTGATCCTCGAGAAGCTTTATGACCTTTTTACGGATCTCATCAGTGATCTCCCGGGCACTTGCAAAATGTACCGTAAAAATGTTCTTGAATTTCTTGTAAACGCTAAGAAATTCATCAGCAATATCACGGATATACTTTTCTCTCATTTTGTTGGTGATGATCACCAGGTAGCGCATGCTGATATCGCTGATCTCTTTTTCAAAAACAGACTTCAGGATCTTTATTTTTTTATCTGTACGGATAACGGGGCTGTTAAGCATACGGATAAAGTCTTTATTATCAGCACAAATCGAAGAAATGAGTTCCATATCGGCCTTTATTTCTTCCAGTAAATTCATTTCCAGGGCCAATTCGAAGACTGCCTTTGCATAGCGTTGCGCGATGATTGTGTTATGCATGATCCAGTTCTTAATTGAGTTGAGCGTCTCCGATCAGTTTCTTAATATAATCCTCCTGCTTGCTTTCCTTAGAAAGCTCTTTTTCAAGGATTTTTTCAGCAACCTCGATGGAGATAGAAGCAATTTGGTTTTTCAGGTCCGTCATCGCAGCCATCTTCTCATATTCGATCCGTTCCTTGGCATTTTCAACAATGTTGTCCGCCTCTTCGTTGGCTTTGTATTTTGCCTCCTCAATGATCGACTCTTTCACTTTCCTGGCTTCACGCAGTATAATATTACGCTCTTCCTGTGCTTCTTTCAGAAGTATTTCATTATCCGCTTTGAGATCTTTCATCTCTTCCCTTGCTTTATTAGCAGTATTCAGGGCTTCTTCAATGGTATCTTCCCTGTCGTGAAGCGATTTCAAAATGGGCTTCCATGCATAGCGGCGAAGAATGAATACCAGGGCTGTAAATGAGAGGGTCATCCATAAGATCAGGCCTATTCCGGGACTAACTATTTCCATTTATTTTTTCTTTTGGTTTTTAAAAAAGTTCCGGGGATCTTAACCAACCGTTAAGATCCCTGGAACCATGCTCTTCCTTTTTACATAAGGACGAGTAAAAAACTTACGACAATAGCAAAAAATGCCACACCTTCGATAAGCGCAGCGGCGATGATCATGTTTGACCTGATATCACCAACTGCTTCGGGCTGACGTGCAATGGATTCAACAGCACTACGGCCGATCTGGCCTATGCCGATTCCGGCACCTACTGCTGAAATTCCGGCACCAATCCCGGCACCCATCTGGGCAAATGGTGTATAGTCTACTGCTGCCTGTAATACAATACTTAAAAGACTCATAATACAAAATATTTAGTGATTATTATAAGGTTTCGTCAATGATACTCCTCCACAGCCATGCCAAAATACAAGGCGGAT
Source organism: Bacteroidales bacterium (assembly GCA_021107535.1). GTDB lineage: Bacteria > Bacteroidota > Bacteroidia > Bacteroidales > B18-G4 > B18-G4. The sequence continues at coordinate 7,573 of JAIOSQ010000016.1, read as the reverse complement.
AAGAGGGTGAATACGTAAGCCTGAATAAATGCAACCAGCAATTCAAGCAGGCTCATAAAAACTGCGAATGGGATTGAAAATCCTATGCCTATACCCAGGCCCAGGAATTCGTTAATATTTCCAAAAATAAATATCAGGCTGATAAATCCGAGGATGATGGTATGTCCTGCCGTAATATTTGCAAAGAGCCTGATCATCAACACGAAGGGTTTGGTAAATATTCCCACGATTTCCACAACGGGCATCAGGGGTAAGGGAAACTTCAGCCACCAGGGAACTCCCGGTGTGTTGATGATATGTGTCCAGTATCCACGATTACCACTGAATGATGTGATCAGAAAGGTGAAAAGAGCCATCACCCCGGTAACGGCAATATTACCTGTTACATTGGCCCCACCCGGGAAGAAAGGAACAATCCCCATCAGGTTGTTCAGGAAAATAAAGAAGAATACAGTGAGCAAAAAAGGCATGTATTTTTCATATTTTTTCTCCCCGATGGATGACTTTGCAATATCGTCCCGGACAAAAACAATGATAGGTTCCATAAAGGACTGCAGTCCTTTCGGTGCCTGGTCCTTTCTTCTTTTATATGCCCTGGCTACTGATGTGAAGATGAGGATCAGAAAGATGGAACTGATCATGATGGCCAGCACGTTTTTTGTTATCGAAAGGTCAGTGGGAAGGTCAGTTGTACCTTCTTCTCTGAGAATTTCATCATTCAGCATATCATCCTGTATGGTTCGGAGGATCTTACCCTTGTTATCACCCTGCACTTCTATATAGAAACCTTTATGATGGTGGCCATGTGCCAGTTTGCTTGACCAGAAAGCATGAAATTCACCGTTGTGGATCAGAAAGACAGGCAAGGGAATTGCGACATGATGACCTTTGTATGTCCAGAGATGCCACTCATGAGAGTCAATCAAATGATCATTGATCATCTTTCCGGCATCTACTTCACCTTCAGTTACTTCTTCTTTGATCAATTCTATTTCATCCTGCCTGGTTTTATGATGCTGAGAAAACACATCAGCAGAGGTAATAATTGCCGACAATACCATTACTGCGGCAAGGATCACAACAAAAAAAACAGTCTTGAATTTTTTAAGAATTGAAGTGGAATTCATATAACAAATACTGTATATTTTATCGGGTGCGAATTTACGAATAATATACCATATTAATACAGAATTTCTCTAAATAACTTATTCTTATAGAGAGATAAAGCTTGCTTGCGCCCACCCTCGCATAAACAGTATCCCACATCTCGCACCCCACGTCCCGCACCCCACGTCCCACATCCCACATCCCGCATCCCACACTCCGCGTCCCGCCTCTATACCGGAATAAAATTGAACCAAATCTTGATTTCCTGAAAAAATTGCCGTATATTCACAGCAGGTATAATTGAAACCCCCGTAAAGCAATATATGCAAAACCATAATCAGGCGATAGAAAAATCCGCCGTCTAAAAAAACCAATGAAAATGAAAAATTTATTCAGATTATTGATCCCTGTCTTGCTGATAGGAATGATCGGATGTGAGCCACAAAAAGAAGAATGCCCCGAAGTAGACTTTGATAAGGAATTATCAGAGATCAGATCGGTGATTGAACAATTTGAGTTGGCCCGTGAAAGTGAAGACTTCGCCACAATTGAACAGATATGGGCTCCGGATGAAGATATTGTTTTGTTTGGCAGTGAAGGTGATGAACAATTGGTAGGCTTTGCAGCTATAAAGAAAGCAATGGTCCGGCAGTTTGATGAATTTGAAAATATCCTGATCAGTATACGTGATCAAAAGATCAAGATCAATAAGTCAGGGACCACAGCCTGGTTTTCTCAAATACTCAACTATAACTTTATTTACCAGGATGAGAATATGTCATTTGAAGGTATCCGTTTCACGGGAGTTCTTGAGAAGAGGGATGGTAAATGGGTACTGGTTCAGGGACACCTGTCAGTTCCTTACGATGCCGACCTGGAATAAGGCATGTGAATTTCTCTTATAATGCAGAAGTAAACTGCTTCAGAAATCGCTGGTCATTTTCAAAGAAATACCTGATATCCCTGACCGAGTAAAGCATCATGGCGATGCGTTCAACACCCATTCCAAAAGCATAACCTGAATAGGTCTCCGGATCGATTCCGCAATTTTTTAGTACGGCAGGATCAACCATGCCGCATCCCATGATCTCCAGCCATCCACTATATTTACATACATTGCAGCCCTCTCCATTACAGATATTACATGAAATATCCATCTCAGCCGAAGGCTCGGTGAATGGGAAATATGAAGGACGGAAGCGTATCTCTGTTTCTTCGCCAAACATTTCCCTGGCAAAGTAAAACAAGGTTTGCTTAAGATCAGCAAAGGACACTCCTTTGTCAACATACAAGCCTTCCACCTGGTGGAATATGCAATGTGAACGGGCAGAAATAGCTTCGTTTCTGAATACTCTCCCCGGTGAAAGTGTACGGATAGGCGGTTTTGTTGTTTCCATCACCCTTACCTGTACAGAAGAGGTGTGCGTGCGAAGTGCCACCTGTTTCTGATAATCTTCACTCTTCTCGATAAAAAACGTATCCTGCATATCGCGGGCCGGATGGTCGGGAGGAAAATTCAATGCTGAGAAATTGTGCCAGTCATCCTCAATTTCAGGACCATCAGAAATATTGAAGCCTATGTTCTGGAAGATCCCTGTAATACGGTCTTTAACCAGGGAAATGGGATGCCTTGAACCAATGCTGATCTCTTCAGCAGGCCGACTCAGGTCAGTTTCTGTTTTATCACGAATACTGGAGCGATCCAGCTGATCTTTAAGTGCAGCAATCTTTTCTACAGCCTTTTGTTTCAACAGATTCAAAGCCTGGCCAATCTCTCTCCGCTGATCCGGGGCAACATTTCTAAATTCAGAGAACAAGCCCGGGATCACTCCTTTTTTGCTTAGAAAACGAATGCGAAATTGCTCAAGTTGCTCATGGTTTTCTGCTACCAGGCGGTCAAGTTCTTCACGCAGTTGTATGATTTTGTCCTTCATACAGGATCTCTTTAGTCGATGATCTCAACAGTCATCGTGACATCTTTAAGCGGTTTGTCGCCACGGGCTGTCTGAACAGCGGCGATCTTATCAATCACGTCTAAGCCATCAATAATTTCTCCGAAAACCGTATAATCGTAATCGAGAAATGCTACACCCCCAACAGTTTTGTAAGTCTCTTTTTGTTCAGCAGTCCACTCACAATTCTTGCGCATTTCAAGGTCACCAAGTTCCTTGTCACCATAGCGTTTACCCTGAACAATATAAAATTGTGATCCGCTTGAGCGTTTCTCAGGATTGACCTGATCAGCCGTACGGGCAGCGGCAAGGGCTCCTTTTTTATGAAAATATTCAGGAACAAACTCTGCCGGGATGGTATAACCCACATCAACAGTTCCGCCCTCCTTGCCTCCTCCCTGGATCATAAAGTTTTTGATCACCCTGTGAAAAGTTGAACCGTTAAACCATCCTTCATTGATAAGTTTAATAAAATTGTCGCGATGCCCGGGAGTGTCATTATATAACATTCCTGTCATGTCGCCGTAATCAGTGTGAATTACAAACATAGTTTCGTTTTGTGAATATGACATGCTTCCGAGAAACATGCTCATCATGAATATTACAATTACTTTCTTCATTTCTATAAGTATTTTAGATTAAACAGTGTGCAAAATTAAGAAATTGAGAGGAATTAACGTAATCTAAGACTGTTTCTTCTTTGAATTCTTCAGTTTTTCAAGGAAATGTTTTCTGCACAGCGGTTCATAAACGTCAGTTTCACCGAGCATAAGCTGTCCTTCCTGCTCAACCATTCTGTGTGAATAATTTGCAAGATCACCACAGATCGGGCATATAGCATGTACTTTTGTAATATATTCTGCCGTGGCAAGCAGTACCGGAATAGGGCCGTATGGATTGCCCAGGTAATCCATATCCAGTCCGGCAACAATTACCCGAATACCATTGTTGGCCAGGATGTTGCATACAGCAGAAAGCTCCTCATCAAAAAACTGTGCTTCATCAATACCGACCACATCAAAATCATTGGCCAATAATAAGATCTGGTTTGCTGAATAGACCGGGGTGGAACGAATGGAATTGTCATCATGAGAAACCACATCTTCCTCATCATAACGTGTATCGACCATTGGTTTAAAGATTTCAACTTTCTGCCGTGCAATCTTTGCCCGCTTTAAACGTCTGATAAGCTCTTCGGTCTTACCTGAAAACATCGATCCACAGATAACTTCGATCCAACCGCTTCGTCCTGAATATTTTGATTTTTCTAAAAACATTGGTGCAAACTCAACTCAATCTTTTATACCTTTATTCGTTGTTTATACAAGCCGACATAAACATATTTTATGCAAATATACAAAGACAGTATGAAAAAGTTTATGCGGAGGCTCCCTCTTAACTTAAATTTAATTTTTTTTAGGGGGAAAGTGCAGGTAAAAACAAATCTCAACGCCAACAATAAAATAGAATCCGAATGAAAAACACAGCATTATTAGAAGAAATAGGGAAAATTACCAGCATTCTTGATGGACACATCAAAAGGGTGATGAAAAACCCGGGGCAACTGCATGAAATTGATATCGACCTTATGAGTGGAAAGCTTAAAGAAATATATGCATTGGTCCATGAATTGCAATCTGAGACTTCTTATGAAGCAGCTTCGGAAACAGAGAAAATGGAGCCTGAAAAAGAAGTCGAGAACACAGAAATACCTCAGGACTTTGATGTTAAGGAAGATATCCCGCACGCTGAGAAAGAACCTGAGCCTGGAACCGTGCTTAGTGCTGAAGAAGAGGATAAAACTATTGAAGAAAAACCAATCGAAACAGAAACTGCAAGAGTTTCCGATCCTGAAGTCGAACCGGAAATTGAAGCAAAGAAAAGGCCGGAAGAGAAGGAACCGATTATGCCCGAAGCCAAAACCACTGCAGACCTTTTTTCCGGCACCGCTACCATTGCAGATTCTTTCCAGGAAGGGGAGGATAAATCTATTGCCGCAAATATGATACACCAGCCTGTACAGGATCTGAAAATGGCCATAGGGATCAATGATAAGTTCCTGTTCATCAATGAACTTTTCGGGGGTAGCCCATCTGATTATAATGAAGCCATTGAAAAACTCAACCTGGCGGAAGGATTGCCGGAAGCTGAAAATACCCTGGCAGATTACGAGACACAACATAAATGGGATGGCAATTCGGAGGCCTCAAACAGACTTAAACAACTTATTGAGAAAAAATTCAATTAGTGGAATTATGAAGAATATATTTACGCTGATCGCTGCAATGATTTTGGGTTCATGTGTATTTTCACAGGATTTGAACTATGCCAGAAAAGTGATAAACGATCTGGCAGGAGAAGCAATGCACGGCAGGGGTTACGTGAAGAATGGAGACCTGGAAGCAGCAAAATATATTAACCGGGAGTTTGAAACTAATAAACTTTCTGCTTTTAAGGGAGCTTATATGCAGGAGTATAGTTTTGGGATCAACACCTTTCCTTATAAGCTCACAGTCATTGTTGACGGAAATGAATTGAAACCCGGTACGGAGTTTCTCGTTTCCTGCGCTTCGCCTTCCCTGAAAGGGACATATGAACTCATCTGGTTGCTCAACGATTCTGTCTTTGATCCCGAAAAAGATATTCGCTTTGAAGGATTGTCTGTTTCTGATAAATTTATCGTCACAGACAAGTATCATAAAAACCTGAAAAAAGATAATTATTTTGGCTCGAAAGGCGTCATCTTTCTGAAGGATGATGATGCAAACCTCTGGTGGCATGTATCAAACGGCCATGATGTACTTGACTTTGTGGCGCTGGATATACGGAGATCAAAACTGCCCCCCGGCACCGAACATATTAGCCTCGACATTAAGAACAAATACATTGAAGATCATAAAACCAATAATGTTGCTGCTTATGTACAGGGCATCGTACAGCCTGATACATTTATCGTGTTTACAGCCCATTATGATCACCTCGGTATGATGGGGCAGCAGGCTTATTTCCCGGGAGCGAATGATAATGCCAGCGGAACGGCTATGGTTATGGACCTGGCCCGACACTACGCACACAGCAACCCACAGCCCTGGTATTCAATGGTATTTATCACGCTTAGCGGAGAAGAGACAGGCTTGAACGGCTCTGAATATTTTGCTGAAAATCCTTTATTCCCATTGGAAAATGTAAAAGCACTTATTAATCTTGATATGGTTGGAACCGGTAGTGATGGCATCACCCTGGTAAATGGGAAAGTATTTATGGATGATTATGAACGTCTTGTACAACTGAATGAAAAAGGTGCTTATCTGAAAAAAGTGAAGATACGCGGGGAATCATGCAACAGTGACCATTGTCCGTTTTATGAAGCAGGGGTGAAGGCCTTTTTTATCTATACCATGGGAAAGGAACACCAGGAATATCATACTGTCGATGACAAGCCCGAAGTTTTACCTTTAACAGAATATAATGACGTCTTCAAATTATTACTTGACTTTGTGGCATCATATGAACCCGGATTTACAATAGAATAATTATTCATTTATAGGATTTCTTCATGCTGTATATTGTACCAACACCCATCGGAAACCTTTCAGATATTACCAGGAGAGCAGTTGAGGTGCTGCGTAATGTTGACTTTATCATGGCTGAAGACACCAGGACTTCCGGTATACTGTTGAAGCATCTTGAAATTTCCAAACCCCTGCAAGCCTATCATCTGCACAATGAACACAAGGCATTGCCGAGGATCATGGACAGGCTGAAGGCCGGTGAAACGGCTGCATTGGTAAGTGATGCCGGCACACCGGGGATTTCCGACCCGGGTTACCTTATCATCAGGGAATGCATCAGAGAAAATGTGGAGGTCAACTGTCTTCCCGGCCCGACGGCATTCATTCCGGCTCTGGTATGCTCCGGCCTCCCATGCGAGCGTTTTATTTTTGAGGGATTCCTGCCACATAAAAAAGGGAGACAAACAAGATTATTGTCATTGGCAGAAGAGAACCGTACAATGATTTTCTATGAATCTCCGCATCGGCTGATCAAAACCCTCAATCAGTTTTCTGAAATATTCGGGGGTGACAGGCAGGCCTCAGTTTCACGGGAGATCAGTAAAATATATGAGGAAACCATCAGAGGAAGCCTGGCAGAGATCATTGATCATTTTTCTTCACATCCTGTAAAGGGAGAGTTTGTTATAGTGGTGGCCGGGAAGGAGAAATGAAGACCGAGGAACGAACAACGAAGAACGAACACCGAACAATGAAGAAACCACTGTTGTCCGGTAAAATGTAACACACACAGACCGTACCTACGGCACTTAAAGAAGCTTATAAATCCCTGTGCTATAAACATGTCGCACCTCCGGTGCTACAATATTCAGCCTCGGAGAGGCGACATGTTTATAGAAATTGGATAGAACAAAAACAGGAGCCCCATCGGGGCGCGCTGTGCGCGCCCCGCCATTCCCCCCTTTAAAAATTAAACCTTGTCATTTCGACCCCGAGTCCTCG
>JAIOSQ010000103.1 GCA_021107535.1 Bacteroidales bacterium | reverse complement strand
TCAGAATAGGCCATTATGGCCAAAGTTATCTTGCAAATCAAATCAAAAAATCAAAGAACGTCTTGTATATATTGTATTTACTATACTTTTAGAAGATTGAACATTTTTTAACGCATCACTACTGATGATTTATTTAAAATAAAACTACAACTCAGGGAAGGGTATATGTTAGAAGATATGTGAACGCCAGGTAAAATTATCTGAACGTATGGTTTTTCAATCTGAACGTAGAGGCGTTTTGAAGTAGGCGGCTATCAATCGACAATGAAGATCGGGTAAGTAGAAGGAAAAATGATTAAAGCTTATTGATATATTTTTGATACTCCTCAATATCCCATTGCAGATCCATCTCTTTAAACATCTTCATGGCTTCTTCGAAGTAATAGCTGGCGGGGTGGCCATTTAACTCATTATATTTCGATTTCGGATTGGAAAGAAGTTTGCCAATTTCAAAGTAAGTACGGGAAAGTTCGAGGCGGGCCCCGTATTTCTCACCAACTTGCACTGACTTTTCAAGGAACCTGAATGCCTTGTTATATCGTTCGTGAAACAAGAAAAGCATAGCTCTCAAACGATAAGCCTCTGTTTTAAAACTTACGACTGCTTTTGCATTCTTGAGGAGTTTATTAATGCTGCTGTTTAACTCTTGGATTTCAGCTTTTATATTTATTTTTTTTGATCTTTTACTGATTATTTTAGCCATTAAAAGATGACTTTTTGCCAACAAATAGGAACAAGCATGAATCTTAACCAGTTTTCGTTTAATGAATAATTTTTCTACTTCTAAGAAATGATATTCTGCTTCATTTAATTCATTCTTCACGGAGTGAAGTATGGAACGGTAACAGTAAATATTGAAAGCCAGCATTAAATGACCTTCCTTAAGTGTATATTTCAACCCTTCATCAGTAATAACAATCCCTCTTTTATAATCTCTGAATTTCCCTGCATAATGCCCCTGGAGTTGATAGTATTGAGCCCGGGCGTGAATATTTTCATAGTTGTCTGCAATCTCAGATAAACCATTGAGATCATTCAAAACACCATCCCGGGATCCTATTTCTATTTGGTTATAACCGGAAAATAAGTGAAAAATGGTTATTTCATAAAACATCCCCAGACTTAAACCTACTCTGATGATTTCATCCGTTTCAGGCCAAATATCCCATCTGCCAAGGGAATGATCATGATGCTTTTTAGTGAATTTGAATCTAACCCATGCAAACCCATTATCCTTGTTTACAATTTTTTCTGCCAGTTGCAATACCTTTTCCCCGGTGTTCATTGAAAGCCCTGTATAAGAAAACAATGCGGCATAATGACAAAGAAATCCTGCACCCATACGGGTTTTAGAATAATCAGATGAAAAAAGCATTGGTGTGGCTAAAATAGTATCGATGAAAATCCTTTTGGGATTGGTTGTAGTAAGAGCCATTGCATTTAAAGATAAATAAGAGGCTATCTTTTCCTTTTTTTTATCCACCTTTTTACGAAATGCAAAGGATGGAAATCGAAGAATGAACTGCAAAAAAAGCAGGCAGTATATAATCCTTACGCCAAGGATAATTTTATTTTTAGGGATATGGAATCCATAAAAGGCGAGTATTTTTTCATAAAAATTCAGTGCAGCCAAGTGCTCACCCTGTGCATGATATGCAATCGTCATCCTTTCTTTTATATTGAATATTTTATCATCATCCTCACTTAGACTTTGATTTTCAGTGTATAATTTCAGACATTGGTCGAAAAAGCTTAAGGCTTCTGAAAAGGCGCCGGATTCTATGGCCTCGTCTCCTGCCTTGATCAAATACTCCTCAGTTTTTTCAGAGTTTTCTCCTTTTTCGTAATGGTAAGCCAATGTCCCATAAAACTCATGCAAATTTTCAGCAAATACTTTTTCGATCGATCTGGCAATCTTCAGGTGGAGCTCTTTTTTTGTATTCAAAACGATTGACTCGTAAGTGGCCTGTTGAGCAAGTGCATGCTTGAAAAGGAATTCAATCTCCTCTTTTTTCTTGCTTTCACCAATCAACTGCACATCCTTAAGATATTCCAGGCGGTCATCTAATTCACCAATAGTATCAGCTGCCTCCTCTAATACTTTATAATAAAAATTCCTTCCGATAACCGATGCCGTTTTCAGCAAGTCTTTGGTTTTTTCATCCAGTTTATCAACCCGCGTGAGAATCACCTCACTAATGGTTTCCGGTATGTTCGCTTCATTGATTTTATCTGTGACATGGAAATCATTTCCGCTGACCTCAATTATGCCATCATCAAGGAAACAGCGGATGACCTCCTCAATAAAGAATGGATTGCCTTCTGTCTTATTGATGATCATTTGCCTGATGTCCTCCGGAAGCATTTCTTTATGCAAAAGATTGCTGATCAATGTTGCAGATTCATCCTCAGGCAGAGATTGAAGTTTAATCGTTTGCAGATGGTCGGGCAGGATTTCTTCCAAATAATTCATGATATGGTCACCTGTATCAGCATAACCAGGCCTGAACACATTAATGAACAACAACTTGTGATTACTTGTAAGTCTGTAAAGGGATTTCAGGAAAGATATTGATGATTGGTCTATCCAGTGAAGGTCTTCAAGTATAATCACCAGCGGACGGATTTGGGAAAAGATAATGATCAGATCTATCAGGTATTTCAGGATTAGCTTTTCCAGGGCTTCCCCTTCAATGCTTTCTATACGTTCTCTGTACTTACCCGACAATGGTAATCCCATCATAGTAGCTATAAAGGGATAAATCTCTTCAGCCTGTTCCCGGGCCACTCTTTCAATCGATTTAAAGAGTTTACTAGATGATAATATCGATGGGTCATCTTCATTGATCCCGGCCCAGGATTTAATGATGTGTATGATGGGATGGAAGCTGAGATTGCTTCCCGCCGATTGGGCCCTTCCTTCGAGGATAATGACTTTTTCTATCACTGGCTGAGCTATAATCTCAGCTATGAGTCGTGATTTTCCGATTCCAGCATTTCCAACGATGTTTAATACCGATCCTTCTCCTGAAATTAAATTATTTATTTTCGTCTCAATGATCTTAGCTTCATTATCCCGCCCTACCATTTCAGAAAAAATCTTGCGCTCACCAATTACTTCCGGTTTGAACCGGCTCCTCTTTTTATCTTTGAGCTCAAAGAAAACAAGCATCTCTTTGCTTCCCCGTAAAGGCAAGGGCTCCATCTTATTAAAATCCCACTGAGTCATTGCAACTTCATAGACGCCTGAGTTTACCAGTACCTTGTCATCTTCCGCAATATCTATAAGCCTGCCTGCAAAGTCAACAGCTTCTCCCATAACACTTGTGCGGGATTCTTCTTTTATGCTGACTTCCTCCACTACAGCTGTATCGTACACAATTCCAGCTTTAAGCATAATCCGGTCACTGAGCTTTCTTTCCAATCGAAATATATCCAGCCTTTCCCGACATTCGGTTATCGCTTCGATGGCCTGAATGGCTGAGTGCTCAACAAGGAAAACAGCCATAAAAGTATCACCCAATAAATCACAAAGGATTCCATTATGCAGGCGTATGGTCGCATTAACAAGTTCGTAATATTCCTTTAATAAGGTATTGAATTCCTTATCTGGTGTATCAGTAGCAAGACCAGAAAGGCCTGTTAGGCGGGCTAGAAGGACAGTTGCATTTTGAAGAGGCATTTTATTCGTTAAACCTGGTTTAAGTTATTGGATTCAACGAATATAAGAATAATTTGGAGATTATTCTCACAATTACCATGTATTGGGCTGCCAAATCAGTATATGAAAAGTAGTAATAAATTTAAATAGAATCAGAAAATATCTACTGTCAAACAAAACGCAGTGAAAATAGCAGTCATTTTTACAATGAGATTTTTTAGAGTATTGATATTCAATAATATAACAAAAGGGTTCAGGTCCTGGTGGCCCACAGGTAAAAGCCTCATAATCAGTGTGTTATGAGGCTTTGCTTTTATTATCAAGCCTATCCTGATGATCTTCTGGATGCTACCAAATCTCAGCAGAATTAGAATCTGTTTACTTGTTGGGAGAAGAGAAATCCTGTCATCAAACTGGAAGTCATCATAATTATGAGTAGCTTTTTCATTGGTTTGGATAGGTTTACAATAGAAATCAAAATAAATATAAAGATCTCAAATAATTTGTGCTATACATCTAACGAGGTAAATTTGTACATTTTTCTTCAGTCTCCAGTCTCCATTTTGCCGATGATCTACAAATTGTATGGTGAAATTATTTGTAATCTTTAAAATTACAATGATTACCATCAAATGTCAACAAAAAAAATTCAATGATATTGATGCGATTAATCAATGAATCACTGCTTCACCATCTTCACAACACTCACCCCTTCCTCACTCCTCATTACAGCGTAATACAGCCCCTCAGGAAGCCGATCGGCTGTCCATGTGAAGCTATGCTTTCCCTGAGGCATCATACGATCCACAACCTCATGGATTATCTCTCCGATCGCATTGTATATGGTAAGCTGAACATGGGATGGTTCAGTCAGTTCGTACTCGATGGTTATAGTGGTTGTGAAAGGGTTAGGGTGTATATATTCGGCTTAATTCGGACATAAAGTTACGAAAGTTAAAGTGTGATTTATGAACTTGCAACATTACCCCCCATTAAGGCAGCAATTACTCCTATTTGGATCTAATTTCAATAAACCCGAATAAAAAACATAAAATCTACTGTATATGAAAACAAAAGTATTATTATTCATTCTTCTTTCAGGGCTTGTAATTAGTGGCTGTCAAAGCAGTATTAATGAAGACAAATCCAGCAATACTGAAAACTCTGTTGAAGGAATTAAATCAAAACATTATGGCAACATTAAAGCGTAGGTTAAATGAATTTGTTGACTATTATAACAACAAGCGATACCATGAATCATTGAATAATATAACACCGGCAGATGGCGGTCTCGAACTATACAAAGGGCTTAAAGGGTATTTTCATTATTACAACAATGAGCTGGCTCATCAGGGAATCGGTAGGCAGATACCTGCTAAATTGCACAAAAAAGCGGCATGATGAATTGCATATTAAATCTAACTAAGAAAGTAATAAAAGTGGTCATAAAAATGGGTAGTACTTAAGGAAAACGCACTTTTACTCTTGCCTGTTAGCTCAATGTGTCGCTCCAGCTTTAAATAAAGATCCCTGAAGCCTAGAACAAAAATGCAGGCCATTTCAATTAATGTTGTACTTTTTTTTCATAACTTTAAATTTTTAATTAACAATGAACTATAAAGGTTGTTAATAGCTTCGGCTATAGCTACCTTTAAGTTTCGTTCAACACTAGCTTTAGCGCATCGGATATTTTCGTATTTTTATACAAACCAATAATAATATGCGCCATAGCAGCGGCCGTTTTGTTTAACTTAATAGTCTAGTATGAAGAACAGGGAAAATTGGAAGAATAGTGTATACGTCTATCGTAAAGGTCGGTTAAAGGCCTCAAGAGATCCTAAAGAGGTTGGTATTTCGTCACGATTGGCTACTGACTTGATAGCAGAATATTATGACCGGAATCTAAAAAAATATGCTAAAGGTAAACTGCTTGATTTAGGTTGTGGCAAAGTTCCGCTTTACGGAGTTTACAGGGAGTACATCGATGATAACACCTGCATTGATTGGGAAGGTTCAGTAACTGGAAATGAATATTTAGACATGTATGCTGACTTGAATTCGCCACTTGATCTAAGCGATAATACATATGATACTATTCTACTTTCTGATGTGCTGGAACATATCAAGGAGCCAAAAATACTGTGGGGGGAGATGGCTCGAGTCCTAAAGGATGATGGTATCCTGATCATAAATGTTCCTTTTTATTACTGGCTGCATGCGCATCCTCATGATTATTACAGATATACTAAATATGCTTTGCTGGCATTTGCTGAAGAATCTGGCTTTGAGGTTATCGAACTTGTACCTATTGGCGGGGCTCCTGAAATAATAGCAGACATTACATCAAAAACTATAATTAATTTACCATATATCGGAAAAAAATCAGCAATTGTTATACAAAAGTTAACATCGTTATTTATCAGAACCAGATTTGGACGTAAAGTTTCAAGGTCTACCTCCAATCCATTTCCATTTTTTTATGGATTAATTGCTAAGAAAAAACATCAAGGAAAAAGCACATAAAGAATTGAAGCATTAATGGCGTAGTTCAGCCGTTAACCGGTCCTTCCCATCCGGCCAGCCTGGCCCAGAGATACCAGCAGGCTATCCCTGTTTTGGTGCAGTTCAGTTGCCTGGAATGGGCACAGCCGATATTAATTAGTGAGATCTGTGTGAGTTCATGGCCAGGATTAGCGGCAATCCAGTTATCCGCCCAGTTTTCAGTTCCACCACCAGGAGCTGTGTAATTACATTCGTCGTTGGCATAATAATCCTGGTAATTCACCTCGCAATCGGGATCTGTGCCGGATCAAGACATAAATGATTGATAATGATGGGTTGTTGCCCTGCCAGGAACATTGGCAGCAAAATAGCTGTTAGAAAAATTATCCGTTTCATAATCATTGATTTTGAATAATTGCTGATTGGGCTGCATCAAAGTTAATCAATTGCAATATCGTCAGCAACTACAGGACATTTAACCTCAGTTGGAACTTTTAATGATCTTCTTAACGCCTAACTGTCCACCATCCGATTTAACAGATAAAATGTAAAAACCAGGATAACCGTGATTCATATCTACGCTTATTTTTTGCTTGCCTGGCTTTAAATACCTCAATTCCTGAATGATAGGAAGACCAATACAATCAAACACTTCAAATATATACTGCCCTTTCTCAAAAATCCTCAGTTCAATATTCAAATTATCACTGAAAGGGTTCGGGTAAACCTTGATTTCTATCTTACTTGGAAATTCACTTAACAAAGTAGGGCCTTCAAACACAAGCGTTATGGAATCCGTGCCGCTACACCCCGTTTCGTCCGTAACCGTTAACCAATAGTTTTGACTTCCACCACTTGGTCCCGAGTTATTGAATACATAAATTGATTGTGTTGTATCCCCGGTTGACCATAAATACGATACCGATATTATATCTCCCGTTAAGGTTATTGTATCAAGGGTAGTTACAGTGTCATCAGGGTAAGGAATAATTGTGAAGACAGGGTTATCTTTGATGTAGATTTCGTTTGTGGAAGTATCAGAAGCAAAACTTGATTCTTCAACATATAAGGAAACAGTTTTATCTCCACTAGTTGGCCATTGAACCGTGTAAGGCCCCTGACCGGAACCACTTATGACGGTGGCGTTGTCGAAATCCCAATAGTATATTGCTGAATCTGAGGCATTTCCTGTGTAAACTATATCAACAGCACTTGAAAT
>JAIOSQ010000234.1 GCA_021107535.1 Bacteroidales bacterium | reverse complement strand
TAGTCTCCTTCGGATTTGATACGTTGCACTTCGGCCAGCAGTTCGCCAAGCAGTGCATTCAGCTTATCATAATCATTTATTTTATAATAAGTTTTCCCGTCTCTTTTAATTTCTTCAATAACACTTTCTTCTTTGCCATTTTCATAACACCAGCGGCTGATCAGCTGGCGGTTTCGCATATGTGCCTGCTCAATTTGCTTGCCGGGCTGAATGCGGGTAAGCTGGGTCATGAGGCCATTCCTTAAATAGTTGTCGTATTCGGCCATGGCTGCTTCTTTATTCGGCAGCAGGCCAAGCTCCTGCATCTTTGGCGACCACATATAATAAAGTGCAAAGAGGTCGGCACGCGATTCTTCAAGTGCAGAATGATAATTTTTCAGTGCATCTGAGCTTGTTCCGGGCAGCAGCTGTCCTGAGCCATGTCCAAGGCATTCGTGCAGGTCTGTGTGAATGTTACCAGCCATGTAACCGTATTCCTTGATACGCTCAATTTCCTCAGGGCTGGCGCAGAACTCCTCAAGAAAGCCATTGCCAAGGCTCGCCTGGTCGTAAGCATAGGTGATGTTGTCCATGGTTACGGATTTTGATCCGTGATCCCTCCTGATCCAGTCGGCATTTGGCAGGTTGATGCCGATAGGCGTAGATGGATAGCAGTCGCCACCAAGCTGTGCAACCGTGATCACCTTTGCGCTAACACCTTTTACCTCAGCTTTCTTAAATCTCGGATCTGTTGGAGAATGATCTTCAAACCACTGGGCATTATCGCTGATGATAATGCTGCGTTGTGTGGCTTCTGTATTTTTGAAGTTAACAACAGATTCCCAGGTGGCCTTCATCCCCATCGGGTCTCCATAAACTTCGATAAAACCATTTACATAATCCACTTCAGGAACAAGGTCTTCCACCCACAAAACATTATATTTATCCCAGAGTTCAAGGTCGCCGGATTGATAATATCCGATAAGTACTTCCAACGCTTCTTTCTGATCTTCTGTTTCTGCAACTGCTGTCGCTTTTTCAAGCCAGTAGATGATGCGTGAGATAGCCTGCCCATACATCCCGTCCACTTTATAAACTATTTCGGAAATCTTTCCATTATCTTTTATCAATTTGGAATTCAGTCCGTAAGATATGGGTGTGTCATCACCGGGAACCCTGATGCCTTCATAGTAGGCTTCCACCTCTTCCTGGTTTACGCCTTCATAAAAGTTGCAGGCAGATTGTTCGATGAGGTCCTTTTCGGGATTTTGATTTACTCTTTTCGGCGCTATTTCAGGATCGAAGATAATTTTCGTGATCCAGTTTGTGAATGTGCCAAGGTCCTGTCCTTCCAGTAGCGGATAAACAGACCCCGGGGAATTGTTGATCAATGTTGCCAGGTATTCCTGATCGAATTCAGGCATGAATTTATCCGTTGAATAATGATGATGGATACCATTTGAAAACCATACTCGTTTCAGGTATACGATAAAGTCAATCCATCCTTTGGTTTGACGGTTGCCCCGGTAATTTTTCAGGATCTCTTCCAGCGTTCTCCTGACAGACAGGTTGTATTTATAATTCTGGTCGAAAATGATATCGCGCCCTGCAAGTGCTGCTTCACCGAGATAATATATCAGCTTCTTTTGATCGAGGCTCAGGTCCTCAATGCCGGGGATCCGGTAGCGCATGATCTTTATGTCGGCAAATTGTTCGGTCAGGAACTGAAAATCCTTTTCTTCTTCTGAAGTTTTCTTGTTTTCTGCCTGATTACAAGATAATATGGAAATACTCATTGCAGTCACGATTACAAATACACTTTTTTTCATGGTTTCTGGTAGGTCATCATTGGCTTTTATAGAATGGAAGCCTCACAATCCGGGCTTTTAGCAATTTATTCCTGATCTTAATGTAGACCTCGCTGTCGAATGCATTATGTCCGGTCTTTATATAGCCCATGCCAATGGCTTTATGCAGGAAAGGTGCCATGGTACCTGAAGTTACTTCACCAATGACATCGCCTTCGGCAGTACAGATCTCATAATGTTGCCTGGGGATGCCTCTGTCGATCATTTCAAATCCCCTGAGCCTGCGTGCCGGCCCTTCTTCTTTTTGTTTTTGCATGAATTCACGGTCGATAAAGTCATTCCCTTCAGCAAATTTTGTGATCCAGCCCAGGCCGGCTTCGATCGGGGATGTGGTATCGCTGATATCGTTACCGTATAAGCAAAATCCCATTTCCAGCCTTAAAGTGTCACGTGCAGCAAGGCCGATGGGCTTTATGCCAAATTCTTCTCCGGCTTCAAGTACTGCCCGGTATATTTTTTCCGCATCCTTGTTATCCATGTATATTTCACATCCTCCCGAACCGGTATAACCCGTTGTGGAAAGGATAATGTCATCTACTCCCGCAAAACTGAGTTTTTTAAAAGTGTAAAATTCCATGTCGGTGATGGCTGTATCGCACAGCTTTTGCATGGCCTGTAATGCGAGTGGCCCCTGTACTGCCAGCTGGGAAATCTCATCTGAAGCATTATATAAATCTGCTCCCATGCTATTTTGTGAAACACACCATTCCCAGTCCTTATCAATGTTGGCGGCATTCACCACGAGAAGATAGGTTTCTTCATCGATCCTGTATACGAGGAGATCATCAACGATCCCGCCTTTTCCATTCGGGAAACAGGTGTATTGAACCTTGCCATTCGTAAGTTTGGCTACATCATTGGTGGTTACTTTTTGCACAAATTCAAAAGCATTGGGGCCTTTTGCCCAGAATTCTCCCATGTGGGAAACATCAAAAACACCCACCCCTTCCCTGACGCTTTCGTGTTCGATATTGATTCCTTCAAATGTTACAGGCATGTTGTAACCTGCAAATTGAACCATTCTTGCCCCCATGGATTCGTGGATCTTTGCTAATGCAGTATCTTTCATGATAATTTATTTTAAGGAATTTGTTTTTCAGAGCCACAAAAGTATGAAATACTCTTTTATTGGTGTCATAATAGTCCTGATTTTCTTTATATCTTTGGGTCTGAAAAAATCTGATGATGTTTCACACCATAAAAAATATTCCCAGGGTAGTCATTCTGATCATTGACATGTTCATCGTGGTGGCGTCGGTGATGCTTGCCTATCTGCTTCGCTTTAACTTTTCAATCCCGGAAGTTGAGCTGGAAGCCTTTCCGAAGGTGCTGGCATACGTAGTACTTGTGAGGCTTGTTAGTTTTCTTATTGGCAGGACTTTCGTGGGGATCATTAAATATACGAGCACGGAAGATGTTATCCGCATTTCTGTTGTGGTGTTGATTGGCAGTGTATTATTTGGTTTAACCAACCTGATTACCTATTATTTTATCAATGGCTTGTTTTTTATCCCTTTCTCCATCATCATTATTGATTTTATCAGTACGGTGCTCATCATGACTGCCTTCAGGATGGTGGTGAAGGTGGCGTATATGGAGATGGCAACACCGCCGGGTGAACGCTCGAACATTATCATTTTTGGTGCCGGTAAAGCGGGCTTGATCGCTAAGCGCACCCTCGATAAGGATGCAAGCATAAATTACAGGGTTGTTGCATTTCTCGATGATAAACCGGGAAAAATAGGTAAGCAGATGGAAGGTGTTACTATTCATCCAAGCAGGAAACTCCATGTACTGCTCGAGCGTTGGCCGCTTGCACAGCTCATCATCTCAATCCAGAATATATCACAGGAGAAAAAGCAAGAGATCATAGAAACCTGCCTGGAACATAATGTCAAGGTACTCAATGTTCCGCCTGTATCCACGTGGATAAATGGTGAGCTAAGCTTTAACCAGATCAGGAAAGTGAAAATTGAGGACCTTTTGGGCCGGGATGTGATCCAACTCGACAAAGAGAAGGTCAGCAAAGACCTGGCCGGAAAAAATGTACTGATCACCGGGGCCAGCGGGTCGATTGGCAGCGAGATCGTCAGGCAGGTAGCAGGCTATTCTATCAATAAAATGATCCTGCTTGATCAGGCAGAAAGCCCGCTGTTCCACCTGGAACTGGAGTGTCGGGAAAAATTCGGAGCCAAAGATATTGACATTATCGTGGCCGATATTTGTGATGAGTTGAGAATGGAAGCCATTTTTAACGAGTTCAGGCCGCAGCTTGTTTATCATGCTGCTGCTTATAAGCATGTTCCGATGATGGAGGCCAATCCATCGGAGGCTGTCCGCACAAATGTAAATGGCACCAAGATCCTGGCAAACCTCTCCCTGAAATTCAATGTGGAGAAGTTTATCATGATCTCCACCGACAAGGCTGTGAAACCCACCAGCGTGATGGGGGCATCGAAGCGAATTGCCGAAATGTACACACAGGCCATGAACAAAAAGAATGGCACAAGCTTCATTACCACCCGCTTCGGGAATGTGCTTGGTTCAAATGGTTCAGTAATCCCTCTTTTCAGGGAGCAAATCAACAGAGGCGGGCCGGTCACTGTAACACACCCTGAGATCACAAGATATTTTATGACCATTCCCGAGGCTTGCCAGCTGGTGCTTGAAGCCGGAGCTATGGGAAAAGGCGGTGAGATATTCATTTTCGATATGGGTAAATCCATTAAGATCGTGGATCTTGCCAAGAAGATGATCATGCTCTCCGGGCTCACCCTGGGCAGTGATATACAGATAAAGTTCACCGGCCTCCGCCCTGGAGAAAAACTTTATGAAGAGTTGCTTAATGATGAAGAAAATACTTTGCCGACGCACCATCCACAGATCATGATCGCTCGTGAACGGAAGTTCAACCTTGATACGGTCTCCCAGCAGGTGTCAGCATTGATCAGCTTCCCGGATACTACCGATGGCTTCTCTATTGTTAAAATAATGAAAGAGATCGCCCCGGAGTTCAAAAGCCAAAACTCAGTATATGAGCGGCTTGATAAGACAGACTAAGATTGGTCTTGTAGCGTTATTATTTCTTGGATGCTTATTAGTGTTAAATTTTAAGTTTTAAGTTTTAAATTATTTCAATCTGCCAGCATTTATCGACATGATAAAAAAATATATTTTTTTAATTATACTGTTTTTTAATGTGCTTTTCGCTCAGGCGGCCTTTATTTTTATCCCAATGGATGATACACAAAAGGAGCACCTCAAGGCCTATGGGATTTCCTATTGGGTGCTGGAACAGGATGTGGAGGTAAGCTGGTTGCTGAATTATAAAGGCGGTAGTTTCATGTGTGCTTATCATCAGCTCATAGAGAACGAATGCGTGATCAGGGGGGTGACCTACCAGGTGCTTGCCGATGTACAGGCTGCCACTATCTTACAGGAAATATCAAATCCTGATGTGAACATGGACGAGATCAAGTTGCATATTCCTCCGAAGATCGCAGTGTACTCCCCTAAAAACAAGCAACCCTGGGATGATGCAGTCACGCTTGTCCTTTCCTATGCTGAAATTCCTTATGATGTGATCTACGATCATGAAGTGCTGGATGGGATGCTGCCCATGTATGACTGGCTGCATTTGCATCACGAAGATTTTACCGGACAGTATGGGAAATTCTGGGCCCGCTATAAAGATTTTCAGTGGTACAGGGAAAACCAGCGGGCGGCTGAGGCAACTGCAAGGGAACTTGGTTTTGACAAAGTGTCACAGTGTAAACTGGCTGTGGTAAAGAAGATCAGGGAGTTTGTTGCTGGTGGCGGATACCTCTTTGCGATGTGCTCGGCTACCGACAGCTACGATGTCGCCCTGGCAGCTGACGGGATTGATATTTGTGATGTGATGTACGACGGTGACCCTATGGATGATGATGCACAGCAAAAGCTGGATTATTCACAATGCTTTGCATTTACGGATTTTACGCTTAAAACGAACCCTCACGAATACGAAATTTCCAGTATTGATGCGACACAGAAACATGTACGCTCTATCAGGAAACAAAACGACTTTTTCACCCTTTTCGAATATTCAGCCAAGTGGGATCCGGTACCAACGATGCTTTGTCAGAGCCATGAACAGGTAATCCGCGCTTTCATGGGCCAGACCACAGCATATATCAAGGATTATATAAAGCCTGAAGTGCTCATCATGGGTGAAAACAAGGCTCTGAATGAAGCACGCTATATTCACGGAGAATTTGGAAACGGTACCTGGACCTTTTTCAGCGGCCACGACCCCGAAGATTATAAGCATTTAGTTGGAGACCCGCCCACAGAACTGATCCTGCATCCGAATTCACCGGGCTACAGGCTGATCCTTAATAATATTTTGTTCCCGGCAGCGAAGAAAAAGAAGCAGAAAACGTGATTCGGGTGCAGGGTACAGGGATTTTGGATTATGAATTATGAATTATGGATTATGGGTGAAGCTAAGACGGGAAGACGGGATGAACACCCAACACCTCCACCCACACACTATTCTAACTACTGACTACTGACTACTGACTACTGACTTCTGACTACTTTTCAATGTCTGATAAACTCATCATAGAACGGATTCCCGTTAAAATAATAGATGACCTGGTTGGTGCAGGTATCTTCTCCGATATAATCAATGTAACCTGTTTTTACCTCCAGGCCGGGGATGTTCAGATTGGTGATGCCGGTGCGGATCCATCTGCAGTTGAAATAATCACTGAGGGCTTCCCCTATCGTTGCTGAATATACAGCGCCATTGGTAGCTGTGCCTGATGCATCGCCGGTGATTTCAAATACATCATCGTTGAAGTCATCGGGCGTTCCAATACCTTCCGTATGGATAAACATCTTTTCAGATGACCAGTAAATGTTTTGAGATGAAAGGGAATCTAACAGGCTTAGTGTGGCAGAAGGAACCTCGTGCATATAAGTAGGCTGCATATTCATCGTCATTCCTGTATAGCTGATCATATTGTCACCCTTTAACCATAGGTGATCAATGGTATAATCGGAAAAAGAGAGCGTGGCAATGGCCCCGGTTTCAGAAAAATCCTTGTTCAGGTTTACAGTGATCACCCCTTTTCGTATTTTGCCGTCCGGACAAAGAGTGTAATAAGGAAGAAAATCAATAACATATTGAATGTTTGGAGTATCCGTGTAGGTGCAAAATGCTCCAAACACAGTATCGCTTCCATAAGCTTTGAGCACAGAGTCGCTCACCACCATGAAGAATATGTTGAATACATCTGAGTAAGCTCTTTCGGCGATCACCTGGTTGTTGGCTACCTCCAGGTTGGGATTATAGTTTGTTTCTATGCTGCCTTTTTTACAGGAGCCTGCAGAAAAGATCAACAAAACGGATAACAGTATGTGGAAGCTCTTGAATTTCATCAGGATTTCTTGCGGATATATGTAAGAAACGAGAAATGAAGTGAATTATTTTGATGGTCGATATGGTCTTCTTTTTCGATCAGCTCCCATTCTTCTTCACTGATTGCAGGGAAAAATATGTCGGCTTCGTAAGTTCGATCCACTTTTGTGAGGTAAAGCTTATCTGCAAAAGGGAGAAACTGCCGGTATACGGAGCCCCCGCCAATGATAAAGCATTCTTCATCTTTTTCGCATTTGGCTATGGCATCTTCAATGGAGTAGGCCATGATGCATCCCTCATAATTGTCGGAAGGCTTGTCCGTGATCACGATGCTGGTTCGGTTTGGCAGTGGCCTGACCGGCAAGGAAAGAAAGGTGTTTTTTCCCATGATGATCTTATGGCCGGAGGTGATCTTCTTGAATCTTTTGAGGTCATCGGAAATATGCCATAAAAGGTCATTGTCTTTTCCAATGGCGTTGTTTTCGGCTACGGCGACTATGATTGAAATGCTCATTATATTAACAGATATATAATTATTGATTTGTTGAAGCAAAAGTAGGAAAAATCTGGCAGGTACGAGGTGCGGGGTACGGGGTACGAGGTACGGGGTACGAGGTACAGGGTACGAGGTACGGGGTACGAGGTACGGGGTTGATTAATATGTCAAAGATACAATCTGAGATACGAAGCGAAGTATTCACGAACGCCATCAGGCGGATTCCCAATCACCACATGAAAACCGCAATTGTATTAGGTTCGGAAGGCGTGGTGAACAGAACAGGTCATTTTGCCAATTATTCTTTCGAGCTTCTTATTTTCGGGTAGCTCGTGTTTTTGGCGATTGGTGCGAATGTAGTTTATTACATTCTGCAGGTCGTTTTTCCCATTTATTTTTCGTTTTCCGAATTTTTGCGTCCATAGGGAGTTATATTTTTTCTTTTCTATTTTCGTATTCGTAGAGCTATCGCTGCCCGACAAGGGGACATGTCCCCTTGTTTCCTCGACTATCCCGGGTTTCTCGCTCCTATCCGGCGAGACGCTGCCCGACAAGGGGACATGTCCCCTTGTTGTGGCGCTATCGCTTTCGTTTCCGGGAATAGTTCTTCCCGTAGCGATATTACAGGCACGGGCAGTCATCGCTTTTAGTTTTCCTACTATTTTCGGTAGATCTTCTTCTTCACATACCAGTAGAATATGCATATGGTCACCACAGATGTTATACTCCAATATATTTAGCTTATCTTCTTTTACAATATCAGC
>JAIOSQ010000065.1 GCA_021107535.1 Bacteroidales bacterium | reverse complement strand
TGACGGTTCTCCAATTTCCCCCGCAACCATTCCACTAAAACAATACCGGACTGCATATGATGGCATGACCTTATATATCACAAATTAGATCTTATTCTTAAGTTCTGAGCATGCTGACATGATCCATGGAAAATCAATAAATGCATACTGGGTTCTCGCCGGGATCCTGACCATCACTTTCCTTGTATATCTGCCTTCACTCAATAATGGTTTTACCAACTGGGGTGATCTTGAGCAGGTGCTTGAAAATAAGGATGTTCACAGCCTGTCTTTTGCAAATACATCAAAAATATTCAGTTCCACTTACATAGGGATGTATCAACCTTTTACCACCCAGGTATATTCTTTCATATATGCGATATTCGGGCCGGCAGCCAGAGTTTTTCATGCATCAGGCTTGTTTTTGCACCTGATAAATGTTTTGCTCGTTTTCTTTCTTGTCAGGTCATTTTCCCGTAAAGATGCACCCGCCTTGATCACCGCTGCACTTTTTGCGCTGAACCCGCTTCAGGCCGAATCTGTTTCCTGGATTTCTGCCATGGGCAATTTATTGTATACTTCTTTTTTCCTGGCCGGACTGATCACTTATTTACGCTTTATCAGGAAACGTCATAGAGTGGATTACCTTCTTACACTGCTGTTATTTATTTTATCATTGTTGTCAAAATCTACGGCGCTTACTTTTCCCGTCGTCCTCATCCTTGCCGACTTTTTCTTTCGGAGGAAACTCAATGTAAAGCTGATCCTGGAGAAAATCCCTTTCCTGCTTTTATCCTTCCTGGCAGGGATGGTGATCATTTATGCCAGAGAGGAAGCCGGACATATCATTCATATTGCTGAGCGGTATTCTGAGTTGGAAAGGGTGCTGATGATCGTCTATGCCCTGGCATTCTATATTGCAAGACTTTTTGTCCCGACAGGCCTGTCGGCATTTCACCCGTACCCTGAGACCGCACAGCTACCGCCGGAGTTTTTCATTGCACCCCTGATCCCGCTGATGTTCATTTTTCTGTTATTTCGCCTGAGGGGAGAAATCAGGAGGCAGGTCATGGCCGGATTTGTGTTTTTTTTCATCACCATTGCCATTGTCCTGGTGATCATTCCCTTTGGTGATCAGGTAGTGAAAGAAAGATATGTGTATCTTCCATCTTCCGGATTATATTATGGTTTTGCAGTGCTACTGTTATTTTTCACTGAAACAAGGAGAAAACGTGTTTGGCTTCCTGCAACGATCATTATAATAGCCATGCTAATTTTCAGCGTGATGACCTTTTCCCGCGCTAAAACCTGGCATGACAGTTTTTCTCTGTGGGAAGATGTGCTTGATCAATACCCTCATGATTCGACCGCTTTGATCAAGTACGGCAAAGCCTGGCAGGAAAAAGAAATCAGTACACCTACGCTAAAGCTTCGGCGTACAAAGTAACCAGGATCTAGTATCTAGCATCTAGTATCTAGCATCTAGTATCTATAGTGCTCCGGCTTAAAAGGCCCGTTCTTTGGGACACCCAGGTATGCTGCTTGCTCATCGGTGAGTTCAGTAAGTTTCACCCCAATATGCCCGAGATGTAAGCGTGCTACTTCTTCATCAAGGTGTTTGGGCAGTCTGTAAACATCAGTTTTCAAATCATTTTTCCAGAGATCAAGCTGGGCCAGGGTCTGGTTGGTGAATGAATTACTCATTACAAAGCTGGGGTGACCGGTAGCACATCCGAGATTTACAAGTCTTCCTTCAGCCAGCAGATAGATGCAATGCCCATCGGGGAATATATATTTATCAACCTGAGGTTTGATGTTGATCTTTTCCACACCCGGTGCATCATCAAGGGGGTCAACCTGGATTTCATTATCAAAATGGCCGATATTACATACAATGGATTCGTCATTCATTCCGGCCATATGATCAAGGGTGATCACATCTTTGTTGCCGGTAGTCGTTACAAAAATATTCCCGTCTTTCAGGGCCTCCTCGATGGTGGTCACTTCAAAGCCTTCCATGGCGGCTTGCAGGGCACAGATGGGATCAATCTCGGTAACTTTCACCCTTGCACCGTAGGAGCGCATGGATTTGGCACTTCCTTTGCCTACGTCACCATATCCCAGTACGACGACCACCTTGCCGGCAATCATCACATCCGTAGCGCGTTTAATCCCGTCAGCAAGGGATTCGCGACAACCGTAAAGGTTATCGAACTTTGATTTTGTCACAGAATCGTTCACGTTAATGGCCGGGAAAAGCAGTGTGCCGTTTTCCATGCGCTGGTAGAGCCTGTGAACACCTGTGGTGGTTTCTTCAGATACGCCCTTCAGATCTTTGGCCATACGGTGCCATCGCGTGCTATCTTCTTTCAGGATACCTTTCAGGGTTTGAAGGACCACTCCTTCTTCATGGTTATCCGGTTTTTTATCCAGGATGGAATTATCATCTTCGGCTTCATACCCGAGATGCACCAGGAGTGTAGCGTCACCACCATCATCCACGATCAGGTGAGGCCCTTTGCCTTCGGGGAAAGCAAGTGCCTGACTGGTGCACCACCAGTATTCTTCGAGCGTCTCGCCTTTCCATGCGAAAATGGGTACATTGGAATCCCGGACAACTGCAGCGGCGGCATGGTCCTGTGTAGAAAAAATATTACAACTGGCCCACCTGACATCAGCACCAAGTGTTATTAAAGTTTCTATGAGAACGGCCGTTTGAATTGTCATATGCAGTGAACCGGTGATCCTGGCACCTTTGAGTGGCTTCATGTCACCGTATTTCTCCCTCAACGACATCAGTCCCGGCATTTCCTTCTCTGCAATAGCGATCTCTTTTCTGCCCCAGTCGGCAAGATTGATATCCTTAATCTTATAATCTGTCATTTTATCTATAATTGTTTGTTGCATTGTTATATTTTTTATTTTGGGACTGCAAAATTAATTATTTCCGGCGAAATTGCCAAGTAAGACTGATTATTAGATTCTGAATGATTAAATCCAATTGATTAATGATTAGTAAAGATTGGTAGTTGTGAGTTTGGAATCGTTAGTGTCCGGTTAAAAAGATGAATTGCTTATCTGCTAAGTTTTATTCATTTGTATATGTGTCGCTCGACTCCCATCGGCCGCCAAAGGCTTGCCGACGGCGAGGCGCTCGCGATGACAATTCTTGGTCTGTTTTTGGGAAGAAGGGCGCGGCGCTCTAACAAAGTAGCAAATAAAAAACTTAGGTTTGGCGCCGCGCCCTTCTTAGTTTTAAGCCTAATAAGTTGTCATCCCGAGCGAAGACGAGGGGCCTATAGCCTGGAATGCCTCCCCAAGCCCTCTTTTACTCAGATGTCGCAAAAGTGAACGCCATTGCGCCTTTCACCAATTCAATCTAAATTTCCCCGGACACTACTGATTTATAATATTGAATTAGCAATTCATCAATCTATCTATATACAGAAGTTCTTACATTTCAGCTGTTGACAAATTGATGCAATTTTTATATCAATTACTTGCTAAACCCGTGTCAATTCAGTATATTTGCCTTAAATGATAATAATTCAGTGATTCGGAGCATTGGGGTGAGGAATTTTGTTGTGGATATTCAGGTGTAGAAGACTATAGATATACATACATAATTGAGGCTTATTATGGAAACTCTCTACAGAGGGCTTGCTCTCATAATACTGATATTTGCATTTAGCTTTTCCGCTTTTTCACAGACAATTACAGGGAAGATCATCGACGAGGAAGGCATTGAATTGCCCGGTGTTTCTATCTATGTCGAAGGGACCACTATCGGCACTACTTCAGATATCTTTGGAGCATATTCTCTGACTATAAATGAAGGTGATGTTGCGGGTGAATCCATGACTATAATATTTTCTTTTATAAGTTTCACCTCTCAGAAATTCGAGACTCCTGTGAACCCGGGAGTAACCCTGTCACATGATGTTGTGCTTCTTGAAGAAGTTGAAATGCTGCAGGAGGTGGTCGTGGTTGGGTATGGTGTGCAAAAGAAAAGCGATGTTACCGGGGCCATTTCTACGATAAAACCCCAGGAAATAACAAGACTGCCGGTTACCAGTATTGACCAGGTTATGCAGGGAAGGGCTGCCGGGGTACAGGTAAGTCAAACTACCGGTGCACCGGGCGAAGGCATCAAGGTAAGGATCAGAGGCCTTGGTACCATTAATAATAATGATCCTTTATATATTGTCGATGGTGTTCCAACCAAGGACGTTACCGGAATACTAAACAGCGAGGATATCGAATCCATGACTATCCTTAAGGATGCTGCCTCTGCTGCAATATACGGGGCTAGGGCAGGTAATGGTGTTATCATCATTGAAACCAAAAAAGGCCAGGCTGGTAAGACACGCTTCAGTTTCAATACTTATGCAGGGATACAAACACATGGCCGACTGACACCCATGTGTAATACAGATCAATATATAAAGATTTATAATGAAGCCGCCCAGGCAGATGGTAACCATGATCCCATACCAGATGACATAAGGCCACAGCTATCCAATACAAATTGGCTTGAAGAGATCTTCCGTCCGGCTGTTATGCAAAATTATCAGTTGACGATCAGCGGAGGTGATGAAAAGTCTAACTTTCTGATAGGAGGTGGGTATCTGCGCCAGCAAGGGATTATTCTCAACTCTGATTATGAAAAGTTAAATTTCAGGACATCCAT
>JAIOSQ010000323.1 GCA_021107535.1 Bacteroidales bacterium | reverse complement strand
GCTGCGGATTATTCAGGCCCGGACTCAGGTAAACTGAAAGCTTCACAGCCGTTCGATGGTAAAGATCTATGGAACACAGAAGGTACTGAAGGAAAGGTTACTCTTCTTTATCATGAAGAGATTGAAGGATGGGCCTTCGAAAAGGAATACGGATTCATCCTGGAATTCAATCCGGGTTCATTTACAGTAACGATCAAAGATGGAGAGAGGATCATTTTCAGTAAAAAACTGAAAGATTCTACATATCAGAACGGGAAATTCGGTTTTTACAATTTCTCTCAGGCTCCGGTTATCTATAAAGGCTTCAAGACGATCACGATAATTCCTCCCCCACAGTTTCCCTGGTGGATTGTTGTCGCAGCAATGGCCTTGCTGCTCATGGCGTATGCAGTATTAAAAAAGAGGAGAATGAAAGGGGGAAAATCTACGCTTGACTCTTAACGGTCTTCGTAATTATTGATAAATTCGACTTGAATAAAAGATTGTCAATTCAATAAAATTATTTCATTATGCGCACAACTATCCTCATCATCCTTTTGCTAACGCTTTTTGCGTGCAGCCAGGAGAATGTCCAATATCCCATTCAGCCTGTGCCTTTTACTGCTGTTCAGGTGACAGACAATTTCTGGAAACCACGGATCAGGAAAAACCATGATGTAACCATTCCCATCGCTTTCGGGCATTGTGAAACTACCGGCAGGATAAAGAATTTTGAAGTTGCCGGAGGGATAACCGAAGGAACCTTCTGCACAACATATCCTTTCGATGATTCAGACGTATTCAAGATCATTGAGGGAGCAAGCTATTCTTTACAAACATTTCCGGATCCCGTATTGGATGCATACCTGGATACCCTTATCCTGAAAATCAGCCTGGCCCAGGAGGATGACGGTTATCTGTACACCAACCGCACCATTCTGGGAGACAGTGGCCACGAGTGGATAGGAACGCATCGCTGGGAATTCACCCATGTGTTCAGCCATGAGCTCTATAATCTCGGACATATGTTCGAAGCTGCTGTGGCACACTACCGGGCTACCGGGAAACGTAGCCTGTTGGATGTAGCCATCAAAGCTGCCGACCGTGTGGATGAAGATTTTGGCTGGGATACCTTCGTGTCTTACCCGGGGCATCAGGAGATCGAAATAGGGCTGGTGAAACTTTATGGGGTGACAGGGGAAGAACGCTACCTTAAACTGGCGAAGTTCTTTCTTGATGCCCGCTACGATGGGCCGGAATATTGCCAGGCCCATCTTCCGGTGACAGAGCAAACCGAAGCAGTAGGCCATGCGGTGCGGGCCACCTATATGTATTCCGGTATGGCCGACGTGGCAGCCATCATGCATGATACAGCCTATGTCAACGCCATTACAAAAATATGGGAGGATATAACATACAAAAAGATATATGTGACCGGCGGTATTGGCGCATCAGGGGGTAATGAAGGCTTTGCGAAACCTTATTACCTGCCGAATATGTCGGCCTATTGTGAAACCTGTGCCTCCATAGGCAATATCTTTCTAAACCATCGCTTGTTCTTGTTGTATGGAGAGGCAAAGTATTATGATGTACTGGAACGCATCCTCTACAATGCGATGCTCTCGGGTGTTTCACTCACTGCCGATCATTTTTTTTATCCAAATCCGCTGGAGTCAGATGGCCGTCACAAACGCAGTGAATGGTTCGGCTGTGCCTGCTGCCCGTCCAATATCTCCCGCTTTATCCCATCCGTGCCGGGATATGTATATGCACAGGATGAGAAGGGTATCTTTGTAAACCTGTATATGTCTTGCGAGACTGTGATTAGAATGGAAGATAACATTGTTTTTATTACACAGCAGACAGACTACCCCTGGGATGGCCATGTGGATATTTCGCTGTATCCGGACAAGGAAAATAAATTTGCATTGAAACTACGCATTCCTGGCTGGGCCGGTAACACGGCAATAGATGGTGATCTGTATCGTTTTGATGAAACCCCCGACATGGGGATTGAAATTATGATCAATGGGGTGACAACAGCTTACAAATTTGAAAATGGCTATGCAGTGCTTGACAGGATTTGGAAGAAGGATGACCAGGTGAGCCTGGCTTTGCCAATGCCTGTCCGCAAGCTCAAGGCAGATGAGCGTGTGGAGGCTGACACAGGCAGGGTGGCATTTCAGCGTGGGCCTCTTGTCTACTGTGCCGAATGGCCTGATAATAAAGATGCTCAGGTGTTAAACCTGATGATTGATGAAACATCCGTATCCACTACACGATATGAGCCGGAATTATTGAATGGAACACAAAGCATCACTGTCAGGGGCGTGACTGTAAGTCAAAATCAGGATGGAGAACAACTGTTTTCTGATCCTCATGACATCACCCTGATCCCATATCATTTATGGAACAACCGCGGGCCGGGAGAGATGCAGGTCTGGCTGCCAGTGCTTTTACCAGAATAAAGCATAAAGTGTAATGATAATGATCATGATGCCAATGGCACCTATATTGAAGATCGTACCTGTCTTATATAGTTCCATGTTGACATGCAGTGCCTTGCTGTTTTTAAAACTGAGTTTGGTGTTCCATCGCAGGATCAGTCCAAGCAACAGCAGCAGCGCGCCGAACATAAAGATGGATTCAATGCCCAGATAAGCATAGGCCTGAACAGTAAATGCCCCAATGATCAAAGAAATGATGCCTGCTGAGATCAGGATCACAGAAGCGCGTTGTATCATTTTCAGCTTCTTTGCAGTGGAATTATCCACACGATGTGATTTGTCGAGGAATGTTATGGTTACTGCGATAAAGCAAAGCAGGATGAACACATTACCCATCCGGAGGATGAATGGCATCTCAGGAAAGATCATCTTGAAAACAATGCCTGCCGGGATGGTGACAATGGCGGTCCATAAGGCAGCCTTGTTGCTCGCCTGTCGCCAGAACAGTCCCATGCCGAACACAACTACCACACCCGGATAGATGTAGCCAGTGTATTCCTGTATGTACTGGAAGGCCTGATCGAGTCCGCCAAGCAAAGGTTTTGCTGCCAGCATGGCCACAAGAAGGGCAATAAAGGAAACCCACCTTCCGGTTTTTACCAGTTGCCTGTCGGTGGCCTCCGGGTTAATATGCTGTTTGTAAATATCAAAAGTAAAGATGGTAGAAGTAGAGTTGATCATAGATGCCAGTGATGAAACGATGGCAGCAACCAATGCCGCAAAGGCAAGCCCTTTGATCCCCGGAGGGACAAAGTTATGAAGCAGCCAGGGATAAGCATGATCGGCTTTTTCAATACTTTCTTGGATGGCCATACCGTGCAGCATCTCAGGATGTGAATGCAACACATAGGCCGTAATGCCCGGGATGATGACGATGAGGGGGATGAGGATCTTGAGGTATCCTGCAAAAATGAGCCCGCGTTTGGCTTCTTTCAGGCTTTTTGCTGCAAGGCCTTTCTGGATGATGTATTGGTTAAATCCCCAGTAGCCAAAATTTGCAAGCCACATGGCACCAAAGATCACTGCAAGCCCCGGAAGGTCCATGAAAGCATCTTTTGTGCCACCACTGCCATCGCTTGCCATGGTGCCCTCTTCAATGACCATATTAAACAGCTGAGGTGCTTTGTCATAGATTACCCCGAGGCCCTTGATTGCTCCATGTCCGCCAGATACTGCATCCAGCGCCAGGTAGGCCGTGATCATACCGCCGCCCACGAGGAAGATCACCTGTATCACATCTGTCCAGGCTACTGCTTTCAGGCCGCCATAAATGGAATAAATACCTGCGGTAACGGCAAGGATGATCAGCCCATAAACGACCGGGACCCCCATGATCATGTACATGGCCTGAGCTCCCAGCCATGCCACTGTTGTGAGGTTAACAAAGACATACACCAGCAACCAGAATACTGCAAATGCCGTGCTGACCCCGGTATTATACCTTTGCTGCAGGAACTGCGGCATGGTATAGATCTTGTTTTCCAGGAAATTGGGAAGAAAATATTTAGCCACGATGATAAGGGCAATGGCTGCCATCCATTCGTAGGCTGCGATCCCCAGACCGATCCTAAAACCCGAGCCTGACATGGCAATGAAATGCTCTGCCGAAATGTTCGCAGCAATAAGCGAGGCACCAATGGCCCACCATGTCAGGGAACGACTCGCCA
Source organism: Bacteroidales bacterium (assembly GCA_021107535.1). Lineage (GTDB taxonomy): Bacteria > Bacteroidota > Bacteroidia > Bacteroidales > B18-G4 > B18-G4. Next base: position 10,387 of record JAIOSQ010000323.1, on the reverse strand, counting down.
GGAAATAATCCTGGGCCGTCTTCTGTTGTCCTTTTTTGGTGCGCGAAATCCACACTCCCACAGAAACGATCAGTAATCCATAAATAGCAAAGACAATGTAGTCAATGGGTAAAAATCCTGAGTTCATAGAGGTAAAATAAAATTTGACCCTAAAAATAGCATATTATATTTATCCGGGACCATTTTGCCTTCATACTTTTTTATCAGTCAATAGACATACGACCCCTCCGGGGTCGGGAGAATTGAGGATAGGGCTTCAGTTATATGCATGTGATGCCTCCGGCATCAAGACCTGCTTGAATATTAATACCCGTTTTGGAAATTTGTATTCAAATTTTTTTGATATATTTTAAAAATGACCCCAACGGGGTCACATGTCTATAGGCAGGCATGTCAGGATGGACCAACGACCCCAGCGGGGTCGCATGCTTCCACCATAAATATTCAATCGTTCCAATTAAACAAATATTCATTTTTGAACTCAATTTCATATTTCTTCAAAAATTGGATGTATTCATCCTTGAGGGTTGTCTTTTTATGATGTTCTTTTTGGTTTTTTATATATGTTATCACGCGTGGTATATGCGAATGACTATATGAAAAAGCACCAAACCCTACCTGCCAGTAAAACTTTCCAGATGTGCGCCTGTTTTTATTTATGAAGTTATTTGATGATTTTTTTATTTCTCTGATCAGACCTGAAAGCTGACAATCAGGTTTCATCCCTATGAAGAAATGCAGATGATTATGTATGCCATTGATTGCTAACATTTTCTGTCCTTTTTTCTGGACGATTCCAGTGATGTATTTGTACAATTCTTCTTCCCATGCTGGGGATATCAGCGCTTTTCGTCTTTTTACGACTATTACTACCTGGATATAGATTTGAGTGTAGGTGCTTGACATATTTGTGTTTTTTAGTCTTGTGTTAATAATATACGACCCATACGGGGTCGGGAGATTACAGGATAGGGCTTCAGTTATATGCATGTGATGCCTCTGACATCAAGACCTCCCTTGATTATTAATACACGTTTTGGAGATTTGTCCCCAATTTATTTTACTTTTTTTACATACAACCCCTCTGGGGTTGGAGAGGTAGAGGATGCGTTTTGGGTTATAGATATGTGATGCCTCCGGCATCATGGTATTACAAACAGATGACTCCTATTTATCCTGGACCATTTTGTCTTCATATTTTTTAATCTGGTAATTGACATACGACCCCGCTGGGGTCGTGAGATTAAAGGATAGGGCTTCAGTTATAGACATGTGATGCCTCTGGCATCAGTTCTTAATGCAAGAAGTAACCTAGGTTGGACATTTTGTAATGACCCCAACGTGGGTCGTATGTCTGTAGCATACGCAGCCAGGCTTGCCATGACCCCAAGGGGGTCACATGTCTATAGGCAGCAAGGTCAGGATGAGCTAACGACCCCAGCGGGGTCGCATGTCTTGAAGATTTTAAATCGACTATCGACCATCATATTCTAAATTGTACACACACCCTCCAGAGGCGGGCAAGGGAATACAGAATCGTAAATTTATCTCTTAGTCCTTTTCAACATGTTTCTTAAGGCCAACAAATCCCCTCTCGTGGGTAAAAAATCCCTGAAACCTGCCTTCGATTCCCTGATAAAAAACAATATTACCACAAGGCTTGTCACTGCGTAGCTGATGCTTGTCGCAATCCCTGCACCCAGTGTTACATATTGCGGGATGAGGATAAAAAATAGGATCAGTGCCACCACAAGCCCTGTTCCTGATGCGATGGTGTTGATATGGTATTTTCCGGTGCCGGAGAAGTAATGCCCCAAGATGATCGAAAAATTATACACCAGCACGCCGGGTGCCAGTATCCAGATCACCTCCTTCACCCCTGTGAAGCCTTTTCCAAAGATAAACAGGTAAAAGGATTCAGGTAAAAGAAGGAGCGGTACAATACATATAGAGCTAAAAAAGAACCCGGCCTTTAGCAGCTTCAGTGAAAGCTCCTGCGAATATTTTTTATCCTCCGTATTGGCAATCCGGGCGTACTGCACCAGCGAAATGCTCTTGCTGATCAACCAGATGGATTCCATGATCTGAATACCGTTGGAGTATATGCCTACGCTGGCCTCTCCGTGATAGAGTTCCAGGAAGTAATAACTCAGCCTGAAACTCATCATCTGGGTAATGTGTGCCATCTGGTTCATGAAGCCCAGGCGAAACAGCTCCCTGATCACTTTCATATATTCCGCCAGACTATGGAAATGCAATCTGCCAAAAGTTTGTGCTGTGTATATCACACTGATCACAAAACTTCCGCCGAATGCATAATACAAGGCATGTATATAAGTGGTGATACTTATTTCTTCCAGAACCAAAAAGTAGAATAGTAGTGTAAGGATGACAATAAGTGGTTGTACCAGGCTGATAAGATTGGAAGCCTTTATCTTTTCCCTGCCGATAAGCAGGGTGGAGTGGATGTTTGTAAAGGAGTTGATGATCGATAGTATGCAGATATGCAGAATGAAATCATGCTCCACAAGCCTGAAGAAGTATAGTACCCCGAAAGAAATTGCACTGATAAGTACAGACCAGAGGTACGAGGGGAATAGCAGTAATGAAAAGCTGTATCTGGGTATGAGATACACCAGGGTTGCTCCCCCCACAAGATTCGAAAACACAAGGACAAAGGCTACTGTGGCGATGATGATCCCCTGCTCACCTTTCCCTTCCGGCCCCAGGTACTGTGAAACTACAATGGCGATCAGGAAGTTGATCACAGCCGAAAGGCTGCGTGTTCCGAAAGTGTTGAGGATCTTGCTGATCAAAATATTTGCTGTTTATGATTTACTGACGGATGTGTATACTTCAAATATCTGCTTTCCGATGACCTCATTGCTAAAATGCTTGACGGCATACTCCCTGATCTTCAAAGCGTCGTAGTTTCGGTAATTGTCGAGCATACTGTTCAGGGATGTATATAGAATATCTTCATCCTCTGAGGGGATCAGAAAACCAAGGGTGTCATTCATATGCTCCCGTATCCCACCTACATCGGTCGAGATTACCGGCACCCCGCAGGCGTAACATTCAAGGATTACCACCGGAAGGTTTTCATACCTGCTGAACATGATCATAAAGTCGGCCGCTTTCATAAGACTCGCGAGTGCTTCGTTTTCCTTCAAACCATAATATGTGGCAAAAGTATCTTTCACTCCCAGTTTAGCTCCATAGTCGACGAGTTCTGAATAATGAATGCCTTCCCCAATCATGTCCACGGTGAAATCCTGCCGTTCATCCGAAAGCCTTTTGATTACCCTTGTGATGCCGGAAATGTTCTTCTGCTGATCATCAAAGCAGGAAACATGGATGATCTTTACTTTTTCCCCCTGCTTTTTCTCCGGCTCAGGAGCAAACATGTCAATGTTCACCACATTCGGGATTACGATATAGTTGTTATTATTTAGTCCGCAGTCGATCATCGCATCACGCAGGTTGGCCGTTACCGGCATGATGGCAGAGGCGTGTTTGGCTACGAGGCGGGTCATCCATTTCCTGAAAGCTCCCTTGAATGTATTTGTGGAAGGCAGGTACCTGGTCCAGTGTTCTGTGATCACAAATGGGATGCCCTTTCTGATCTTTTCCCACAGGGCGATCACGCCATGGCGCGTAAGCACATGTACATGGATGATATCGACCTTTCCGTATCTTTTCCTGACCTCCCTGATGCCTTTTCTATGGCTCTTTACAAAACGGCAGGTGTTGATCAGAACATCCAGTGGCTTGATTCCTGTTGATGCACGTGTATAGTATATCCTGATGGTATTCAGCGGCTCATCAGTGTTATCGGCAAACATATAAACCGGTTTTTTCTGATGCTCGTCGGAATGCACATACAATACTGAAATATCACAATGCGGGGTGGCCGATATTCCATGTCGTTCAATAAATAAGCCCGGCATGGGGTCATACTTATGCGGATACCATTTTGGCAGATATAAAATGTGAAGGCGATCAGTGGATGAGTTCTTCATGTATTTCGGCTAAGCGGGTGTAAAAATAAATCAATCAGGCAGAACTTTCAAGAACAAATAGAAAGAAAATGGCCTCCAACGTTGGGAAGTGTTGAAGGCCGGGTATAAAATGGAGCGGGGTAGGATATTAATTATCCCATATTAAGCCGTGTGAGTTGCTCCCGGGCAAAGCGATTGAACGATCATCAATACGCTTCCTCCGGAATACAAATCAGCTATAAAAATAATACATAAATTCACCTATGGCAAGTGTATGCGTGGGAAATCAGTTTACGGTTGTTTCCGGTAAGTTAACGGTTGCAGGGTACAGGGTACAAGGTACAGGGTTGTTTTGGGTGAGAGGGGGAGTGTGAGGTTTTGAATTTTGACTTGTCCTGAGAGTATTTGAACTATTTTTGAAATCACCTTCATACCTGATAAAAACATCGTCTCTTATTTGGTACGACGGGTAACTTCAATTACAATACAGTGTAGTTCGATCCTTCGACAAGCTCAGGACAAGTTATGAAATGTGTGACATTTTCATGTTTTGGGTATTAATAGATAGGGGTAGGATTTATGTGCCTACTACAATTAGCGAGGAGGTCCTTCGTCAATCCGCTTTCAGCGGATTTTCTCAGGATGACCGGTAGAAGAAACTAACTTTATAATTTATAAGACTGTAGAATTGCGCGATGGCATCGATTGCACGACGTATAAGATTGAACGAAGTTAGGCCAACTTCGGATATTGAATATCGCGCAATCTCCTCAATCGTGCAATAAAAAAAGCAGCGACATCGAGTCGCTGCTTTTTTTGTGGGCCCACCAGGACCACCAAAATTTTCTATCTAATTGATAATCAGCAGGTATAAAAATCGCATTGTAAAAGTGACTATAAAAATCACTGCGAAATGTTTGGCAGTAAAAAAATTTGAATATTTAACCTCTACAACTTAAAAACACAACAGCTTAAACATTAATTAATAATTGCATTTAATTTTTTCACTAAACATAAGTTCCCTTATAAATAGCAAAGTATTATGTTAAATATTCGATTTCTGATATCTGATGGTAAAACGGAGAGAATAACTATTTTTAACAAATAATTGGAAAATCCTATCAAAATGAGCACCTGATTCCTATTTGGATTGAGCATGGAGTTCCTGTACGGAATCAATAGTTTATTTGTCTGGTATAAAGCTGCTTTTTAGAACAATCAAGAAAAATATCTTTTAAGGAAGACTGCTCACTTTGGTCAGGTATGACCTGCTCAGTTTAACAGGAATATGCAATTATTCTCTATGAAAGATATCTTTTGAAAATTAAACCTAAATCCTAAAAACAAAATCCATCAAACTTATAACCTATTTAATAATAAACTTTAAAGTGAGTCTTTGATTTCCACTCTTGATTTTTAGAAGATATATGCCTGCAGGTAGATTAGAGGGTAGTTTAATGTTTTCAATATGCTGTCCTGTACCAAAGTTTTTATTAATAGTCATATTTAAAGTTTTCCCATTAATTGTATAAACTGTGATTTCAACATTTGCTGCATGGTTTAATATATAATCAAGGTTGATGTGATCATCTGCTGGATTGGGATAAATTTTAATTTCGGAAATGTTATGGCTTTCATAAGATACAATACCTGTATTAGATTCTATTTTATAGAGTTCGCAACCACTATCAGAGTACTTGGCAGAGAAGAATAATATATTGTTGGCTATCGTAAAACCTCTAAATGATACATATGACAAGGGATCAAAACCGGGTTCAAATGGAGGATTTATTTTGATGGTTCCGGATGGAGTCCCATCACTTCTCCATAGTTCAAAACCATTTGTACCATCAATTGCAGCGAAATACAAATACCCACCATACTCTATAAATGAATGTGGATGACTGTCACCTGCAGGGTTAATATCCCTGAATAAATATGTACCTTCAGCACTACCGTTGGAAATCCATAGTTCCGCCCCATTAATTCCATCATCAGCTCCGAAAAATAACCTGTCATTATACACATACTTACAGAAGGTAAAACTACCACCCTCCGGATTTATTTCTTTGAATAGGTATGTACCTTCCGAAGTTCCATCGCTTGCCCATAGTTCACTCCCATGAATCTTATCTGCGGCAGTGAAATAAAAACGTTCACCGTATTCACAGAATGCACCTGGGTGTGAACTTTCAAGTGTATCAATATCTTTGAGCAATACAGTGCCTTCAGTAGTTCCGTCGCTCATCCACAACTCAGCACCATGAATATCATCACTTGCACGAAATATTAGCCTATCCTTAAAGTTAAAAAAACCAACAATATGAGTGCTGCCTGATGTGTCAATATCTTTGAGCATAGATGTTCCATTGGCAGTTCCATCACTTGTCCAGAGTTCTGATCCGTGTATTCCATCATTTGCAGAGAAGTATAATTTGTCTTGAAATATATGGATGTAATCAGCACCACCACCATTAATCCCGGGATTAATGTCTTTAAGTAATTTTGTTCCTTGACTTGTTCCATCACTTACCCATAATTCGCTGCCATTTATGTCATCTCTTGCCCAAAAGTATAGATGCTCATTGTATGCTGTCATCTGATAATAGTCTCTTCCATAAGCCGGTTCAATATCTATAAGCATCATTGTACCAGCTTCCGTACCATCAGTGACCCATGGGTCCACTCCAGAGTCTGTAGTAGCAGTAAAATAGAGTTTGTTTTTATTAATTGTAAAATATTGGGGTGAACCGGATATCGTAGTATTTATATCTTTAAGCATGTATGTTCCACTTTCGCTTCCATCGCTTACCCATAACTCCTGCCAGAAAATATCAGTTGAGGCTGCAAAATATAATTTGTTATTGTATTCAATTCTGTGCCAGCTAGGATTACTACTGTATTGACCAGGCCAGATGTCTTCTACTATTTCGGGTAATTGTGCTTCTATATCAGAAACCACAACACCTAATGATATAAGAATGATAAATCTAATGATCATGCTTTAGAGATATAAAACAGCGCATTCCATTTCCAAATGTAAAGATAATTATAGACAGAAACAAATACGCCACAACTATAAACACATAAGTTATTTACAAGTAAATAATATCCTTCTTCTGAAAGGATTTTAACTGTTTGCAGTCAAAACAGCCCAAGACAGCTAAGTTGACCACACTTAGTCGGCTCAATTTTAGCCGGCTAAATGGGATCAGTGGTGCCGGTATATGTAATTATATTCCCAACTATAGGTAAAATGCAATTTAGACCAGTTTAGTTTATATTAACTCTGTAAAAGTATAACTTATATATAACCACTAAATCAAAAAAGGCTTGTATCTTATTGTGATACAAACCTTTATGAGAAATAGTTGTGGGCCCACCAGGACTTGAACCCGGGACCACCTGATTAAGAGAAATACTTCTCAATGGCATTGATTGCATTTTCAAGCCTTTCCTTGCTGGTTCCGCTGATGATTGCAAATGGAAACCCTCTGTCCTCCAGTTCCTTTTTATATAGCTCAAGCAGTCTCTCACGGTCATCGGGATTTTCCCGCAGGGGATCATATTCCCAAGGAAGGTCCGTATTGCAGAGAAGATAAAGGTCATATCTGTGTTTTTCTATCATTTCAAGGATCCAGGGATGACAGCGGCCGTATTTTTCTTCACACCAAATTTTTGTAACAATAAATTCAGTATCACAAAACAGAAACTGTCCTGCCGTTTTTGCCAGTTCTTCTTCATTCCGGTATTGCCCCTTTGCGATTTCCAGGATGTCTTCGTAATCATATTTCCTGACGGGAGCCCTAAGATATTCCCGTGAATATTCAGCCACCCAATGTGATTTGTAATAAGAGGCAAGCTTTTCTGCAAGTTCCGACTTTCCGGTTGATTCGGGGCCCGTGATGGCGATGCGGTATGGGGTATGGGGTATGGGGGGTGGGGTGTGAGGCATGGGGTCAATTTTGGATGTTCCGCCTCCACTAAAGTTTTGGCAGACGCAGCTGGTTAAATCTATAAATCTAAACTCTTCACTATAAACTTTCATTCGGCACTAGGAACTAGGCACTCGGCACTAGGAACTCCTTAAAAGTTTCTGTCTCCATTCCAAGTATCCCAGTATTGCCAGCACCAGGAATACCGTAAACTGCACACTTGTCAGCGCCAGATCCTTGTAAAAGTACAGCGGTATGGAAATCACATTTCCGATGATCCAGTAAATCCAGTTCTCGATCTTTTTCCGTGCCATCAGCCACATGGCAACTATAAATATTGATGATGTCAGGGAGTCGATGACCGGCACATTGCTGTCGGTGTAGTTGCTCAGAAAATAGCTGAGCGTGATAAAAAAGAATACCAGCATGAAAGCGCTGATCAGATGATCTTTCCTTTTGCATGAACTGATTGCCAGGAAGTGTTTTTCTTCATCTTTCCTCGACCACATGAACCAGCCGTAGACACTCATAACAAAAAACACGAAGTTGATCCCCATGTCGGCATAGAGTTTTGCAAAAAAGCAGATATAGATATAAATCACCACACTGATGATCCCGGAAGGGTATACCAGGATGTTCTCCTTTTTGGCAAACCAGACGCTCAAAATACCGAAGAAAACAGCAATGGCCTCGAGGATGCTTGAATCTACGAAGTTCTGGTATATTATGTCAAATATATCCAGCAGGTTCATGCTATGTTCAGGTCGGCGTTAATAATCTTCAGGATGAAGACCGAGTGAGGTAGCTCGAACGATTTTTCTATCTCTGTTGTCAGCGCGTGCATGACATCGGCGTATTTCCCGAATACCTGCGTGCTCATTCCGCTCGTCTTCACTCTGAGATTTTCATATGCGTTCATGCGTTCAATAAATCCTTTGATGGGAGGGATATACTCCACGTTTAAAGGATAATAACTGATCTCAACGGATGTATTCATTGCTTTGGATTTAATTATTGGTTATCTTTGATACAAAATTACGATAATCCCTGAAGGGATGACATTTGAAAACAGATAACCCGTAAAACGAATTATTTATGAAAAAAAATACCGTTAAATTATTGGCTTTGGCTTTTTTTGCCTTCCTGTTAAGCAGTTGCCTGACATTTGAAAAAAAAGTGTATAATTTTGAGCTGACAGGCCCGAATTCAGGCAAGCTCACGATTACGTATATCAATATCATGTCCGATATGGACGATACCCTGGATGTTTCAGCGGAGGACTTTAATGAATTGCTGAGTAGTTACCTGTACGGAACTGATATTGATGATAATTACCCTATGGCTTCCAATATTGAAAAAAGATTGTTTGTGAAGAACAACCAGTTATGGGCTGAGGTGATCATGGAATTTGACAACCTTTCTGCAGTTCACCTCTATCAGCATGAAAAGAAAGGCCCGTATATGTTCTGTGTGAATACCGCTGCAGACACAGAATCCTATGAAGAATCCAATGGGGAATATGCTGGTGATTACATGCCGGTCGTGTTTTGGAGTGCTAGAAGCAAAGAACTAAACCTGACAACACTTGTACAGGATCCCGATGAGTCGACACTCAGCCTGGTGGGTGAATATTATAAGTGGAAAAAATAAGTGTTGGGTGTTGGATGTTGGGTGTTGGGTTCATTTATTTCATCAATTCGAATCTCAGAACTCTTCACTACCATTCTCTACTAAACGCTAATAATTTGGTTTAAAATATAAGCCCCAAAGGGGCGGTGCTCAATAGCCCCGGGCATAGCCCGGGGGTTCTGTAATGTAATATAATATAAGCACCACAGGTGCGGAATCAATGGTTTTAACAGAATATGATATCAATTATGATGAATGTTTTGCATAGGATTAATGATTACGCCCCGATGGGGCTATGTAAGTATCGCACATTATAAACCACGTGCTATGCACGGGGCTAATGATTTACGCACCTTTGGTGCTCAATAAGTGTAAATTGTAAATCATGCACCATTCATGATGCTCATACGCAAAGGATTTTGTTTTACCTCACCAACATCACTGTCCCCGACATAACCCTACTTTCTTCCTGAGCAGAAGTCCCAATAGAATACTCAATCTTATACACATAAACTCCCTGTGGAGCTGGCTTTCCTTTGTATGTCCCATCCCATCCCAGGGATACTTCCTTGCTATCAAATACAAGTGCACCCCAACGGTTGAATATGTACATGTTGAATGAATATATGTTTTCTGTGTTGCTGATGGCTTTCAATTCATCATTCAAGCCATCTCCGTCAGGTGAAAAGGCATTGGGAACATAAAAGTTTTCATATATCGGTTCTTGTGGTTCCGGTCGTATAAAAAATAATACGTAAACGGAATCTTCTCCCATGCAGCCTTGCTGGGATTCAATGATGACTCCGTACCAGCCGTCATAGC
>JAIOSQ010000014.1 GCA_021107535.1 Bacteroidales bacterium | reverse complement strand
GCGATTTTTTTAGCATTTTCTACAATAGTTTGAAGTGATGCTGTTGTAATCTTCACATTAACATGTACTTCAATTAGATCTTTTTCATCGGTCATGGCCTTATCAATCCTTAATATTGGGTTAAATTAAAGCATAAAAGCTCTTAAAAACTATTATCAGGGGCATAAAATAAGGTCAAGTATCGAAAATTCAAATGTTTGAATATTCAAATTAAAACATATTTGAGTGGTTTGCAAAAAGAATGGCTTTTTGCGAAACCCTCGCATTTAAAATAACTAAGAGAAGGAGAAAAAAGAATGAAAAAAATGAAAGTATTATTGGTGATGTCTATCGTTGCTGCTTTTATCATGGTTTTGAGCGGACCGGCATTTACAGCAGATGCGAATAAAATCAATATAAACAAGGCTTCTTTAGAGGAACTTATTCAACTTAAACGAATCGGTCCAAAATATGCAGAGAGAATTATTGAGTATCGGGAAAAGAACGGTCCCTTTAAAGTTCCGGAGGATATTGTAAAAGTAAAGGGTATAGGACCAAAGACATTTCAATTGAATAAAGATATGATTACAGTTAAATAACCCGGAAAAAGATATATTTATCACGAAAGCACGAAAAAAGAGATTAAACATTTTGTGCTTTCGTGATTAGTTTTACAGTAAAAAACAAGAAAATACTACCACGCCTTCTGCAAAATAATTATTTTCATAGATGCTGCTCAAAAGGTTAATACAGATTATAACTATCAGATTAAATAATTCATTTTTTACTTGACATGGAATCTGAAATATGTTCAATTACTGAACGTTTACAAAATGAACAACTTAATATTTACTTTAATTATGATAGGCACCAGTTTTTGTAACTGCACTATGTAACCCACCAGGCGGAGCTATTTTTACAGTACGAGACCTTTGCAAAATACTAATTTTCCAAAGGTCTCAGTATTTATGGCTTCGTAAAAAGTATCACCGATGGCGCCGTAAAAAGTGCCATCAGTAATTATTCCATGGACAATCAAGACTTACGCACTCTCAAAATACTTGAAGAAATCGAAAAAGATAAAGCTCCAAGTCAGCGATACCTTGCCGGCAAGCTGAATATTTCTCTTGGGCTGGTTAATTCTTTTTTGAAACGTCTTGCCCAAAAGGGATTCTTCAAGATCACCTCTATTCCAAAAAATCGGGTTAAATACATTCTAACACCCAAAGGAGCTACTGAAAAGACACGTCTTACTTATAAATATATACAGTATTCATTCCAGTTTTATAAAACGGCACGCCATAAATTGCGGGTATTATTTTCAGGCTTATCGGCAAATGGTAACCTACGTATTGTCTTTTACGGCGCAAGTGATCTTGCAGAAATAGCATATATTTCTTTGCAGGAAACACCGATTCAACTGGTTGGGATTGTGGATGATAAAAAAGCAGGTGACATATTTATGGATTTTGTGATCTCAAGCCCAGATCGTCTTAAAACAATCTCATATGATAAAATCCTTATCACCGGTATAGAAGAGCCGGAGGAAGTTCTAAAAGGGATATTAGAAAAAGGAATTTTACGGAGTAAAGTGGCAATGCTGGAGTAATGATAATTATGAGTGTTGTTTTGCAAAAGCCTCGGAACGTTCTGAATGGGCGCTATTTTTAACGGAATGCAACATTTCTCAAAAAATAAGAAAATAAAAATGCTTTCCAAATTATACTGGGATATGGATGTTGAACCTGAGCAACTGTATCGAATGCTGTATGGAAAAATAGATGGAATTGGGCAAATTAAAAGGACAGACTTATATGCCAGGCTACTGGCGACTTACGACTGGTATACCCTGTTAAAACTTGTTCCAGCAGAAAATCTCAAACATGCTTTAAGCGATCAGGTTATCAAGCGAATTTACCCTAAAGGATTAAAAGACAGATTCATATATGCCAGAGAAGTTTTATCAAAATAGGCTATATCCTTTTCAGGATGAAATATTAAGACTGGTTCAGTCCTTGAACGTGGATTTTTATCTAACGGGCGGAACTGCATTAAGCCGGCATTATTTACAGCATCGTTATTCAGATGATCTTGATTTTTTCGTCAATAATCATCCGGATTTTAAAAATCAGTGTAAAAGGATTATCGATTTATTAAAGCAATCAAAGCAAAAGTTTGAAATTACAACGACAGCGGATACATTTTTGAGAATCATGATAGAAAACGGACAGATTTTGCTAAAAGTAGACTTCGTGAATGATGTCCCGTTCCATTATGGAGGTTTTGAACAATCGAAAATCTATAACCGAGTGGATAACTGGAGGAATATTCTTTCAAATAAAATATGTGCGTTGAGTAGATATGAGCCTAAAGATATTATTGATATTATCTTTATAGCGAAAAGATATTCTTTTAACTGGGAAAATATATTTGAAGAAGCAAGGGAAAAGGATTTATGGGCAGAGCCGCTGAAGATTTGTAAAATAATAAAAGAGATGCCCCATGGATCACTTCAGAAGATAAAGTGGATCTCCGCTATTAATGAGGATAGGTTGTTCAACGACATAAACAATTTGCATAACGACATCTTTTACGGAAATATGAATTTACTATACACCAAAGAAGCCAAGTGAACCTGTAATGAATATCCGTGTTATTAAATAGTAAAAGTCCAAAGTGTTTCAAGATAAAGGCAGAAGTGTGAATGAACCGATTAATTAAGGCATTATCGACGATCACAAGCTGGATGGAGCGGATGAATATTTCCTATATGGTTTTTGGTGGAATAGCCAACAGCATATATGGAAATCCCAGGCAGACGTTTGATGTGGATATTAAATTTTC
>JAIOSQ010000237.1 GCA_021107535.1 Bacteroidales bacterium | reverse complement strand
TTTTTCAGTCGTTTAAGTTGTGCTTCGCGTACAGCTGTATTATCCACTTCCAGGGTTTCGATGGGATCCTCTTTCTCAAGACGATATTTGTTTACCCCCACGATAGTATCTTTATGCGAGTCGATGCGCGCCTGTTTGCGTGCTGCTGCTTCCTCAATGCGCATCTTGGGTATGCCGGTCTCGAGGGCTTTGGCCATACCACCCAGCTTTTCAATTTCTTCTATATGTTTCCATGCTCGACGGGCGATCTCATGGGTCAGGTATTCCACATAATAAGATCCGGCCCATGGGTCCACATTGCGTGTGATATTTGTTTCCTCCTGGAGGTAGATCTGTGTATTTCTTGCAATTCTTGCCGAAAAATCAGTAGGCAGGGCGATGGCTTCATCCAGGGCATTGGTATGTAATGATTGTGTATGGCCCAGTACAGCCCCCATGGCTTCCACGCAAGTTCTGGCTACATTGTTAAAAGGATCTTGTTGGGTCAGGCTCCAACCTGAAGTCTGACAATGTGCTCGCAAGGCCATGGATTTGGGATTTTCAGGATTGAACTGTTTCACAATCTTTGCCCACAACATCCTGGCGGCCCGCATTTTCGCAATCTCCATAAAATGGTTCATCCCTATTCCCCAGAAGAAAGAAATCCTGGGTGCAAAGGTATCAATATTCAAACCGGCACTTATCCCTGTTCTGATGTATTCCAGGCCATCGGCGAGGGTATATGCCAATTCAATGTCGGCTGTTGCACCAGCCTCCTGCATATGGTAACCGCTGATGCTGATCGAGTTGAATTTAGGCATATTCTTTGAGGTGTATTCGAAGATGTCGGCAATGATCCGCATTGAAGGCACCGGAGGATAAATATAGGTGTTCCTCACCATAAATTCCTTCAGGATATCATTCTGGATGGTTCCGTTCAGCTGTTCCAGCGTTGCCCCCTGTTCCAAACCTGCAACGATATAAAATGCCAATATCGGCAATACAGCCCCGTTCATCGTCATCGACACAGACATCTTATCCAGTGGGATCTGGTCGAAAAGTATTTCCATGTCCAGGATAGAGTCCACCGCTACACCTGCTTTCCCAACATCCCCAACCACCCTTTCGTGATCGGAGTCATATCCACGATGTGTAGCCAGGTCAAATGCTATAGAAAGTCCTTTCTGCCCTGAGGCCAGGTTACGGCGATAAAAAGCATTGGATTCTTCAGCGGTGCTGAAACCGGCATACTGTCGAATGGTCCATGGACGCATCACATACATTGTAGAATACGGACCACGAAAAAATGGCGGAATTCCGGCAGCATAATGCAGATGTTCCATCCCTTCAAGGTCAGCTTTTGTATATACAGGCTTTACAGCGATCTTCTCAGGGGCTTCCCAGTTGTTTTCAATGTGGTTGCTATGCTCCCATTCCTTAATATCAACCTTTACGGCCCTGAAGCTTTTTATATTTATCTGACTGAAATTCGGTTTCATGTCTTTATCTTTCGGTGATTGATGTCGATTCTTATAATCCCAGTTCTTTCTGAAAGCCCTGTAGAGACTCCAGGGCATTAGAGCGCATATGGATAAAATGTTCGATGCCTGCATTTTTGAGGTTATCCAGAATATCTTTCGGATAGCCAGCAATGACTACCACTGCTTTATCCTTGAGTTTGTTATTGATTTCCGGGGCGATATCCGCATACTCCTCATCCGAACTACAGATCACCACGATCTCAGCCTTACTGTCGATGGCTGCTTTTACACCCTCATCAAGGCTTTTAAAACCCAGGTTGTCGATGAGGTCAAAGCCGGCTATGGCAAAAAAGTTACTTGCAAACTGTGCCCTTGCGATACGCATATTTAGCTTACCATAAGTAAACATAAACACTGCCGGACGCCTGTTTTCTGCAGCAAAGTTGTCTGTTTTTTTGCGCAAGTGTTCAAAAGCCTGTGCACCCCGGTAAAGCTTAAGGGTTTCCACAATAGAATCCTTTTCAGTAAAATCTGAAGGTTTAAAAGTGTCGGCCGGGATATATTTTTCAATTCTTTCTGTAAAGCTTGGGTACTGGTTGATGCCCAGGAGATTTACTTTCCGCATCGCGACGGCCATATCAAGGGCCAGTGCATTTTCCCTGACCTTTTCCTGTATGAAGCCGGATTTCACTGCTTCTATATATCCTCCCTTCTCCTCAACTTCAAGGAAGAGTTTCCAGGCTTCTTCCACCATGGAGGCAGTAAGGTTTTCAATGTAATATGACCCTGCAGCAGGATCAGCCACTTTATCAAGATGGGATTCCTCTTTCAGCAGTAGCTGCTGGTTCCTTGCAATACGTTCACTGAACTCCTCCGGCCTGGAACAGGCTGCGTCGAAAGGCATAACAATATGCGAATCAATGCCTGCGATGATAGCCGACATCGACTCCGTTGTACTTCTAAGCATATTCACATGGGGATCATAAACTGTGGTATTCCAGGAAGCTGTTTCAGTATGTATGCTCATCCTGCCAATGTCAGCATTGCTCGGCCCATAGGCCTTAACAATATTAGCCCATAGCTGGCGAGCAGCCCTGATCCTTGCCATCTCCATGAAATAATCGGAGCCAATGGAAAAATTGAAACGCATTCCGGGTGCCACCTTGTCGACAGAAAGGCCACGTTCGGTAAGCTGGGTCAGGTATTCCGCCCCGGAAGAGAGGCTGAAAGCCAGTTCCTGTAAAATGGTCGAACCTGCATGGTGGAAATTCCTGCCATTTACTGTGATCACGGTAAAATGAGGCAGGTTGGAGGTCAGGTTGATCATCCTGCGACAACTTTCAAAGTCTTCCTCCATGCAATCATAATAATTACCTTTGATAACAAGGCGGCCCAGGGGGTCAAAGTTTACAGATCCGTGCACTTTTTGAAAATCACGGTTATATTGTTTCACGAGTTCATAATAGATGCCGGCAATGTTTTCAGCCTGCTTACCGCAAACAAAATTCAGCTCAACGATCTCGGCAAAGATGTTCTTGCATAGGCCGTCAATCTCTTCGCGGCTATATTCTTTCCTGTCATCAAGAATAAATCCGAGGGAATTCACTCCTTTCATCAGGATGTCGAGGGCCTTTTTGTTTGCATCCTCAATTTTACTTACCCGGATGTTCTGGCGGATGAACCAGTCATTCCCTCTGATCTTATTTCCACGTACAAAAGGAAATTCCCCGGGGAGAATGTCTGTTGTCTGAATTTCCTCAAGGTCTTCTTCCCTGTAGTAAGGCCTGACAGCAAAGCCCTGGTCTGTCTTCCAAACCAACTTTTTCTCATAATCAGCTCCCTTCAGGTCCTTCTCGATCTGTGCTTCCCATTCGGAGGTGCTGACAGCTGGAAATTCAGTGAATAAATTTCTTTTTTTCTCCTGATCACTCATATTATTCAGCTTTATCTTTAAATGTCAAGTATATAGCTTAATTCAGACTTCAAAATTACGAATAATAATCAGAAGCCAGAAGTCAGAAGTCAGAAGACCTCACCCGCTGGCCCCTCTTCTCGAAGGATTCGAATTTTGATCTTCAGATTGTTTCTTTACATTTGCTTTTAATATGAAAACCCGGATCGCAACATTCCTGTTTTTTTTGATCACCCTGACCGCCGTCTTTGCGCAGGAGAAAGAAAAGGCTGTCGAATTCCTGCCGCTTGTGCATTATTTCGACCCGCTTATTCTCGATCCGGTCGAGTGCCAGTCGTACGGGGCCTTGTATGCTTTCTGGGAAGGAAGTCAGCGGCATGATATCATCTATTCCCCGCTTGCATTGGGGTTTCAGCTCCCGGTGGTACAATGGGACAAAGGTGATCATGGATTTGAGATCGGTTTCATGGCAACAGTATTTTTCCAATTTGAGTTTGTAAAACCCGGCAGTGAATTCCAGGTTAACCTGATCAACACTGATTTTAAAACCGGCATTCCGTTTGTTTACCGGTATAAACGATTTGCACTTCGCACGAGTCTGTATCATGTGTCTTCTCATTTTTCAGAGGAATATATTTTCAGGCATAACATTAGCGGTTTCGGGGAAAACAGGAATACTTACGATGCACTGGATATTCAAACTTCATGGCAATACCAGAAGGTACGCTATTACGGAGGGATCGCAGCTGCCTTCAACTCACCGCATAACAGGGGAACCTGGAAATTCCAGGCTGGATTTCTGTTCAGAAGCCCTGTAAAAGAAGGATCAAAGTTCAACTATATCGCAGGGGCAGATTTCCAGGTACTGGAAGAAACTAAATTCAGTTTGAACTCCATGCTGGGTGCCGGCATTGAACTGGCCATGCACAAAAGCAGAACCTTCCAGGCGATGCTGCAGTATTTCAATGGCAACCTTCCTAATAGCCAATACACACATTTAAAGGTACAGTATTTGGGTGCAACGCTGATCGGACACCCCTTTTGAGTGCATAGTGCCTAGTGCCTAGTGAAGATCTAAAGTTTAGAGTTTTAGAGTTCATGAATTACCTCTAAGCACAACACACACACATCCAACATTTATAATCCATAATCCAAAATCCTACCTAAGGAAGAATCACCACCTTTTGCTGTGCAAGGATGGATTGGCCATTGGCCAGGACTACGAGATATATTCCAGACAGGAACCCGGATACATCAAGCCGGATCTTGTTTTGTCCTCCCGGGACAGGAACTTCCGTTATCAGCCTTCCATGCATATCATACATCCTGACATTATACCCGGATTCTTCATCGAACAACCGGAATTCAAAATTCATAATTTCATTGGCTGGATTCGGATAAGCCTTCATACAGGCATTCAAAACAGGCTTTTCATTTACAGATATCAAAAAGCTTTCAGCGAGCGCTGTCCATCCGCCTGCCGTGGTATTATGATCCGATTCGAATCGGATACTCATCACATCGGAAGAGTATAATACAGGCGGAAGGCTGCTTCCGGTAAATCCGCCAAGCAGTTCTCCCCCCGGATAGTATCCGTCATAAACCCATAAGGAATCATAACCAATCTCCAGGTCAAAAGCAGTAAATTCCAAACGGATGCTTTCATTTTCCTCTCCATGAATGCTGATGGAATAATCTTCATTATTATAGTAATTCCATGAAGGGCCACCACTATCATAAAGTGTATCGTAAAGGGTGATTTGAACACCTTGCGCAAAGTTCTCAGCAATGATATCCCACAGGTCTGTATAGCCATTATCGTAGCCAAGCGCCCAAATCCCGATACCGGCAAGGCCACGGTAGTTAACCATTTTATATCTTCTTGCGAAGGAGTGATCATCATTCACAAAACACTGGTACCAGCCATTGCTGTTGTAGGCATAGTATGGCCCGAAAGAATTGGGTTCTGTATGCTTATTTTCAGGAATATAATACCCGGATGCATTATTCCTTATATAGGACCAGGTATGTGCATCACCGTTTCCTGTTGTTGACGAAGGAGCTATACCTGAGGCTGTTGGCCATTCCCTGGCATAATAAGGAAGGCCTATCAGCATTTTTTCCAGGGGCATCCCCTCCGACTGGTACCAGGAAACTGTGCGTGATACGCTGTAATTATATCCTGAGGTCATGCTGTAATGCGGATCGACCGGGCCAGCCTGGCTGCTGCCGTTCCAATAATAATCATAGCCCATGATCATGAACAGGTCGATATGCTGATCCAGGATGAAAAGGTCATATATCCCACTCCAGTCTACGGCAGGCATGGCGATACTCAGAATGCCCTCCGGAATGCTGTCGTGAAAGACATTTGAGAATTCAGCAATGTAGTCCAGCATATTGCTCCCCTGTGAGGATGGCACCGCTTCAAAATCCAGGTTCACACCATGGGCTCCCCTTTGCACAACAAGTTCTATAAGGTTATTTGTGAGGGTTTCCCACGCCACGGGATTATTAAAAAACGTGGCATGGCCCGAAAAGAGTGTTGCGCAGAGATGCACACGTACATCATTGGCAAGGGCAGAATCAATGGCCGGTGATGTGTGCCAGCCATGAATCGAAGTCGGATCACCCGTTGCCGGATCAACCTCATAGGAAAAATAACAGAGGTCGCTGAGCAAGTCCCACTGATAATTGAGGTAATTGGATCCTCCCCAATAAGGATGGTAGCCAAAAACGATCTTGTTGAGGCCGGAAAACCTTGTTTCAACCTCCTCATCCAATAATTCAAACCCACTCAGCTTATCATATTCTTCAATGGATTTATCCCCCAGGTAATGGTAATGTTCTGATTGTTCTATATGGATAGAACCCTGCGGGGAGGCAGGTGCATGCATGGAAAATAGTGTAAACAGGATAATTAAATGTTTATACATTTTGAAAGTGTTTCCAGGTAAATTCCATCCCGAGGACTTGGGACCAAATGCCATATTTATTTAGTATCCGATATCTGGTTTCTGGTTACTGGTTACTGGTTGCTTTGTGCACCGAAGCTTTAGCGTAGGTGTACTGGTTTCTGGTTTCTGTCGTCTTTATTCTATGATGGTCATTTCTTCCACCAGGTGCCCTGCTCCCGCATATTTATCGATGATAAAGAGGCAATAACGAATATCGATAGAAATATTCCTGCATTGCTCCGGATCGTAGACGATATCGCTCATGGTGCCTTCCCAGCAGCGGTCGAAGTTGATTCCCAGCAGTTCTCCCTTATCATTCAGCAGCGGGCTCCCGGAGTTTCCCCCTGAGGTATGGTTGGTAGCAGTGAAGCATACATGCATGCTGCCATCCTTATCGGCATAGCGGCCATAGTCCTTGCTTTCGTATAGATCCTTTAACTTGTCTTCTACCACATAGTCGTAGATATCGGGATTTTCTTTTTCCATGATCCCCTCCAGTGTTGTGAAATGTTTGTAGGTAACCGCATCCCTGGGCTGATAGCCTTTAACCTTCCCGTAGGTCACCCGTAGGGTGAAATTCGCATCGGGGTAAAATCGTTTATCCGGCAAAAATTCCATCAAGCCCTTCATATAAATTCTCTGAAGGCTGTCGTCTTCTGCATAATATTTTCTTAGTGTCGGCCGCATGTCTTGATTGTATTTATCGGCAAAAGCAGTGGCCAGGCTGTATGCAGGATCCTGTAGGATCTTTTTATATTTTTTGCGCTTGAAATTGTCAAGAAACTCGTTGACCGATGTTTCGGAAGCCATGATAGAATTTTCAAAAACATAGTCGGCATAATCTGATATATTTCCATTAAACTTTTTATCAATGATCTCCAGTTCAGCCGGCCGGTATGCCGGGTTGGCATTTGTAATATATGCACTGATCATAGCAATAAAAACCTCCCTGTCCAGGGCTTGATGATAATTTTTAAAAGTGCGTGCTGCACCTCTTTTCAGTAGCTCAACTTCATCATTTATCTCCTCATCGCTTGGCTCTTCGAACTTACAATAATTTACCAAACCGGAAAAAGACCTGGCATAGCGCAGTATCTCCACACTGAAAGCAGATTCAGACATGAGTACCATTTCCTTTTCCAGAGGAGAAATATCTGCATACAACTGATTGAATGCATTGATGATCCCACCGAATTGCTTTTTTCTTTCAAGATCGTCATTAGCCCATTGGGTGAAAGCCTTCTCTTCGGCCTGTTTTTCAGGAATGACGTTTGTGCGTTCAATCCCTTTGTTCTCTCCTATCCATTTTTTCCAGCCATTGGCAATACCCGCAGCCTTGGAAGCATATTGTAATCTCACAAGATCATCGCTGTCAATATACCTCTTGATAATATCAAGACGCTGGTCACGAAAGTTTATTCGAATAGGGTTGACCACCTCAGAGATGTGCTCTATCTGGCAAGCCGGGATATATTGTTGGGTTGAACCAGGGTATCCGAATACGAAGGTAAAATCATCCTCTT
>JAIOSQ010000112.1 GCA_021107535.1 Bacteroidales bacterium | reverse complement strand
TGACCTTCCTTGCCCATTACGATGCAATGCGGGAAACCTTGCATCTCGAACTGTTTTCATATGTCGGGCTTAATTATGGCGATGCTTTGATAAGGCCTAAAGTTACCTACGATTATAGCGACAGTTTTTCAATATTACTGGGATCAAATATTTTCGTTGGCGATAAAAGGGGCATGTTTGGCCGCTATGACGATAATTCCATGATTTACACAAAATTAAAATACAGCTTCTAATTGGGCAGGAATGCTTGGAGGGTTTTTTATAAAATCCTAAGCACGAATATATTCATTACCTTCGCTAAAACCATTATTCCATCTACTTATGAAAAAATATATCCTTGCAATCTTACTGCCTTTGCTGCTAACAGCATGCACCCAAAACAGCCGGCCCATCCCGGAAAACGTCAGCTTAGTTTTAGAAAAGGCGGGAGCGAACCGCTCCGAGCTTGAAAAAGTACTGGATACTTACCAGTCTCCGGAAGATGCCGAAAAATACGATGCTGCATGTTTCTTAATAGGAAATATGTCCGATAAGTGCTATACAGGATTTGAAGTCTCTGACACCAGCGACAATATCATCGGTTTTTCGGCTTTGGATTATCCTGATTATACGGCCATGACACGTGCATGGGATTCCATTGTCAGCATCCGTGGAAAGCTCCATCAGCAAAGGATTGAACTTGTGTATGATTATGAGATTATTAGCGCAGACTATCTAAGCGCAAACATTGACCAGGCTTTTCATGTGTGGAAGAACAATCCCTGGACGAAATTCCTGAGCTTTGATCAGTTTTGCGAGTATATCCTGCCCTACAGAAGCACCAATGAACCACTCGAAGAATGGCGGAATTATTTTGAAGAAGATTATGCATGGCTGAAAGATTCATTGAAAAATGAATCCGACCCGGTGGAAGCCTGCAAATGGATCAACAATGACATCAAATCCTGGTTCAGATTTGATCCCCGTTTTTATGAACACGCCACTGATCTTGGAATGACAGAAATGACTGAAGGGAAGATGGGACGCTGCGAAGACATGACCAACCTGGCGATTTACGCCATGCGTGCAAACGGCATTCCGGTTATGAGCGATTTTACACCTTACTGGGCCAAATCGGGAAATAATCATGCCTGGAATGCTATCATGGGAGCCGATGGCAAGATCGTGATCTTTATGGGTGGTGAATCCAATCCGGGAGATTATCGCCTGCGCCAGGCCAAGGCTAAAGTCTACAGGAAAACCTTCGCATTGCAGCCTGCAACATTAGCGGCCATCCTGGAAAAGGGGGAGAAAGCACCGGCCTACATTAACCGCAATGGCATTGTGGATGTTACCCGTGAATATGTACCGGTTTCGGATGTGGAACTACAACTGGATAAGAAAGCGCCTGATACTACACGGTTTGCATATATCTGCGTTTTCAATACGGGTGAGTGGAAAGCCATACATTGGAGTTTTATTGGTGAAGATGGCGGGCTGAAATTCACCGACATGGGCACCGATATTGCCTATCTTCCGGCATATTATACGGATGGCAAGATCATCCCTGCCGGCAAACAGTTTATTTTAACTGCAGAAGGTGAAATAGCAGAAAATCAAGCGGATTTTGAAAAGCCTGTTACCTTAAAGCTTAGCTCAACTACAAAAAGAGTGACCACTGAAACAACTGATTTTGCCGAGAAAGTTTTCCTGAAAGAGGGTGAAACCTATGAGCTGTTTTACTGGAATGACAAATGGATATCGCTGGAAAAACAAGAAGCTTCAGGAAGTCCTCTGATCTTCAAAGATGTTCCTTCCGGAGCCATGTATTGGCTGATAAACACAACCCCCACCAAAGACAGGCCTGAGCGGATCTTTACCATAAACGATGAGGGGAAGCAGGTTTGGTGGTAAATGTAAGTGTTGAGTGTTGGATTATGAATTTATGTCGGGTTGATTACTAATAAAATCATCTCTTATGCTTAGATTTATCTTGCTTCTGATTGGCCTGGCGGCCAGTGTATTTACCATTGCCATGAGCATTCGATTCGGACTTCGGGGGGCAAATGCCTGGGACCAAAGAATATGCAATAAGCTCAACAGCAGTTTTACCGGCTTCAAATGGCATTTCCGGATCCCACTAGCTATCGGTGTCATACCGGAATACTTCTACTTTCTTGTGCTCGGAAGGAGAAACTATTTCAGCAATCAATGGTGGGCCCTGCGGGCCGGTTCCTACCTCAGTTTACTGCTTTTCATTGCCGCATTATTCAATCGCAGCGCTGTAGAAAGTTATTATTCACTCAGCACCTTAAGCGAACATGGGGTCACAGCACTTTTCACTTCCGGCTCTGCATACTGGTACCTCAACATGGTCAACCTGCTATATGTCAGCCTTTTTGCGCTCATCATTATTGAAAGCATCAGGATGCACAAAGGCTGGGCACCCGTGAGGAGCATCTTGTATATAGTGATGAGCATACTGATGTCTTTAATCACACTCAGTGTCCTCATTCTGCTTATTGCAATAAGCATTTTGTATATTGCATATAAGATCATTAAGTTCTTTATGACCTCTTCCAGGAGAAGAAAGGCAGCTGCCCGGGACGATGATGATGGGGTTTCAGAAACACTTAACAACAATTACAGAATTTTCAGGGCAGAACTATATGCCTGGGAAAATGAAAGAAAGTCTGCAAGTTCATCCATCAAAGAAGAGGAAGAAACCATTATTAAGAGAAAGAGGCCGAAGATAAAAAGGAAACCAAGACCCAAATCAAAGAACGACGATATTCCAAAGTTTCATCCGATTAAGTAATTAACGGGCGATCTGTCAGGCACCGAATTTATACCCAATACTTGTCTTTTCAGTTTTCAATTCACCGGCATCAAATTCCAACACATCTTCTAATTTTAAAGTTGCCAAAACTTTTTTTGTCCTCTTGGCTTTCTGCAAACCAGCCATGCGCAGCTCCTGATTCCTGTATGCCTTCTCAACCAATTTCCTTATTGAACGGGCATTTCCAAAGAATTTATTACGATTTTTATACAAATGAGCTATATACTTTTTAATATGCTTTTCAGCATGAGCATCTGCCTTTAAGGCTTTTTGAGCAAGCATATTCATAGCAATCTCCCACAACTCATCTTCAGTAAAATCTTCAAAATGGAAGGTTTTGTCGAAACGGGATTTAATTCCCGGGTTCGTTTCTAAAAATCGTTTCATATTATCGGTATATCCGGCCACGATCACACCAAATTCACCCCGATGATCTTCCATTTCTTTTATGAGGGCTGCAATGGCCTTCTTACCAAAATCATCACTGCCGGAATTTGATCCACCTTCCGCAATAGCATAAGCTTCATCAATAAATAATATTCCGCCCATTGCTCTTTTTACAAGGTCTTTTGTTTTAATGGCTGATTTCCCTATATAGCCGGCAATGAGGTCACTGCTATCGGCATCGATCAAATGGCCTCTCTCCAACAAGCCCAAAGCTTTATAAACCTTGCCAATGATCCTGGCTACCGTAGTTTTACCGGTTCCTGGGTTACCCATAAACACTGAATGCATTGAAAATGCCTTCAGGATATCACGATCCATCTCCCTGTAATATTTTGTCAGGCGGATCAGCTCATGCACCTCCTGTTTTATCTGTGTAAGCCCGGTTAATGTATTTAACTCAGCCAAAGCTTCTTCAAGCAAGGGCGAATCTACATCCAATCTGAGTCTTTCTGTTATCTTGCTTTTAGACAAATCTTCAATATCCTCAGCATCGATAAGTGAAAGCATTTCTTTGCTTAATTCATCCGCTTCATATTGTCTGACCAATCGTATCCCCAAATTCATTTTGGCTTCATCAACCATCGAGTGTACCAGGCGGGCATTCCCAAAAGTACGGTCACGTTTGCGAAAAGCATCGGTAACGATCTTTTTCATTTTCTCTAATGCAGTATCCGACAGCACAACATCTTTTTCATCGGCAGCATATTTAGCAATTTCCACCAACTCATCAGGTGTATAATCATCGAAATGATAGTAATTACGGAAACGCGATTTCAAGCCGGGATTTGAGTTGATAAAGCTCTCCATCTCTTTTGGATAACCTGCCACCATAATGGCAATATCGCCTGGCCCGTCACTCATCTCCGTAATAAGCGCAGCAATGGCCTCAGGGCCGAAATCGTTCGGAGCTCCGTCCCTGTATAACATATAGGCTTCATCGATAAAAAGGATACCACCCCGTGCTTTTTTAATAACTTCCCTGGTATTCTTTCCCGTTGTCCGGACAAAACCAGAAATAAGATCATTGCTATCGACTGCATGTACATGCCCCTTGGAAAGCAACCCCATGGCGTGATAAATCTTTCCAAGCATTTTAACAACAGTAGTTTTGCCTGTACCGGGATTTCCGGTAAAAACACTATGCAGATTGATCTCTTCATCCTCCTCAATTCCTTTTTCTTCCCTGAATTGCAGGTAACTCACATAATCAACGTATTCCCTGACTTTCTTTTTTATTTCTTTCAGGCCGATGAGCTTATCCAGTTCGGCCAATATTTCGTCAAGCGGCCGGTCATCAATAACAATATTGCTATTATTATCTGTTCCCTCAGTATCTGTGTCTTTATCAGTATTTTTCTCTTCTTCAGATGACGAATCATCGGCCGTTTCCTCCTTTACCTTATCTGATATAGTAGGTTTGCCATAAAATTCCATCACATCTTCATTGATCAATGCTTCATAATCGCTGATCCTGTCAACAGTTTTATCCCCAACACTAAATGTGATCATGGCAACAACAGTGTCCATAAAAACCACTTCCAAACGATATTTATCATTGATCCATGAACCACCATCGGCACTCCCCCACCCTTCTGTAAATAAGAATGTCTCACCAGTACCCAGATCAGGTATGACATAACCAAAGCAATCCGCAACTCCTACCAGGAGCCCTGTGTCATCGTAATAGTTAAAGAAAAGTTCGCACAACCATTCATCTGATACTTTATTGATGAATTTAAATTCCGTCATAATGTACCGGGTATCTTTCGCACTGAACTGTTTAAGATAAACCCTTTTATCTTCCTCAATGTCACCACTGGGCGCTTCATAAGTTTTCAATGAAACGACCTCAAAATAGGGATTGTCGATCGGTGTAATTTTACCCGCATCTTCTATATGAAATTTTGTTGTACCAACCAGCACATCATCCATATATGCTTCCCATAAATAATCCCCCTTTTCCCAATACTGCCCACGTTTATCTTTTCCCAGGCCAAAAACAATCATAATGACATTCTCATCCCTGGAAACAGTATATTCATTTACTTCGGTGCCATGTTCCTTGATTTTTTCATCTCCATCCAGGCTATACGCTTTAAAAGTAATTTTTATAGTCCAATCCTTATCATCGAAAAGCTTATTATAAAACTCTAAAGCAACACTCAGATAATTAAGTTCATTCTTATCAAATACTTTTCTGTACTTCCTGTGTTTGCCCATCGCCCGGTCCCATGCGTAGGTATTCAGACTTTTAAACTTATAGTACTTTTCTTTTTTACCCATGATTGATTAAGCGATATAATTTCCCGTAAAATTATTTTTTTGATAATGCATATATTGAAGGCAAGCATGCCCGGATTGGTTGATGTCAGCCAGGCATAATTTTGTTCATGCAAATATACACAGATAGCATGAAAAAAATTATTTTGTACTTTTAAAAAATAAACCAATATGTTTCGCCCTTGCGCGTACCGGCGAAATCTTGTGCAAAACTGACAAAAAACATGAAACACGAAGATAATCCGAAGAGTATTAAATTTTATATAAAAAGATATTTACAAGACAATGCAAAGTCATTGAAAAATAAAATCATAATTGATTTCCCGGCAGGTAACGGTATTACATCAAGATTATTAAATGAGATTGGAGCAAAACCAATACCGTTTGATTTATTTCCTGAGTATTTTAATATTGAAGGAATTGAATGTAAAAGAGCAAATATAGCATCCGGGCTACCCATAGAAGACAAAGTCGCTGATGGTTTAATTTGTCAGGAAGGAATTGAACACTTTAGTGACCAGTATGGAGCCTTAAAAGAATTCAACAGAGTATTAAAACCAAACGGCTTACTATTGATTACTACCCCAAATTATTCAAATCTCCGTTCAAAATTGAGCTATTTACTATCAGAAAGTGAACGTTTTAATTCGATAATGCCTCCTAATGAACTGGATAGTATTTGGATGTCAAAACATGATATCACAAGCGGAATATACTTTGGGCATATTTTTCTCATCGGCATTCAGAAGCTTCGGGTTCTTGCAAAATTATCAGGATTTAGAATTAAAAAACTCCATTTTACACGTATAAAATCAACATCATTAATTTTACTTCCACTATTTTATCCCTTCATCGTAATTTCAAACTGGATAACCTACAAAAAGAATTTAAGAAAAAACACAGACTACGATTATAATACCAAAAAGTCTGTATATCATGAAATTTACAAACTTTCTATAAATCCCAGAATACTCATTGGTGGAAACTTGATGGTTGAGTTCATAAAGGAACAAGACTTCAAGGATGTAAGTAAACAATTAAAAAGTAAACATAAAGAATTTGGATCAACATAGACAAATGCGTATTAATGGATTAGATTTGACTTAATTTTAATAAATGAATAATCTCAACAAAATATTAAATAGAACAAAATGCTTGTCAATAAAGATATGTAAATGGTTCTTTGGGGTTTTCGGAATATTTTCTTTTTTATTATTCGTGTTAAGCTTTACAGATATTCCATTTTATGCATATTACAACTTAGGAGTGGGACAATCTGCCTTGTCTGAAAACCCAAATATTATTGTTGTTCTGGGCGGAAGTGGCATGCCAAGTCCGGATGGATTAATACGAACTTACTATGCTTCTGAAGCTGCAAAGGAATATGAAAATGCTAAAATCATTATAGCACTTCCTTATAACGAAGAGGATAGTTTCCACCAATTAGACCTGATGGCAAATGAACTTATCATTAAAGGTATTGATTCATTGCGGATCAAATATGAGCCATTTGGCTTTAACACAAGGTCACAGGCTGTAAATATTGCATCAATGTTTAAACATAATAAAGAACAATTGGCACTTCTAATAATAACTACTCCTGAACACATGTATCGTTCAATAAAAACATTTAAGAATGTCGGATTTACTAAAGTAGGAGGTTTGCCTACTTTTGAAAAGCCTATTGATGAAGAAAAACTTAAAGAGACAGGAGAAACAGAAAGGATACATCTATCTTTCAGATACAATATGTGGAGCTATCTGAATTATGAGCTCCTGGTTTTAAAAGAATACTGTGCGATAATATATTACAAATTGAAGGGATGGATATGATACTCAACCTACGCAAAGAGTTATTTCCTGCTTCCCGTTAAAATAATCTCTGCCAGCTATTGTCCATTAAATCAAATAAGCTACTTTTGCTGATTATTAGAAATGATCAATAGAAATATTATACTAAAGACTGTAACCTATTTAATGATAGGTATAATGGTGCTGATGATTGCCAACAAAGCCTTGTTTATGCACACGCATAAAATGGCGGATGGATCAATAATAGTCCACGCTCACCCTTATAACAAATCAAACGATTCTAAGCCTTTTAAATCACATCAGCACACAAAAGCCGAATTTCTATTCTTTGCAAATCTAGAGATCCTTGTCCTGATTTCATTTATGGCTTTTACATTAATTAGTATTAAAAAGGGACTTCAGTATTCGTTTTATATATGTACAAATTATACCCGGGTATATAATCTCCTTTATAATCCCAGGGCACCTCCTCTTTCATAATATTACATTTCCTACAAATCTTTTTTAATTGATCCCATCCAATGGGATCCTGTTTCCCAGTAATGGTATATCGTGTATTTATCATCATACTGAGTCAGGAATGTTTTATTAATCAGTAAAATTTCTATTATGATCAGGTTAACATTTTTTTTAACTCTCTCTTTTTTGTCATCATTACAAACAACTTATGCGCAAAAAACAAAAACCGATGCCAATATAGTCGGGCATGTAATTGATAACAATGGAGAACATATACGCTTTGCTACAGTCAGTGTTTATGGTACCACAATTGGAACTACAACCGATGAAACAGGACACTATCAGCTAATTAATTTACCTGTTGGTACCCTGATAATTAAAGCGCAGTTTTTAGGTTTTAAAACTGAGCAAAAGGAAATCACAATACAAGCAGGTGAAGTGAAAGAATTAAATTTCAAGCTGAGGCGAGATGCTTTAGGGCTTGAAGAAGTAGTGATTACAGCAAACAGAAGCGGAGCAAACCGAACAGAATCTTCAACAATTGTAACGACTTTAACACCTAAGTTATTTGCCACAATACAATCAGTAAGCTTAAGCGAAGCTCTGAATTTTTGTCCTGGCTTAAGAATGGAAAACAATTGCCAGAATTGTGGTTATACCCAGGTTAGAATAAATGGGATGGGAGGCGCCTATTCTCAGATATTGATCAACAGCCGTCCGATTTTTAGCGGATTAGCGGGAATATATGGCCTGGAACTGATCCCTTCGAGCATGATTGAACGTATAGAAGTAATTCGTGGAGGTGGCTCTGCTTTGTATGGAAGCAATGCTATTGCAGGAAGCATTAATCTTATTTTAAAAGATCCTGTCAAGAATACATATGAGTTCGGAATAAATAGTGGCCTCTGGGGTATTGGCATGGATGGCTCAGGCAAGCCGGCACAAGATTATTCAATAAATCTCAATACATCCCTGGTGTCTGGTGATAGCAAAACAGGAATGTCTCTCTATGGTTTCTATCGCAACAGAGAACCTTTCGATGCAAATGATGATAGTTTTTCTGAAATACCCTCCCTGAAAAATGTCACTATTGGCACACGCTTATTTCACCGTTTTGGAAACAGGAGTAAATTGATCGCTGATTTTTTTCATATTTATGAAAGCAGAAGGGGCGGTGATAAACATGACTACCCTGTTCATGAAGCAGGAATTGCTGAAGCATTAGCCCATAACCTGAGCACCGGAGCACTGACGTATGAACATATTTTCAGGAAAAATGACTTGTTTTCGATTTACACTTCTGCTCAAAGAATAGACCGGGATTCCTATTATGGAGCCAAACAGTCCTTAAGTGATTATGGAAACACAAAAGATTTTTCCTATATCATAGGAACACAATACGATGCAAAACTCGGGATGTCAAGTCTAAGTGTTGGTGTTGAAAATCAGGGAGCATTTTTAAATGATAAAAAACTTGGATATCCTGATATCAACAATGCAGTGATTGTAAATGACTCTATTGTCAGTATTCCTCGTACCAACAATCTTACAGTTGCTATGCAAACTACGAATACAACAGGTGTTTTTGCACAATACGAAATTGACTGGAACAATTTGAAGGTTTCAGCGGGTGCACGATTTGATCATTATCAAATAGAAGACAAAGAACAATCCGGCTCTGCAAAATCAGGAAACGTATTAAGTCCGAGGATAACTTTAAAATATAACATCAATGAGTATTTACAGGCCCGAGCGAGCTATTCGCAAGGATATCGTGCTCCCCAGATATTTGACGAAGATCTGCATATTGAAACATCGGGTTCACGGCGGGTCATTCATAAAAATGCACCTGATTTAAAACAAGAAACAAGTCATAGTTTTATGGCATCACTCGATT
>JAIOSQ010000316.1 GCA_021107535.1 Bacteroidales bacterium | reverse complement strand
GTAGTGGGTCCTGCAGGATTTACGGTTATATAATCTGCTACTGTTTTGGTGTCGGAGCCTTCATCGTTGGTTGCAATTAAACTTACTGCATATGTTCCCTCTGTATTGTATGTAACAGTGGGATTTTGTTCGGTACTGGTTTCCGGCGTTCCTCCAGCAAAGGTCCAATCCCATGAGCTAGGATTATTCAGTGAGAGATCTGTAAAATCAACACTATTTCCAACAGTCACTGTTGTTGGAGTTCCCTCAAAATCAGCAACAGGTGGTTGCGGTACGGGTGTGGTGAAAGTCAAATTATAATCTTCTACTTCTCCATATGGAATTTGTTCACACGGGTCAGGGGCAGCATTATATTTCATTGACACACGCATCCTGGTATCCCCGGTCAATCCCCCTGGAATACTAATGCTTCCACTAACAGTGCCTTTCTTTCCGTTGGCAGCGAAAACTTCTTCACCGGCATCAATAAAATCACCATCGGCATTAAAATCAATCCATACCCGCCAGAATTCCCTGCGTGAACGATTTGAAAAGCCCGGCGTTCCTGTGAAGGAACAGGATTGCCCGCTTTCTACCGAAACAGTATTGCTTGTGTTATCCAGGTAACCGCCGTTATCACTGGAATTATTTGTATAGGTGCCCATAGCCACCGTTTCGATCCATTCCCTTTCAGTGCTGTTCCCATAGGATCTGCAATAAGGCGCAATGGTGAAAGAGGCAATTTGTGTTTCCCAGAAAAACCTTCCCCTCGAATACTCATTGGTGTACCAGAAGGTTTCGTCATCACTGGGATCTACAGCCATCATGGAGTAGCTACCCCATCCGTTCGATTCTGTCTGAGAGGCATAACCTTCAAAAATGCTTGTTTCATATACATCCAGGATGCCGGTTCCTGAGTTGGCAGCTGTTTGTCCGGCTACACGTATCGAAGGATAGGTTGAACTGCTCGACACTGAATATCCAAGTGCGATATCACTGTTACCGTTCATGGCCATGCTGCCCATCCATCGTGCATCACCATCTTCAGGGGCAAAGATTCCCTGCTGGTATATGTCCCATCCACTTCCGGTATTCCTCATCTCATACCATTCTATACCTGTCTGGCCGTTGACATTTACAGTGTGGTTCGTCAGCAATACTTCATGTGTACCAAAGTTCCTGTACTGCAGGCGGTACATAATACAGCGCACTGACCATGGTTCCAGCTCTGTAGTCGTTCCCGGCTGGCTGATTCTGCCAAATTCTGCTGGGTAAGGAGGATCCCTGTATAGTGTTGTGGTATGGGTCATGCTTGAATTAGAAGGGGTCCCCCAATCCACTTCAACTTCCCATATCTCGAGGGTAGATTCCAGGCACATCATATAGGCGGGGGATCCTGCCGGTGGCTGGTTGGCACCATCTGCATCAGACGGAAGTAAAAAGTCATATGGCGTAGTGAACATGATCAGCTGGGCTGTTGGATCACCAGCGATCATGGCGCTCCGGTCAACCACATATACACCTGATCCTTGTTGCCAAAAGGCTGTGGTGAAATAATAACCATCCGGCCATACACCTAATTTAGGAAAATAAGGCTTAGTGTCAACCTCATATACATAGCGATACCATGCCCCTGTCGGGTCACCGGTTTCTGAAACTGCTATAAGCACATTATGAGGAGGTTCAGGATTATGCCAACGTTGTGATACGATCCATCGATCGGCATATGCATCGTACTGCACATTGGGATCACCAGATCCATCAAGGTTGTTAAATGCGCTATCCCAGAGAGTATTGTTGAAGGCAGGGCCATATAAAGAGTTGCCGCTTTTATCAAAAATCTGGAATCTTGCCTCTACCATTTGCATATAATGATCTGGCCCGACATCACCATTAGGATCTGGCGGAACCCTACCACCTAAAGTCGTATAGATGCCGACACCTGCAAAATTATTATGAACAGTTGCAGCCGTGGTACTGCCCATCGTTCCATCCCGCAGCGCAGGATCAGGCCCGGTCCAGGGTGAAGGGGTATTCAATTCCTCACCGAATTCTTCATTAATGGGTATCACACCATCTTTCCATGAATGATCAGGTGATATCGGAGGAATTACTTTTACATTACTGAGTTTTTCTGATTTGTCGAAACCAACAGGAGTAATCACTTTATCGGGGCTTACTGATTGTGAAAAAATGCTGATCGATGACCAGAGAAACAGCAGAACGAAAATAACCGGGAAGTAAAATTTTGGTTTCATGATGTAAAAATTTTGGTGAACATTATATTTATTAAATATTGATTTTAAGGACTCAATGATTTCATTACCATAAAGTTACAGCCCAATATGATGGCTTGCAATACCACTTTATGCTTATATTCACATATAGCAATTCTATACTGGAAAAAATAAAAGGGGCTTTTATCTCCGGTATGCTTTGTTCAACGCCTCGGTGCGGTTTTGCACATGAAGCTTGCCGTAGATGTTGTAGATGTGTTTCCTTACGGTGTGAGTGCTTATGAAGAGCTCAGAGGCAATCTCTTTGTATAGGTATCCTTTGGCGAGAAGATCCAGTATTTCCGTTTCCCGGTTGGTCAGCATTTCAACCGTTTCAGCTGTTTTCCCCTTATTTTGCATGGAATCGACTACCTTCCTGGCAATTTCGCTGCTCATGGGCGAACCGCCGTCGTGGAGGTCACGGATAGCTTCCAGTATCCCGGCAGGGGACATACGTTTTAAAATGTAACCGGAGGCGCCTGACTGGAGGGCGTTAAAGATATGGCCGTCATCCTGGTATACCGTACACATCATGAACTGGGCATTGGGCATGACAGGTTTCAGTGCTTTCAAGCAGCTAATACCATCCATTCCCGGGAGACCGATGTCCATAAGAACAATATCAATATCTTTTGATGGCATATTTTGGAGTGCTTCTTCAGCATCAGCATAAACGTGAACGCATTCGAAACCCGGGGAGCCGTTGATCAGGAGCCGCCAGGCTTCACGTATATCTTCGATGTCTTCAACAATGGAAACTGTTATTCTCTCTTCGCTCATGACAGATCAAAAATAGTTCTTTTTCCCGGATTCTGTAGTAACACTTTTTCCTTATATTAAACAGGCACAGACAGGGTGATCTTAGTTCCCAAATGACTTTCAATTTGCAGATTTCCATTAATACTCTTCATCCGGTTCCTCATATTGTTTATACCGTTCCCGAACCTGTTCAGTTCCCCGTGAGGAAGTCCTTTGCCGTTGTCTTTGATGACAACAGACAATACATTTTGCTTTACTTTAAATCCCAGCTCGGCCTCTGTAGCTTGCGCGTGCTTGATAATATTGTTAAGCGCCTCTTTCACCGTATAGAAAATGTTCCTGCGTCGCTCACTGCTTATGGGAATGTGATCCATCTTGCCCGGGGTCTTGATTGTCAACCTGACCGGAGAATTCTCAAAATATTCGACGGCAAACCGACGGATATATGCCGCCAGGTTTTCTACGTAATCGTTATCTGAATTCAATGCCCAAACGATCTCATCCATGTTCGTGGCAAGTTCGCTGGAGATCGCTGCTATCTTTTCGACTCCTTTCCCTGTCTTTGCTGTTTTGGCTTCATTCTTCTCAAGTTCACTCAGAAGCATGATCCTTGAAAGGCCTGAACCGATATCGTCATGCAGGTCGGCGCTGATGCGTTTACGCTCTTGTATGATTGCCTGTTGCTTTTCCAGTTTTTTCCTGAGCCTGAAGCTTCGGAAAAGAAGCAATCCAACCAGGACAATAAGAACGACGCCTGCGATCATCCCGTTTCGAATAAGTGTTTGCTTCTTCAGCTTCTGCTCCTGCAGTTCTTTGTCTTTATTTAGAAGCTTGATCTCCCGGTCTTTCTTCTCGGTTTCGTACTGGATTTTCAGCAGGGCTATCTGGTTATTGCTTTCTTCATTAAGCAAACTGTCCTTGTAAAGGGTATACATCTTGTAATGTTCCATGGCCTGTGCGAAATTGCCTTCAGCACTGTCTAATATTGACAAAGCTTTGTAATTATCCTTTATTCGTGGTTTATTTCTAATTTCTTTAGATATTGCAAGGCCGTCATCTAAATATTTACGTGCATCATGATAATTGCCCTGTTTTTGATAAATAGTGCCAATTTTGTTGTATGAACTGGCAGCACCTTTTTTATGCCCGATTTCTTCAAAAAGCTTTAAAGCGGCGAAATAATTCTTCAAAGCTTCTGCATAATTGCCCTGGTTCTGATAAATAAGACCAATATTGTTGCGAGAATTGGCAATACCCGACTTATACCCGCCTTTTTCTTTGATTTTCAAGGAAGCGAAATAATTTTCCAACGCTTCAGAAGGATTACCCATAAGCCAATAGACCCACCCAATACTGTTGTAACAGACAGAAATAAAATACTTATCCCCGATTTCTTCAAAGATCTTCAAAGAAGCAAGATAATATTCCAATGCTTCCTGATGATTGCCCAGATTCTGATAGACTTCCCCAATATTGCCGTAACAGGAAGCAATACCCATCTTATTCCCGATTTCTTCAGAGATCTTCAAGGCAGCCAAAAAATATTCCAATGCTTCAGGATAATTACCCATCACCTCATAGACTATCCCAATATTGCCGTAACAGGAAGCAATACCCATCTTATTCCCGATTTCTTCAAAGATCTTCAAGTAAGCGAAATAACTTTCCAACGCTTCAGGAGGATAACCCATCCTCACATAGACGAGCACAGTTATTTTGTAAGATTCATTAATACCATTTTTATAATCCAGTGTTTGAGCCAATTCAAGTGCGGATTCAGCATATTGCATGGCCGTCTTATAGTCGTTGATATTCCTGTATTTAAAGCTTAATGCGTTCATGCAATCCACCTTTGAGGTATCCGCTTTGGCGGTTCTTAAAATATTTTCCAGTGAGTCGATCACTGAATTGTTCTGGCCAAATGCACCAAACATAAATGTAAAGGCAATGAACGAGAGAATGATTCTTATGTTCATAATGTGTGATCCAATTAAAAAGGGTTTCTTTATATCCCCTTTATTAATATCATTTCTACTATAACCTTAGCTTACAAGGTTTATAAGTTCAATTAATCAAGTAATAAGAAAATGGTTTCGTATTCATAGTTTATTGAGGTATGTAAAGATAGTCAATATGAGTTACTTTGTCAAGTAAGTGCCTGATTTACTTAAAAGGTCAATATACAACTCCAGTAAACTCATGAAATCTTTCTGGGATTGGTTCGACTCTTAGCCAAGGCCAGTAAGTAAAAACTGTCATGCTGACGACCCCGAGTACTCGGGGGAGGAAGTACCTGTTAGCTTTTGCAGCAACGCTAATAAATTGTACCTGCTAGTTGACTGCAAACCGCCAGGGGATCCTGCCCCCCTTTGGGGTTCAGGATTACCGGTAGAGGAAATAAACGTTTGCTTTAACGTGGGCGGATGATTATTTTTCGGGAGT
>JAIOSQ010000169.1 GCA_021107535.1 Bacteroidales bacterium | reverse complement strand
AATCGGGAAAGGTAGAGGCAAGGGATATCTGCGCTTCTGAGCGTTTTTGCAGTAAGAAAGTGTATAATGAATTTTTAATTCCGAAACGGCGCTGAATATTAAAAAACTCCCTGTCGAGGGCGGGAAGATCTCCAATATCGGCATACAATTGGCTGATCCTTTCATCAATATCACCGATCGTGATCGTGGAAGTACTGATGATACTGTTTACGCTTTCAATCAAAGTACTTTTCGCCAAGCCGATTTGTTCATCCAGGCTATATAAATATGGATTTTTTTCTGTTGACGTTGATAAAAGTTCTATCCTTTCATTATATAAGCCGATCAGGGTTTGGATCTGGCTGGAAACAACATCATCTTCAATCCCCATGGAAGAAGGAATAAGCAAATGCCCCTCATCTTTTTCTATGTATTGCTTTAAATGATCGTAATATTTAGCCTTGACCAAAAATGCGGCCTTTTCATTCTGCAATCCATATAAGGTTGAAAACAGATAATCTGTTTGTGATTCCAGGTTCATCACCTTGTTCTCGGTCATAAAAATCCTTAACTCATTTTCAGAACTCATTAAAGAATCTTCAATTTTGACCAGTTCACGGTTAATAAATTCAATGGTGTTCTGGGAGATCTTGCTTTTATCTTCCAATTCTATAACAAGATATTCCCTCATCAGCATATTCAGGAAGTCAACCATTTTACCGGGATTATTGCCCTTGAAGCTAAGCTTCAATATAGATGCGTTCTGCGAAATAGGGCCAATTCCAACATTTCTGTATCTTCTTGTTAAATGGTCGATATTATTGAAATTAAACTGATAAGTGTTATTGACATGGGCCTTAGCAACGAAAACAGGGGTTTTGACAATGGTAAATGAAAACCAGGGTGTTTGAATTTTCTCACCGAAGGTATGCACTTCCTCATATTGTAATAACGGAATTGAAAGGCCGGCAGCAGCAGCATAATCCGAATAGTTATAATATCCGATATTTTCACCCGCTGCAGATAGTTCAAAAGAATTATTACCCACAGGTATTAGGGTAAACCTGAGGCCGACAGGTTGGGGTGTAAGGGTATCAAATACAACTTTAAACGGATTATTATTATAAAGTTCGGTTGTTTTAAAGCTTTCATCAAAGAAATATGAAACATAAAAATCGAGCTTCTTGATCGTCCTGTTTACCACAGAAAATGATTTTATAACCACTATTTCATTCTGGATATTATCTTGCATTCTGCCGTATGCTCCCATCCCGATCAGGGTCTGCGGGTCTGCTTTTCCCGGATCCTTAATGAGTATGGTTGAGGATACTTCATACACAGGTTTCGTAAATTTATTGAACAGCCAGGCAATGGTCAGGGCAATAATGATCGAGATCAGAAAGAAATACCAGTATCTGAAAAATTTCAGAAATATGGCTTTATAGTCAATGGACTCTTCTCTGATATCAGGGTTATATATGTTTTCCTGTTCGTTCATAGGAATATTTAATTTGTAAAAAAGACATATAACAGCAATATCGTGGAAAGGACAGAAAATACTAAGCCATAAGGAAAATTTGTTGAAACGAATTGTTTGGCCCTGACAGGCTCAGCGTATACGATATCATTGGGCAACAGATAATAATAATCAGATGCCAGAATTCTTTTGTCATTCAGGTCTACCCGGATAATTTTAGAGCCATTGCCGGTTTGCCGGATGATGGCTATACGGTTTCTTTTGGCGAAATCAGTCAGGTCGCCGCCCATGGACACCGCTTCAAAAATGTTAATATTGTTCTGGTAGACATCATATTTCCCCGGACTGTTAAACTCGCCCAATAAGGTAATCCTGAAGCTTGCCAGCCTTACGATCACAACAGGATCTTTAAGGTATTCCTCCAATCGCTGTTCAATGTCATCCTGAATTTCTTCAGCGGTCATATCCTTCACATATAAAAATCCCAGTGATGGGAAATTAAAATATCCCGAATCGCTCACCAGGTAGGTGGTCAGGTAAAGATTGCTCCCGCCGGTGACCTCCCCTCCCTGGTTAAAATAGGCAGTAGATCTTTCCTCCAGGCTGTTTATCTTGATATACAGGTTATCGCCCGGCTGGACCTTATAATCCAGCTTGCGTTCGTTTACAAATGTATTTATTGAATCATCATCTGACAGCGCTTGCAGGTACATGATCTTTTTCTGTGGTACGCACGATGCCAGGAATATCCCGCCTATCAGAAGAAGGAAAAAGTATTTGTTACTTTTCATTGGCTGCTGTTTCAAGAATCTTAAATCAATACAAAATTAGTTGATTTTAACCAGTATACGTATAGAAAAGGTTTCAGGTTTCAAGGGAGTGTTGGGTGTTGAGTGTTGGGTGTTGAGTTGATGGATTAATGGTCGTAATAACTTCTTCTGTCTTCTATCCTCCTCTGCAATCTGCGATCCTCTTCGACCATCCACTTCCATATTCTTATTCCTTGTTCCCTGCCTGCCGGCAGGCAGGCTTGTTCCTCTGTTCTTTATTCATCTTTCCCCAAATAAAACCTCACCCCCAAATCAAGCACAAAAGCATTGTTTTTAATGCTGAGGCCGGTATATTCTCCCTCAACGGCCTCTTTGTTGTAGAGTTTGCTGAGGTCGTACTGATGCTGGAATACCGCAGCCACGCCTACCGGGCCGAACATATATTCCAGGCCAAGGCCGTAGCTCAGGCCGAAGATGAGTTTATTGAGATCATTCTCAAGGCCGGCCAACAAATCCGAGGTATAGGATAGCTGGTAGTCGATACGCGGGCCTGCAAAAAGGTAAGGCACAAAACCACCGAATTCTTTCCTGAGCTTGAACATGGGGCTCAGGTAGGCGTATTTTATGGAGGTCTTGAAGATCTTTGTCTCTCCCGTAAGCAGCCCCTCGGGAGTGCTGACATTTACCTCCATCTTGTTGCCTTTTTGTATAAAGCCCCCCTCAGCCAGTATGCTGAAATACTCATGTTGCAGGAACTCCAGGTTCACACCCATGTGAAAACCTGTGCGGTACGATAAATAGTCTTCAATGCTAATGTCTTTATAGTCCCGGCTTTGTTTGGCCCATACGATGCCCGGCTGTAGGCCGATGCTTTTCACCACTTGAGCCTGCAGGGCAGCGGTGGCCATAAAGATTATCAGGGAGGTGAGGAGGAATGCTTTTTTCATGCTTTGGTTTTTATTAATAAATAATGGCTATTACAGTCGTGGTCGTAGGATTTGGGAGGCGATCCGGAGGCAGAATAATTCTCAGTGTGGTCGTAGGGAATAAAGATAAGGTTTTTTTTGAATGAGATTCATTATTGATTAACAGATTAACAGATTAACAGATATCTGACCCGGGCATACGGTACCCGGCAAAAAAATGCCTGAAGCCCAATATTCAATTCAAGCAATACCAGATTGTTAATAAACTTTTTCAAAAAAAGGGGGACATTTTGGGGTTTTGGGTATTAATGAGCAACAGCAATCATAATGAACTCCTCCCCATAACTATCGGGATTTACGGGACTGCATTAATACTTTTAATTGTTATACCCTGATATTCTATTTAATCGAAAAGAATTCTTCGAGGCTCTGCCTCGGGGTCATTCATTGTATTTTTTTTGCTTTCTCTTACAAATTATCCAACTCTTTATTTATCTGCAACCAATTTTTACCAAACTCACTATTGGTGGGGGAGTCTTGCACCAAATCCTCCAATAATAATTTTGCTTTTTGAAAATATTCCCTGGCAATATTATTTTCGGTTTTCTTATTTCTATAAAACTCTCCCAATTCAGCATACGATACGGCCAAGCCGTTTTTAAAGCCAACATTTTTTGGATTGGATTCATAGAGTTCTTTTGTCAATTTTAATTCGTCTTTAAAATATTTCAAGGCATTGTCCAAATTGCCCAGGGAAGTGTACGTCTCTCCGAGTTTAGCGTACGATATGGCCAAGCCGTTTTTAAAGCCAACATTTTTTGGATTGGATTCATAGAGTTCTTTTGTCAATTTTAAATAGTCTTCAAAATATTTCAAGGCTTTGTCCAACTTGCCCAGGGAAGTGTACATCTCTCCGAGTTTAGCGTACGATATGGCCAAGCCGTTTTTAAAGTCTACATTTTTGGGATTGGATTCATAGAGTTCTTTTGTCAATTTTAAATCGTCTTCAAAATATTTCAAGGCTTTGTCCAACTTGCCCAGGGAAGTGTACGTAGATCCGAGATTAGAGTATGATATGGCCAGGCCGTTTTTAAATCCTACATTTTTGGGATTGGATTCAGAGAGTTCTTCAAATAATACTGTCTCGTCTTCAAAATATTTCAAGGCATTGTCCAACTTGCCCAGGGAAGTGTACGTAGATCCGAGTTTAAAATACGATATAGCCAAGCCGTTTTTAAATCTTACATTTTTGGGACTGGATTCATAGAGTTCTTTTGTCAATTTTAAATCGTCTTCAAAATATTTCAAGGCATTGTCCAACTTGCCCAGGGAAGTGTACGTCTCTCCGAGTTTAGAGTACGATATGGCCAGGCCGTTTTTAAAGTCTACATTTTTGGGATTGGATTCATAGAGTTCTTTTGTCAATTTTAAATAGTCTTCAAAATATT